>CAINGK010000214.1 GCA_903848465.1 uncultured Verrucomicrobiota bacterium
ACGCCGTTGCCGCGGTGTATGCACCTGCCCTCCGCGCGCTGTCTTCGAGTGAGTCGATATCGTGTTCATTGCCGTAGCTGGTCTGCCACGAGGTCGATGATGCAACCGGTCTCAATAGGCACTTGCTGTGCCGCTTACAGCCATCTGCCCTTACACCATAAACCATACCAGGCGAAGGCTGGGTGAGACAATACACAATTCCCGTCTTTTGAGGTGACACACGGGCAGGTGGCATCGGAGTTCGTCCGTTAAAGGTACCCATAGTGGTCTTGGCAGACAAATCTATAAAGCCATCAATCGCCATCATGTCGGAGGAAAGATCAGCTAAGGCCATCTGTTCGGGAAAGATCCCGCCCTTTAAGTTCAAGCTCGAGGCGGGTCTTTCCTGAGCCTGCTTAAGCTGAGCCGATGTGCTCGAAAGCACGGTCAGCCTTCCACCGGAAGAATGGGAAACCGCGCCCCCTACTGTCAAAGCGCCCCCACCATTCAAGGTCAGCATTCCCGCCCCATGAGGCAAGATGCCACCGGAACCAACAAGCACACCGCTGCCCTCAGAAGGCACCAGGGCCCCAGTCCCCGCAACAGTCTCCGATTTCTGCGCCTGCACGCCGATAGGCGCAAGTGCAGGCATCTTCGTTGAATCCCCAAAGTTCAAGGCATAGGCGTTCTGATCCTGGATCTGCTTGAGCTTCTCCACATCGCCAGGGGACATCACGATCTGCTGCTTGCTCAAGGCCAATGCTGCCGGGGCGGTAACAGGTGTTGGCATCGGTGCTGCTGGCAGCGGTTTGCCAGCGGCTGGTTGCTCCTTGATCGCCGCCTTGACAGGAGCGGAAGCTAGAAGTCGTGTTTGCACGCCCGAGTCCTGCTTCTGCTTCTTTTTCGCATCTCCTGCCTGGGGCAGATTCACTTTCATGCTGGGGGCGTCGGCAGCGACCACCACATGGGAGGCGCGTTGGTTCAGCGTGTAAGCCTGCCACGTCCAGTAGCCGCCCAGCGCCACACACGCGGCCACGGCGAGGCGCACGATGATGCCGATGTTCCACTTGGTCTGGGGTGTGCGGGACGCTGGCGGTGGTGCGGGCGTCTTGCTTGCAGCGGGCAATCGGGACGATTGCCCTACCAGCCGCTCGCGCTGGGCATCGGTGAGGGCGAGGGAGTCGTCGCGCAGTTCGCTGAACAGGAAGTCGCAGAAGGCTTTGGTTTCTTCGGCGGTCTGTTTCTGCTGGGGATTTTCAAGCAGCGTCGCCTCAAGCTGCTGGCGTTCTTCGGCGCTGGCTTCATCGAGCGCCCAGGCGGTGATTTGTTCCGGTTTCATGATCAAAAAAATGAGTGGTTTAAGCGATGGCGTGTTTCAGTTTGACCGCCTGCGGAGGCTGGTCATGGGAGTGTGTTCGGCGGGCATCACGGCTGAGATTGCCGCATCTTGGGAGATTTTTTCGCGAAAGGCGAGATTGATCATGAGGCCGCGTCTCAGCATGCCGCCGTTCAGCGGATATGACCATCCACACAGAGACCGAATGCATGGAAGCCGGAGTAGCAGTGCGTATCAGGGGCGAACCCCTCTCACCTGCCCAAACCGAGGCTACTTGGCACGTTGCAGAAACTGGCGCTCTTCATCGAGCAGCAGCGTTTCCGGCACACGTTCGGCGATCTGGAAGGCGCGGGCATTGCTGCCGGACAGCGCCAGGAGGCCAGCGATGACGGCACGCTGACCGGCGGTAAGACGCGCCGTTTCAGTGAGAACGCGCAGATTCTCCGCCATGCCTTGGTTGTCGCCCAGGCGATAAGCTGCCAAGGCACGGAGAAATTCCACCGGGATGTGCTCAATGACGACTTCCTTGCCGTCGGCATGCCTGCTCTGGGTGAGGTTCACATTCTCCATCTCGGCACCCAGGATAAGACGGAGGTAATCAAAGCGCTCAGAGAAGACGGCGCTGCTAGGCCGCAGTTCATGAAGCTTGCGGGAAATCGCCAGCAAGGCGTCTGGGTTTTTCTGCACCAACGCCATTTCGAAGGCCTTTTGCAGCAGCTTCACGGAGCTTTCGCTGTCATTGATGGCAGCGGCCTGATAGGCCTTTACTGCAATCTCGCCGAGGCTGAGCTTTTCGGCGAGTACCCCTGCAGCAAACAAAGCTGCAATATTGCCATCACGAGTTGCAAAGTCGATGCTGTTCAGCAGTAGCCTGCGCGTCTCCTTGAGGTCCGGCTGCAGATGGCTTTCGACTTCGGCAAGCCAGACGCCCGCAAGAGCCGCAGAAGAAGGAGGACGATGGGTGGTGAGCATCACCCGCAATTCCTGCCAGCGTCCTTCGGCCACCAACGCATCAGCGAGGATCGGGTATAATTCGCGGGATTTGATCGCGAGATCGCTCGGCAGGAGTTTCCGCAAACGGGCATATTGCTTTTCCACCGCGAGCCAGCGCGCAAAGTCAGGCAGCTTGTCCTCTTTGTCGCCTGCTTTAAAACGTGCGATCTCGGCATCGAGAATGGATTCACGCTCTTCCGGCTGCAACCGCATGAGAGCAGAAACCACGCTGAGATGGCTGGAGAGATTCTGCTTTGGATGCTGATCCACCAGCTTCTGCAACTGACGGGCTTCCATGGTGGTAAGATCGGGATCATTCGACAATTGGACCAAAGCCTTCAATCCAACGTCGCTGTCCAGATTGGCGATGTCCCACAACTCCATCCTGGCCCAGCGCTGAATCTCCGGGAAAAAATGATTTAGGTCTTCGATGGCGCGCTGCAGACGTGCTTCTTCGGAACCAGATTGCTGGAGAACTGAGCGCAGGGAAACTTCAGCGGCCTCAGCGTCGTGACCTTCGGCAGTAAGCAGAGAAGAGAGAAAATTGAGTTTGGCAGGACTGGCCCCTACGCTTGAGGCCATTTTTTCATACAAGGTGCGGGCCTCTGCGGTTTTGCGCGTGGCGATGAGATTTTTACCCAACAACACTTCTTCATCGCTGGTCAGCGCCTGTTTGGTAGCCAGCAACTTCAACTGCTGTACCAGCATGGATGGATCAGCATTGGAAATTTTGAGGTATTCGACCGCAACCCGAATGACTTCGACATCTTCCGGTGCCCATTGTCGCGCTGCCATAATTTTGGGCAAGGCAGCACTCAGATCATTGGCGGAAATGGCGGCTTGCGCTTCCTTGGCACACTGGCGTCCCCATGCGGTTTTGGCCGCAGAGGCGATCGGATTCCATGCGAGGACAACACCGAGCAGCAGAAAAAAGCTGGTGATAATCGTGATGCTAAGAGGACCAATGCGCTCGCGTGACCTTGCAATTTTAGACGCCTGTTCCTGGCTGTCGGAATTGAATTGAAAAGCCATGCGATGGGAGATGGTAGGAGGCGTCGGAGCTATTCGCCAGGCTGATTTCGCTGCCGTGTGTCATCGCTCCCCCCACCATAACCGAGGACCTCGACGGTGAAATTCGACTCTTGGTCTTGCACTGGCGTCTGTTGCTGCTGCTGTTGTTGCTGTTGCCCCATCGCCGCAGTGTTGGTGGCAGCAGTTGAAGTGTTGGCAGCCGACAGCCCACCGATATTGGGAGAGGCGACCGAGGGTGCGCTAGGCGCGCCGGAAGTGGTGCCTGCCACCTGGATGTTGCTGGAGTTCAAGACAATAGTGGCAGCGATGTTGAGATTTCCCGTGGCACGAATGCCCGCGTCACCCGCATCCACGGCACCGACCGGGGCGATGAGGTCGATGTTGGACGGTTTGCTTATGACATTTGAGATTGTCGAGAGCGTAGCCAGCGCGCCAATGCCGCCACCGGTGGCGAGACCCGCGAGGTCCGTATTCACACTGCCGCTCTGCGGATCAATGATCACGCGGGTGGGAGGCGCGGACTGCACCGTTTTGGCAGAGGAGCCGGCGGCGATGTTGCCGGTGGAAGACCAGATGACAATGTCTCCGCCTTTGAGGGTGAAAATACGGGAGATACCAATACTCACGCTGGTGTTGGTGAAAATATTGATGCCACCACCGGCTTCGGTGATGATGCCGGGAGGGGCGAGCTGTGTGCCGATGGCAGTGGGGGAGAGCGTCAGACCACCGCCTGGAGCAAAGAGGGAAATGTTGCCACCGCTCTTAGTGCGGATGTCGCGCGATTCGGTATTGATCGAACCAGTTGAAGATGCGTTCGGGAAAAGATCGGCAATAGCCTGGAAGCCGGCGCTGTAGCTGCGGTAATTGGGGCTGGCTGGGTTGTTGTAGTCACGCCCGGCATCACGCAGAACGAGATAGAAGAGCGCGAGGGCATAACGGTCGCGCTGATCAGCACTGAGTGAAGGATCACTCAAGTTGATCGAAGGAATCCCCAAGGCGTCTTCCAGTTCACCAAGATAACGTGCCCCCGTAGAGCTGGTGCCGAAATTGGAGATCAAACTAGTGAAGTTTAGATTGCTGTTGCTGATGCCAACTGCCGCATTGCCAAGACCGGCGGCGGCAATGATGTCCGCACCCGCAAAAGGCAGGTAGGGATTGCGGCCGTTGCCAATGCTGGTGATGCCAGCTCCGGTGCCGTCGGCATTGTTGGAACCCACACCGAGGTCGATATTTCGACCTGAAAGAACCTCCAGAGTTCCCGGCCCGTTGATCTGGATGTCTCCGGCCTGAGGAACTTGACTTTGCCCCAGAACATTTCCGTTGCTCTGTGCCAAGATGCGCAGCGGCGTGCTGGCATCGTAAGGAATGATGTCACGACCTGAGGCCACAATGGAAAGGTCGCTGGCACGGTTGTTTTGCAGATAAAGCGAAACATCTGCAATATCTAGGCCACTGATGAGTTGTGTTGCCTTGGCGGAAAACAAAGTGAAACCGTTGATGGACCCCGTTTTTGCGTAAATGAGCGCCGGAGAGAGATCGTTGGCATGCAAAAGTCCAGCGGCGTGCAAGGCCTGCTTGGTCTGTAGCACTGCGGCACTACCGGTCGTGGAACCGGTCTCATTGAAGTAGGTGTCCAGTTTCGTAAACAGCAAACTCTGGCCGGTGAACTGGGCCAACGGCGAAGTTGCCGAGGGTAGAATGCTCTGATAGGCAAACGGCGTTGTCACACTTGGCAGCGATGCAGGATTGACATCCGAGAGGTTGATCGTGCCGGCATTCCACACATTGGTGCTGACACCGTTGAAAGTTGTTACCCCATTGGTGTTCAGACCATTGATGGCACCAGCCGCCAGCAGCTCTAGCGTACCGGTGGGGGATGGAGACAGATTCACGTTGCCAACAATATCAAAACTTCCGGTAAATGCGGTGACACGTAAAGTGCCCGGCATGAGGGTTGAAGCCGTTGCAAACGGCTGCAGGCTGTCCTCTGCAAGCTTAAGCCACGGCTGATAGTTGGACGATGTTTGACCACCACCTCCTCCCTGAGTACTGCCCAGCAACAACTGGGTTTGATACCATGCCTGCAAGATGGGCACCTGCGAGTTGACTGAACCGGAATTCGCAAACGTAATGCTTTGGCGCAAAGTGACGTTGCCCGCCAGTGAACTTACATTGACAGCGCTGTTTGCATTGTAGGTTGAAAAGTAAGTCTTGTACCAGTACGAATTGTTATATCCCTGTGGCATGAGGAACGGATTGGCAACCGGCCCCAAGAGGATGTCGCCGACTGCCTTGACGGTAAATGAGCTGTCACCTACAAACAGGGTGGTTGGCAGCCAAGTGCTTGAATCAAGCACGGTGGGGGTCGTCAACGAAGTGATAATCCCCAGTGAAGGCGAACGGGTGCTATTGGTGACAATGGCGCCCTGAGCGCTCAGGGCTCCCGTTCCACGTTCCACATAATACACACCACCGTCGATATTGTGGCCTGACTGGATGATCAGACTCCCCCCCCCCAGTTCCACCAGGCTGGCACCATTAGGTGCTATGGGATTCCCCAAGGAGTCCTTACCCACCATGCGGGCATTGGTCGGAATGTCCGCATTGATATTGGAGACATTATGACCGGCCACTAGAGTGATGTTCCCGCCGCCCAATGCGCCAACGTTTTCAAAGAAGTTGTTGAAATCAACCCACCAAGAAGTGGAAGCCACGTCCGAAGTGCCACCGCCGCTGTACTGGGATGGGGCAAAGAGTCCAGTGAGCGGATCCACTGCCCCTCTGCGATACAACCAGTTGGTTGGCATGGATCGCTTGGAATCGCTCACAGAAATGGTACCATTGCTGTTCTGTGCAAGTTGGATGATGTTGCCCTGAGCATTGATGTTCACATTTCCCCCCGCCATGGTGTATTGAGCCGGGATGGGGTTTTCCTGATTGACACCAAGATTGCCAACAATGGTTCCCTGCATGCTCGGCTGAGGTACATCGAAGGTACCTCCCAAGGTCGAATCGGCGACCTGGGAGCCCGCCGTGTAGATGGTGGCAAACTGATTGAGGAACTGGACATCACGCGCCGTGGCGATGTCGATGCTTCCCGTCCCGGTTCTAATTGTCTGAAATTTGTACGATGTACTGGTGGGAAGCCCGATGGTTGCACTTGTGGTGGCATTGGCACCCGGATTATTGGAGATGGCGGCACTGTCGTTGCGCCCGAGCAGCAGTGACCCCTTGCCGGTGGCGAGCGTCGGGGACGTGGTAGCTAGCACTTGATGGAAATCCACCGCCGTGAAATCCGAACCTGCTGCGAGACGGTAGGACCAGGATTGCAAATTGGCTGGAAGATTCGTATTTACCGCCTGCAACGGTGCGGTGTACAAACTGGAAGTGAAGCCGTCGCTGATGCTGTCGTAGAAGACAAGATTACCCTCCGCACGCATGGTCAGAACACCTGGAACAAGGTTAGGACCATACCGAGCACTGGACAGATCGAAGTCCCCCACAGAGGCTTTGGAACTCGTTGTACCCAGGGTAAGATCGCCTGTTTGGTTGATGATTTCCGCACCTGGTAGCAGGTAAAAAATGGAGTTCAGGTTGCCATTATTGGCCAGCAGCCTGGACGTTATAGCGGAAGTATGGCTGGTAAATGTGGTGGCGTTTGTCTTGATGTTACTATTAAAATAGGCCGCATTCAGCACGCCTCCGGTGGGAGTGAATATTTTATACCCTTCAGCAGTGATCACGGAGGCCCCCGTGATCGTCGCATTGATCGGATTCATCTGTAGATCAGTGGCCGCAGTGTTCTGGGGCGCACGCAGTTGCAGCGTTCCGGTGAAGTCTCCCCATGCGGTACTGCCCGCAAAGGAGGCCGTGCCGTTACTGGACAGAGTGATTGACTGGGCACCCACCACACTAGTGGGTGTATTGGCGGCCAGCGCAAGGGTATCACCATTAGTGAGAGTGATGATTCCCGCTTGTGTGGCGGTGATAGTGTCATAACCACCGACATTGGTCGGCACATTGGCCGCTACATTGGACAGTAAGTTCAGCGTGCTGCTAGCGACGTTGCTAGCGACAGAAAGATCAATCTGTGAGCCGGTTTGCAGATCGAGTTTCGCTGCCGTGTTGATCACCCCATTGCGCTCAGAGCCAGCCATGAGGGAAATGTTTCCGCCCTTACCCGCGCTGTCAAAGTTGGCGGCCGCCGCAGTCAACCGTGCGCCGAAATTGAGGGAGGTACTGGCTGGAACAGTGGATGTCACTGCCTGGCTGAGCGTGATCTGAGTGCCATTGATGGCTACGACATAAGTGGCTGCGGGAATGTTCTGCCCACTCACAGCCTGACCGATAGCGACACCTGTAGTATCGCTGAGGCTGATGAGGTTATTCGCAGTAGCTAGGCTGGTCGTTTTGGCCAAGCCCGAACTCAGCACGATGCTGCCGTAGGCAGAAAGCTGGATCGTGCCACCTGTGGCTCCGGAAGCATCAATCGCCCCGGTCACGGTGATGCTACCCTGATCGGCAGACAAATTGAAAATGTGGGAAGTGGTGTTGCCATCCACCGTGACATCACCATTAAGAACACGAATGCTGCGGGAGAAATCGAGGCCAGCGTTGTTAAGCGTGGAATTGAGTGCACTCAAAGTGGGAAGAGTGCCTGCTGTTAGAACAAAGGAGCCGGACTGACCACTCGGGGCAGCGCCACTCAGAGTGCCACCCAGATTCAGCGTGCCGGCGGTGGTCGTCACCGTCAGAGTCCCGGCATTGCCACCTAGAGCGTTGGCTGCAATATTGACCAAACTGCCAGCGAGCAAGTTGACATTTCCAGTGGCAGAGGAGAGCGTAATGCTACCCGCATCAGTGTATTTCACCTGATCAAAGAATGTCTGCCCAGTTCCACCTACATTCAGGGTGCCAGTCACTGTGGTGTCACCGCTCGTGGCATTCAGGGAAAGCTGACCGCTCGGCAGTTCAATGTCCGTGCCGGTAGCCAGAGAAGAACCGGTGAGTGACAACGATGCTCCCAGACCACCGACCACAAGCGTACCGGAAGCAGCGCTGGCTGAGAGCGTCATGGCTCCCGTGGAAGTAATCGACTGGCTGGCGAATGCTGCCCCGGTGATCACAGGGGCGATCGCACTAAAAGTGCCTTGGACGGCAAGGCTACCGGCACCCTGGAGCAGGATATCATTGGCCGCTGAGGCATTGAGGCCTAGGAATTGATCCACATTCAGCGCATTGGCACCTATGCTCAAGGTGTTCAAGGCATTCAGAAAAAGGCTGCCGGTTGCGCTATTGACAATGCCTGGGACCGTACCAGAGGCGCTGTTGTCGATAAGCAAATTCTGTGCAGTGAGAGTGACTGTGGAGCTGCCGGGATTGCTGTTATTGAAGCCGCGAATTTCTCCCGCATGCAACGCCAGCGATGTTGTTTGGGCTGAACCCACCTGCCCCGTGCCATAGATGTCAATGGACGAATAGCTCAGCAAGGAAAGCGAGTGCGTCTGCTGAATACTTTGAAGAACTGTGCCCGCAATCACCAGACCGGGTGAAGCTTGCAGGGTGCCGGGATTGTTCAACTGAAGACTGATTTTGCCACTGTCAATATTCAATGCTTGTCCCGTCAGGACAGTGGTGGTATTTAGACTCAGCACATTGGAGGAATCTAGAGTGATACTGTTGCCAGTGATGTTGGCTCCAGCACCAATGGTCAAAGAAGGCCCCGAAGCGGAGGTCACACCCGAACGCAGCATCTCAGCTGAAACATCCGAAGAGACTCGAAGAAGGGCACCATTGCCACTGCCAGGGTTGGCAGAACTACCAAACAACAAGTTAGCGGCTGCAGAAACCATGGTTCCCGTTTGGACGATGGAGGCTCCAGGATTGACAGTGATGCTGTTATTGGCGACCAGGATCAACTCGGGCATCGAGAGGGAGTTAGCGGCAGAATTTCCCACAGTGATGTTGCTGGTGCGGACATTGACCTGGGTGCCAGCGGTGGTGGTGGTGCGCTGACCGCCGATCAATAGACTTTCAGCTCCGAAAGCGCTGAGTTGCGCCGCATCGAGTACCAACACGCCGGGTGCAGCACTAGCACCTGAAGAAGCCAGCAGGATGTCCGCAGGACTGCTGATATCGATAGCGGCACCACGACCACCTGTGGCACCGCCCCCCTCGATTTCGCCATTGAAGGTCATTCCAACAACCGACTCCAGCAGCAAGTTACCGCCATCTTGTGGCAAAAGAGGAACAGTCAAATTGAGCGCCACGGCACGGGCTTGCAGAAAGGTGCTGGCATTGAAGCCAACATATTGAGCACGGGCATTCACCACGGAGGTAGGTGCCACTTCAAAACTGGAATAGAGCTGCGGGGCTTGCACGGCGGTGTTCAGGGCGTTGAAACGATAGCCAGAAACCAGGGATGCACCGTCTGGCTGTAGTGAAGAACCTTGAGGCTCGCCACTTTCTGGAGTCACCAAAAATGCCCCCGAGAGCAGGGCGTAACGCGCTGGCAGGAGGGTGTACACGCCAGCCGCCAGGCCACTGCCACCCGCAAGATAAACCCGATCACCCACGCTGAGGGTGCTGTTGGTGTAGCCTGACTGACTCGCAGCAAGATTCACGCTGTCAGAAGTGCTGTTAAAAGGAGCGTACGGCGCGTAGTTGGATGAATATCCTGGCAGCACGGCAAAACTGCCTTGGCTGGCGAGGATGTCCACGGTGCCACCGGTACCGCTCACCCATTGGAAGGCGAAGAGATCACCGCCGCCGCGCAGGTCAATCAGAGCGCCACTCTGCACGTTGATATTGAGCGCCGAAGTATTCACGGTCTTGGTAGGCAGACCACCGCCAGTGATATCCTTGCCGGTAGGATCAATCCAGGTCGTGCCATCGGGGCTGAACCCGTAAGGAATGCTGACGCCCAGCCCCGAGATGGGGTCAATTTCCGACACTGAGGTGCGGCTGCCTGCCAGGATGTTTAGATTCGACGTCACCGGAATCGACAAGCTTGTAATGCCTGCTCCAGAAAGAGGGTCCTGCGGGCTGGTGCCAGTACCGTCCCAACCCAGATTGATAACACCAGCAGGGGCAACGAGCGTGCCGCCTTGATTGATGGTGGAGGCATAGACATTGATGGTCCCGCCTGCGGAGAGCGGCAGATTACGCAGACCTGAGGACACCAAAGTGACAGAACCTGACTGCGGCCCCGCACCATTATTATAGTCGTAGGCGGCTATTGTAAAACTCGTGGCTGTGGGGGTATAGACTTGGCCGGCAGTCATGGTGATATTTCCAGCGACGTCCAAGATGCCATCGCCACGAATATCTCCATTGAGCGCCGTGAAACTGGCCAAGCCGGTGCTTTGCAGGGAGAGATGTCCAATATCAATGCTGGCAGCAGAAACGCTCAGAGTGCCCGGACCATAGGTGGGCGGGACGTAATAGGGCTGCCCCTGATTAAGCAATGGCTGGTTTTCGCTTTGCTGTGACTGCAACGGAGCGCGAAATGGCATACCCAAATCGACATAGGGCGCATTGAGATTGACGGCTGCGTTTGCAGTGAGGACACCACCCGTGGCTAGAGTTAGGCTGGAAGCAGCAGTCAAAGTGACAGCTCCAGAAAATTGCAGATTGCCCGACAAGGTCAGTGAATCAAAGCCACCATTTTCAAAGGTATCTGCATGGAAGTAGCCTTGCTGAGCAATGATACTACCACCCGCAGTATTCACCGTTTTACCAAGAGCGTTGTCACCGGCTGAATAAATGGGCACGGGAATGGACGGAGTGCTCTGTGTCACGAGAATGTTCAGGTCATCCGGTTTTGCCGAAACGCCAATGTCATAGAAACGGCCGGAAGAAATCGACAGCGAACCACCTGCCGCCGTGGGGCCGCCTGACTGGGCATTGAGTGTCGCGTCCAGGAAAAGCATGTTGCTGCCTTTGAAGGAAATGGTCCCGCCATTGCTGTCGATACGAGTGGCCACAGAGATTATTCCATTGGCAGTGCCCCCGGTCAGGGTGTTGTGGACGATCTGCCCGGCTTCAGCAGGTGTTAGGTCTAGCACACCACTGGCACCCGAGGCATTGAGGAGAGCACCTGCCTCGGCTACGATATTACCGCTGACGGTGATTGTACCGCCAGGCAAGACTGAACCCTTGCGCAGGCCGTAGGCATCAGGCACCAACAAGGTTTTGCCCGCAGTCGAAAGACTGCTACCAGGAGCAAGATCCACCGTGATGAAGGCACTGGCAGCAGCGGTGTTGACCTGAGGGTACTTGTCGGCTCCTGTCACGGTGATGGTTCCTCCTGGAGCGGTCACGCTGCCAAACAGGGCCACAGCACCCCCGTTGAATTTCACACTGCCAAGCGGATCGGTCTGGATCAAGCTACCGGCATTCATCATAATTTCACCACGCACTACCAACAGCCCAAGCAATTCATCCGTCACTCCTGGCGCTTCAAAGTCCAGTTTCACCGCCTGACGGACGCCTTCCGCGAGAATCTGGGGATTCAGTGTCACAGTCTGTGAGTCCAGTTGAGCGACCCAACTTTGGGCAACTGGTTGAAGAACTGTGCCAGCGGCGATAACGACCGCTGGATTAAAGACATCGGTGGTTGCCGTTGTCTCACCCAAACCTGTCAGGGTAAAAGAGTTGAACCCACCCTGGCTAAAAAATGCGGGATCCAGCAGCAACGCACGGCTATCTGTCGTCGTGCCCCCCACCTGGATGACGGGTGCCAGCAGATTCAAAGCCCCCCCCGTGGCACCGGAAAATCCACGCATGATGGAATCCAGCGTGAGGCCACCGCCAAGAACACCTTTAAGCTCTGCATCCTGACCTGAATTGATTGTGATCGCTCCGCCATTGCCATAGCTGATCTGAGCCGCACTGCTGACACGGGCACCACCTGAGACATCCAGCATGCCGCCAGCAGCGAGGTTAACGGTCATTCCTGTAATAGCAATACTACCTCCTTGAGTTACCAGCGGCTCTGCGAGTCCGGCAGCGTTGCGCTCATCCACAATGAGGCCGTTGGTAGCCAGCACCGCATTCGCGCCGATGGTTACCAAACCACGCGTTAAATCAGCCGCTGGCAAGCCTTGGGTTGGGTTGTTGCGCAAGTTTAACACTTGATCTGGAGCAATGTCATACGCGGTCAATGAAATGCTCCCACCGCGTGAGAGGATGCTACCCTCAATGTCCACGATGGCTGCGGAGAAGTTGACTGCTCCCAGTGGAGCAGTGATCAACGAAGTGGCGGCTGGGACAATAATGCTGCCGTTGACATTCGAAATGCTTAACTGGCCAAACCCATTGGTGTTGACCAGAGTGGGCGAGAGGTCCACTTCCAAAGAGCGTGCGGCGCTCAAGGTGGTTAGTGGAACATCCGCAGCGCTAACTGCAAAAGGGGCAACCACTGACTGAACCACTCCCGAGCGCAAATAAACCGTTGGCTGGGTTGGGTAAGTTAATGGATAACTGAGAGACGAATTATCTGCCTGGGCTTGAAAACTCAACGACAGGGTGGAGATACTTGGCAAGGTGCTTCTTTGTTCGATGCCCATCACCGTTAATCCATACATACTGCCATCCAGCGCCATTGCAGGAGCAGCAATGTTGAGGTCGCCGCCGTTTCCGCCCTGGGTGTAGCTGGGGGACAGAAAGCTGCCTTGGCCAAACAGTGAGGTGGTGGTGGAGGTAGCGCCGAAGGCCGCTTGAGTCGTTGTGGTTTGGCCGGTGTAAATGCCGCTGTAAACCAAATTGGGAGTGGCAGTGGCAATGTTGATGATCTGCCCATTGTAGATGAGCTGGGTGGTCTGCACTTGGGCACCCTGATAGTTGATCCAGCCGCCGGAAACATTTAGGTTCGCGGTAGGCTGCAACACCACCGAATCACCGGCCTTCAGGGAGATGGTGCCGCCCGCCGTGGTTAACTCGCCCACGGTGCGCTGAATGACGCCCACATAGCCGGCCAGATCGGCCAGCGGTGTGCCATACCACACCCGGCCATTGTAGGTGCCAGTCTGGCGCAGATCCACGGTCACTGTTTGATTGTCCAGAACGCCCGTGCGTTGGAGCGGAGAGTCTGCGAGTTCGTTGCTGCGCAACTGCACGGTCAGGATGTACTCATTGACAGAGGCGGAGACATCCGTCGATCCTGCCACATTGATCATGGCTCCTGAATCTACGTAGATCTGGCCACCGGTTTGGATAAAGGTTGAAACTGGCGGCATGGAAGTGTCCACATAGTCCCAAATGCCTGCACTAATGGTGACTTGTGCGTTGGGTGCCAGCATGGTGGAGCCAACTCCAAAGTAAATCGCTTGGCCGGTGACATTGATCTGTGAAACAAGGGCTAACTGAGTACCGACCACGGTTGCCGTCGAGGCCCACTCGGGCAGTATCTGCGTGACCGCACCCGCTCCGACATTGACCGTGCCGCTGGAAGTATAGAGATACGGTGGGGAATCGGGATAGAGAGTGGTGTTGTAGCCTACATTGCTGATGGCATTGTATGACGCATTCAAATCAATACGTCCATTTAGTGCCACCGAGGTGGTGCTGGTAATGACGCCATCCTGATTCACTTCCTTGCCGGTCATCGTGACATTGCCGCGTGGTGCATCAATGGAGCCCGTGTTCGTGGTTGAACCGCCGTAGCTACCGACACTGCCGACATAGACATCTAACCCGCGCAGGCTTGGGTCGCTGCTGTTATGCGCGGCGAAGCCGACCTGCAGACCGCCGGCGATGATGGTCTGACCATCGGGGGTCGAAATGCTGCCATTGTTAGTCACATTCGGCCCGATGAGCGCAATACGCCCGCCACTGCCCCCCACCGAAGGGCTGACCAATTGAGCCCCTGCCTGCACGGTCACGTCGCCGTTATTACCGCTTGGTGTCAGCGGTGCATCTGGAGTAACTGCTGGCGTGCCATTGGCACCGGCAGCTTGTGGCAAAGCTGAAAACAGATATTGGACATCGACTTGATTTAATAGGCCGTTGTTCACGAGATTGTCATTGATCGGCAAGGAGGAGGCCACGAGTGTGTTGACGTTGACCTGGCTGCTGCCGCCAAAGATGATGCCGTTCTGATCCATCACGTACACCTGCCCCTGGGCGTGAATGGAACCCAAAATCTGCGCGGGGTTGCCCGTCGGATCGGTGACATTATTGAAGGCAATCCACTGCCCCACGCTGGCTCCGCCGGCGCTTTGGTCGAAATTCAAGGTGGTGTTTTTGCCAATGTTGAAGCTGGACCAGTTGATAAAGGCCTGCTGCTGATTCTGCACGATGTTCACCGTGGTAGCGCCATTGGTGCCGACGGTCTGCGCCGGTGCAGTGGCCCCAGTCGGCGTGCCGATGATCTGCAAACCACCGGGGGCTAGGCCATCTTGGACATTGGGCAGCGTTCCGGCGGCGTTGGGATTCGGCCCGAGGTTGGTGGTGGGAGCAGTCAACGCCAGCGCATGTGCTGCTGCCTGCATCTGTTGCACCGCATCAATGGCCGCAGTGGTACGTGCCAGGGCATCCGTGGCGTTTTGCCGCGCTGCGGCGGTATTGTCAGCACCGCTACCTGCGCCAACCCCGGACCCCATTTGGGACTGAGCGGTGCCTGCAGCACCACCGACGCCGTGGCGAAGAATATCGACCGCCAAAGCCACTGGCAGCGGCCCCGGTAGTAATGTAGCTGCGGCAACCAATGCGAGGGTGCGGTGGAAGAAGGAAAACTCCCCCGGAGCACGGCGGCGGCGAGATGATGGCAAGGGCATGGAAAGTCAGATTAAGGTTTGGCAGGGGCACCGCCGGACGCTGCCGGTGGCAGTAGCTTAGACAGCGCGAGCTCGTTGATAACGAGGGGGTCTTTGTGTAACAATTCCGACAGATAAGTCTGAGTCAGTGCCCGGCTGCGCTCGGCGCGCAATTGACGGGAAAGCTCGGCGCGGATCTGCTCCAGCGGCGGTGTGAATGGTTGGCGCGCATCCATGACCCGGATGAAATGCCAGCCATCCTCCAGCCGCAGCGCCTCGGAGGTGATGTTGAATTGCAGCTCGGGTAGCTTCGCGAGAATTTCAGGCTGAATCTGCTTTTCGGTGAGCCACCCTATTTCCCCACCGCGTGCGGCGCTGTCGCGCTCTTCACTGAAATCTTTTGCGATGCTGGCGAAGTCTGCCTTGGGAGCGCGCACGAGCTCATGCACCTTGTCCAGGCGCTTGCGGGCCTTGGCGGCAGCGTCTTTGTTTTGGCTGCGCGGATCGGCGATGAAAATTTGGGCCAGGCGGAAGGTGCGCGGCATCTGCAGGGCGGCGCGACGCTCTTCATAGGCGGCTCGCAACTCGGTTTCACTCGGGTAGCTGTCAGGGGGGCGTGAGACGGATTTTAGATAAGTGTCCGCAATGGCGACATCACTCACGTGCCTAATGCGCTCGACGACTTCTGGCTGTTCATCCCACTTTTTGGCCAAGGCCTCCTGTAACACCACTCGCTGGATGATGAGGGTGCGCACGAGCTTGTTCAATGCGGCAGGATCGTGGCTCAGGGAGTCGATCTCTGCTTCGGAAAGCCCCTTTAAAGCGGGACGAATTTCATCGACGAGGATGTCCTTGCCACCGGCCCGCCCAAGCACTCCGGCTTCCTGAGCCAGCAGTGGGACGCAGGTGAGCAGCAAAGCTGGAAGTAATGAGCGGCGGATCATGGCTTGCCTTTTGCAGGCGCAGTCGGTTTCGTATTTTCCGGTTTGATCTTGTTGTCGGTGAGCTTGTCCTGATAATCCTGCACCAGCATTTCCATTTTCACCCGCGTGAGGCGCGTGAAGGGTTCACGTGCGGCCAAGGCGTCCCCAAGACCGAATTTTTCATAACGGGTCAGCACTTCGCTGCCCGTTTTGTATAGCTCTTCGTTTTTGCGGCGGTAATCCTCCACCCGGCGGTCTAGCAGCACATTTTTATCTGCCAGCTTCGCACGCTCGGCTTCTTTTGACTTGGCCGCGTCCTCTAGCTTTTGATAGCCGATTTTCCATTTGGAGAGCGCTTCGTTCAAACGCGCGATCTCAGTGCTCTGATCGTCGTTTTTTCCCTTGAGATTGGCGATGGTTTTCTCATTGGCCGTGCGCTCGGCGGCGGTGTCCTTGACCAGCTTTTCGTACTTTTTGGTGAGGTCGGCGTTCTTTGCCTCTAGGTCGGCTTTTTCTGCGGCCAGCAAGGCGCGGTCCGCTTCGGTCTTTTGCTGCTGGAGCATGACGGTGCGGAGCTGCTCACGCATGCGCTTGAGCACGGCCATGGCGGGGTCCGCCTCTTCTGCGGCGTGGATGCCGGTGACGCAACTGAGCAGAACACCGAAGATGATGACTTTGGATGGATTGAACATAATTAGAAACGAACGGAGAGATCAAACATGAAGACGTCTGCCTTGAAGGTGGGACCGGTGATCTGGTTGGCGCTCATCCAACTGACGCCCAGACGTGTGGATTTGGAGAGGGCCATCGCGGCGGCGAGGGTATAACCCTGCATGTTAGTTCCGCCGCCGCCGAAGTTAGAGTCCGTGAAGGCATCAATGACGGAGTCGGAGCCGATGTAGCGATAGCTCAGAGTGGTAAACCAGTCACCGCGCTTTTGCAGCGCAGGGCTGCCAGTGCGTACACCGAGGTACCACGCGGTGCCGCTGCCATTGAAATTACCGGTACCGCCGTCGCGATTGTTGACGGCGATAGCGTTGATGGCCGATTTGTTGAAGGCAAGGTTGTCCACGAATTCGCCGAGCAGGGAGACCTGCAGGGTCTGGTAGTAGTTGAAATCCACGCGACCGTTTAAGGTCAGGTTGCGGAAGGAGGATGCTAGGCCGTAATACTGGTACTGGTCGGTGGTGCCGTTGTTGTTGGACGCGTCCGGCGTGATGTTGCGCAGCGCCATGTAGGTATTCCCTTTCTGGGCGAAGGATGGGCGGCGGTTGTCGGTGGAACCCACCACATTCGCGTTGGGCGTGTCCATCGGCGTGGAGAGCTGACCGGAGACGTTCTGGAAGTAGTAGTAAGCTGCGGCAAACTTGGCCTCAACTTTGTCTGCGGGTTTGAACTCAATCCCGACCTGGGCGGCATACATGTACTTGTCCGTACTGCTCTGCTTGGAGGGCGAGTTGTTGGGGAAGTTCAGGTCCGTGTTGAAGATGGGGAATGCACCTCCCGTGGCGAAGAAGGTGGTGCCGCCCTCGTTGGGCTGGTAGCGCGCCTTCATAGCGATGCCGTCAAAGCCCACGTCTTCGTCCCACATGAGTTCGCTGCTGGTGGAGAACGGGTTCTCAAAGCGGCCGAAGAAGAAGCTGAGGTTGTTATTGGGGTCTGCGCTGGTCTGGTATTTGATGAAGGCGCGATCCATCCAGATCGGATACAGGCTGAAGTTGCCGCCTGTCCCCACATTGGAGCCGAGGCCACCTACGGCACCCACCACTTGGTTGGTGGAGACCGGAGAGTTGGTCTGACCGGTGGCCATGCGGAAGCCAGCGGAGAAGCCATCTTCCAACTGGATGTCAAAGCCAATACGTGCACGCAGCAGGTAGCGGTTGCGGTTCTGGTTCACGTCCAGGTAGGGCGGCGGCACGGCGTTGTTGGTGCCAATGTTGTACGGCAAGCCCGCATTGATTGCAGGAAAGTTGGGAAACACCCCGGTGACATCGTTGCCAGACGGGAAGAAGTACCCTTGGTACTGGGTGCGGATGTCGCCAAGGACTTTGATGCGCTTGGTCCACTCAGGAATCTCATTCGGCGCGGCCCAGTTTTCTTTCCTGGCCTGTGCGAGCACTTCATCCTTGAGTTGGTCACGGATCTGGTCCTTCACCATATCAGGCACGTAGGTCACGCGGTATTCATCCGCCATCACGGGTGGGACGGCTGCGGCAGCCTGCTGCTGCACGACAGCCTGAGTTTCGGCGAGCGCCTGGGCCTGACCACGGGCGACTTGGGCATCTTGCTCGGCCAGGCGGATCAAATCGGTCGCATCCTGCTGTGTCAGGGCACCGCGCTGCACGAGGCGGTTGATGAGATTGATGGTGACGTTTTCCGACAATGAAGCGGTGGGACGCGGGGCAGCGCCTGGGGCTGGCAGCAGATCGGTGCCGGGAGGTGCGGAGGCTCCTGCGGGTGCAGGTGGTGGTGGCGGAGCAGCCGATGCCGACCGTGAAGATGCTGGGGCTGACGCAGGAGCAGCCTCAGCTAGCAATGGCAACGGCAGGGCAGGTTCAGACTTGGCCGGAGTTTCCGCACGTAGCAGGCCACAGGCACTGAGCGACATAGCGGCACAGATGTGGCGGAGCTTCTGGCGGGACGAAGTGGGTGCGCGCAGCATAAGATGGGAGAGAGGGAACAAGCGAGATCAGGGTTAGCGCGCGGTAATGCGCAGATTGATGGGCATGGGCATGTCAGCCGGTGGCGGCTCATTGAGCCTCAGCCCGGAGAGCACCTGGTTTTTGATGGCGTCATCGACAGCGGGATCGCCCGTGCTGCTGCCGAGGGTGACTTTGTTGATAAGACCGGTGGAGTCCGACCAGATGCGCACGGTGATGACGGCCTTGGCTTTGCGGGTGATTTTGTTGCTTTTCAGAGCTTCCATGACGCTGTTCGACACCGCGCTAGCATACCAGCCCCATTTGGAGCCGCCTTTGCTACCACTGCCGCCGATCTTGCCGCCGCCACCGCCGCCGCCGCCAAGGCCTAGGCCACTACCATCGCCACCACCGAGGGCGGTGCCGAGGGGTTCATCAGCGGGTTTGTCCGCAGGCTTGTCGTCCGGCTTTTGTTCGTCAGGCTTCACTTCCTCCTGCGCGACCATTTCCTCCTCCTTTTTTTCAGGCTCAGGCTCTGGCTCCTTTTTCGGCGGAGGCGGTGGCGGCGGCGGAGGTGGAGGAGGTGGTGGGATCGAGATCATGACCATCTCCATGCTCTTCTTAGGCTTGGACTTCGACGGAGTGTGGTTGGCGGCCAAATAGCCGCCGACTGCCAGCACGAGGCCGCCGATGATCAGCATCACGAGGTTGCGCCGGATGAATCCGGGCTCGTCGTCTTCGTGGGTAGGAGGTGCCATGGGGTGGTAGATTTTACGGGGTTACTTTTTCGCCGCCTGCGTCGCCAAACCAATGTTGGTGAAGCCAGCGCGCCCTACGGCGGTCAGGACATCCATGACGGTCTGATATTGCGTGGCGCTGTCTCCACGGACGACGATGGGAGAGTCGGGCGTGGCGGCCTTGATGGCTTCCAGCTTGCTGGAAAGTTCATCCAGCGTGACGGCGGTGGCGTTGAGTTTGATGTTACCCTGGTTGTCCACCGTGACGGCCTGCATCTTCGGACCTTCAATGGGCTTGGAAGTGGAGGGGCCGCCGCGCGGCAACTGGACCTTCACGCCCTGCACTCCAGCGGTGGTCATGATGATGAAGATCAGCAGCAGCACCAGGTAGAGGTCCACCATTGGCGTGACGTTGATGTCATCGTAAGATTTGCTGTCGGCTTGCATGGTGGTGTGCGGTTACTCCTTGTAGTGTTCCGCCATCTTGGTGACGAACTCGTCGATGAAGGTCTCCATGTCGGAGACGACATCCTTGATCCGTGAGCTGAGGTAGCTGTAGATAAAGAGCGCCGGAATGGCGACGGCAAGACCGGCCACCGTGGCGAGCAGCGCACCGGCGATACCAGGGGCGATGGAGTTCACCTCCACCTCGCCGGATTTGGCGATAACGGCGAAGGTGATCATAACGCCGATAACGGTACCAAGCAGACCCAGGTAAGGACCACCGGCGATGCCGATGGTGAGGAAGACGAGCTTGCCGTTGAGCTTCTGCACCTCACGCACCATGCCGCCATGTAGGGTGGCTTTGATGGCCTGGATAGAGCGCCCGGAAAGCCCCATGGCCTTCGCTTCTTTCTTTTCCTGCGGATTGAAGGTGACCTTGCGGAAGGACTTCATACGGCTGCTGATTTCCTGTGCACCGAGATGATAGAGCTGATACAACGGCGACTGGCGCATGAGCTTGTGCGTTTTGGAACTCACGTTGCCACCGACGCTTTCAATGCTCTTGTCGTCTTCGGTGTCGATGGCGGTGAGGTCGGAGGAAATTTTTTCCCAGCGCTTGATGAATTCCTTCGAGGCCTTCTCAATGGTGTTGAGATACAGGATCTTCCCGGCGGCAATGACCCAGCCGACGATGGCGAGGACGGTGCAGAGGAAGATCACGATCCAACCATCGAAGGTGAGATCCTTGGAAATGTCCGTGATGAGCGAGAGATGCTTCATGATCTCCCCTTCTTCCTCGTGATCCGAAGCTTCGTCGGAGCCGAGGGTGAGCAGCTTGGCGGCATCCGCAGTGGTGCCTTGGTTCACGGCAGCAAAGCGGATGAAGCCAGCGGGACGCGCGGTTTTGGCGACCTGGAGTTCATCAATTTCACCCGTGAAGCCCACGAGGCTGCCAGCGGCAGGTGAGGTGTCCTTGTCGATCTCCGCCGGAGTTTTGATGGACGGCATGGCGGCGGTGAGTGCGCCGTAGGATTTGCCATCGAGATACACAGTGACCGTGCCCGCGTCTGCTACAGCGGCCACATGGTGCCAACCGCCAGCCGCGATAGGAGCACCGTCGCTGCTGCGCTGCTTGTTGATTTCGACAAACGGAATGCCGTTGTTGATACCGAGCATGAAGGCGTTGGCACCGTCGCGGCGGCTGAAGATCACCGCGTTGGGCTGCAAGGCGCTGGGCTTGATCCAGGCTGAAACGGTGAGCGGCGCGCCAGGGGCGAATTCGGGGAATGGCGGGGCAGGCACTTTGATGGCCGTCTGGCCAAACACGCGCAGACCGCCTGCAATGAGGGAACCAGCAGCCGGTGGTGGCGTGCCCTCGGCGTTAGCTCCAGTGGGGGAGGAATCGGTGCCAGCCTTCGAGGCATCGGCGAAGTGATAGACCAGAGTGGTATTCGCATCGTACGTTTCCTTGGCCGCCTCAGGCGCTCCGGCCTCGGTGTTGCCATAGTAGAGCCAGATGCTCGTCGCGCTGGCAGGCTTGAGGTCGGGCACTTGCACCCAGACATAGGCTTCATTGAGCAAGGAGTCCCATTTTTCGACGTGATGCTTGAGGAGCGTCTTGTGATCGTCAGCGACGAAGCGCAGATCGCTGCCGTCTTCCTTGGAGGACATGAAACTAAAGACGCCTTCATGCAAGCGCACGAGCACCGCTGAAGTGCCGATAGGTTCGGCGATGGCTACGCCTTTGCCTGTAGTGTCAATGTCGATCTTCTTGCGGATGGTCCACTTGGCATCCCACCAATTGGCTTCGGCGGCATGAGCGGAGTCGGTGGACGTGAAGATCGAAACCGTGAAGAGCAGCAGGGCTGGGAGCAGATGTTGGAGCTTGGTCATTGGGGAGAAAGTTTAGAAATCGAGCCAGATGCGGAAGCGCATGTAGATGTCGTTGGAAATGGCATGCGGCTGACTGATGAGCGGCATGGCGAGATCCACGGAACCATGCATGTGCTGGTTGAGCTTGATGCGCGAGCCGACGCCAGTGCTGGCGAGGTCAAAGGTGTTGAGCTGCGAGGGCAGCGGATTGTTCACAAACACGCGGCCAGCCTCGTAAAAACCGTAGAAGCGCCAGTCATTGGGACTGTCCTTGGCACCAGAACCGATGAGCGTGGGGCTGCGCAGTTCAAAGCTGCCGATGATGCCGCTGTCTCCCAACTGGGTGGCTTCGAGGTAGCCGCGCACAGTGCTCAGACCACCGATGGCAATCTGCTCAGTGTTGATGAGCGAGTTGGCGGAGGCCTGGCCCTGAATTTTGCCATAGACTTGAAACCCGCCGGGCAGGTCGTGAGTGTGGGACACATCACCGCGCACATAAAAGAAACCGTCATCCGCCTGGTAGCGGCGGTTGGCAAACTGCTGCCGTGAACCCATGCCGCGCAGATGCAGGCTGGAGCTGAGATTGAAGTCGGTGAAGCTGTGCTCGCGCACCTTGCCGCCGTTGTAGGCGATGGTGATCGGATAGTACTCCACGGGGGCATTGGTGGTGACACCGGCATTGGTGACGTCCTGCTGAAACTTCTTGTAGTCCATGCCGAAGCTCAGCGAGTGATAGTAGCCCTTCTCCATGGGCAGTTGCTTGAGCAAGCGGAAGCCCAGCACGTCACCACGCCCAGCGACGGCACCACCGCCGAGAGTCGAGACATTGCTGTCCTGCTTGGTGCCGGTGAACATGAGGTTGAGCCCTTCGGACCACTGCAAGGGCATCATGTAGTAGCCAGAGAAAATGGTGGCGTCCTGCGGGCGTTCCGGTGCGATCTGAAAGCTCACCCCCAGCGTGTGACCCAACTGCCAGAGATTGCCGTAACTGAAGGAGGCGTTGAGGCGGTAAGGGGTGGTATTGGCGTTGTGGCGGTTGTTGAGTTCGATGCTGCCATGCACCGGCGCTTTGTCCGCGACGATGAGATCGACATCCACCGTGCCGGGCACGACGCCTGCGCGCAATTCCGGGGTGACTTTACGGTCGCGCATTTGGTTCAGGGCGACGATGTCCTTCTTCACCGCATTGAAATCTGGCACCACGCCTTCCTGCACGGAAGGAGCGTGCTTTTTGATCTCACTGGGGAGGAACCACTTGGCACCTTTGACGCGCAGACGGCCCACGGGAGCCTCAACCACATGCATGATGACGACACCACTGCGGGGATCCTGCTGCGGCACTTCCACAAAGACGGTCTGATAGCCCAGGTCTTTGTAGGCCTTCTCCAGGGCCTGACGCGCCTGCTCCACATCTTGCTCGCTACGGCGTGGCCCGAGGAACGGGTAAACCGCTTTTTCGATGATGCGTGGCGGGAGGCGCTTGGAGCCGCGCACCCGGAATTCCTTGATGAATATCTGCCCGAGCACCGCCTCTTCTGGGGCTGGAGCGGCTGCGATGGTAGGCGCTGCGGGAGCAGTGGTAGGTACCGCCGCATCCACCGGCCACACGGCTACCGCCAGGCAAGCATGGCAGAGCAGCGGACGCACCCAAGGCGTGAATCGAAAGGTGTGATTGGTGGAGGACTTGGCAGGCATGAAAGCACGAAAAATGCGTCCTCCCTTATTTCTCCACCTGCCACCCATCTCAAGGCATGCAGGGTTACGATTATGTCACGCTTAGCCTGATTTGATAAGGTTTAGCGTTGGAACTGCATTGAGTATGTGACTAAATCGTCACACAACAAGATTACAACAGCACACCGCAAAACTCAGTGCTTCTGGAACGCCTTGATCTGGAGCTGATTAAACTGGTCCCATCCAAGCAAGGCACGCACGCGGTCGTCTGCCTGCATCTGCGCACTCTCCCAGCTTTGGGCGTACTGTGGGTCGGCAGGGTTTTGTTGCTGCCCTGTCAGTTGGGCGTTAAAGTCATTGCGTATTTGATTGAGAGCGGTCGCTTGATAGTTGCTCAAGCCAATGGCGGCGGGGTCAAAATTTTGAAAGGCCACGGGGATCAGGATTCGAGGAAAGTCTGGAACTTCCGGCATGGAGGAGGCAGCGGATAAAGTAGAAACCTGCGCCTGGGACATGCTCGATGACGCCCCACCACCCACTGCCGCCCCTGCTGCGTTACCCAGGGCTGCGGGTGCAGGCCCGGAAAAGGTTTTAGACTTCGGGTTTCCCTGAAAAGATCCTGTGGCGGACCCATCTGCCGGGCCGGAGGTAACCGCAGAGGATGACTGATCATTCCATCTCGTTGCAGTGGAAGGTCGTTTGCCAGAAATACTCGCCACCTGGTGTGGCATAGCCTCGGCTGCCGCCCCTGCGGTTTTCCCATCTTTCGTCGAACCGGCATAGAAGCCCAGGGTGACCGAAAGAGAAACGGTGACAAGCCCGCAAAGGGCATAGAGCAGCCGTGGCTCGCGCAGCAGTTTGGCATGCATCTGGCGCAGAAATAAAGAAGAACGGATCATGGCGTAGTCGATGACAGAAAAGAGCCGGTGCAGGACTTCCTGCACCGGCTCAAGTTACATTTGGATTGATCGAGTCAAACTTTCACCCCAAGGGGTGAACCACGATTAGTAGCTCTGAGTGACGGTGCCGCCTTCGGAGGCGCGACTCACGCTCATTGAACCGCCAGCGGTGTCAAGGGCAAGACCCGAGGCATAATAATCAATGGTGGAGATCTGCGTAGCAAGCTTGTTGCCGAAGGTCAGGCCGTCACCGGTCAAGCTAGATTCCCACAAGATGTGCTCATAACCCCACATGGTATAGGTGCCGTTCCAGATAGCGCTTGGGAGGATGATGGAGGTAGTGCAACTGCCAGTGGCGGCGGACTGAGTCGTGGTGGCAGTTTTGCTGAGGGTCAGGATCGTGTTGGTGCCATCAATGGCGGAGACGATGACGTCACCACCGAAGCCGGCGCAACGAACGAGCTGACCAACGACGACGCCAGCAAATTTGCCGGTGGTGGCGGAAGTGACGGTAGCAGAACCAGTGGTCCAAGTGCAGTCAGTCGCAGCAACCTGCTTGCCACCAAAGGCGCTCACGCCATTGTAGGTGAGGATTCTCGCAGCACCTGCACCCACACCGCTCGAGATAGTCGCAGTCACGGAGTCACTTTCACCCAGGTAGGTGACAAAAGCGCCCTTGCCAGTGCGAGTCTTGTAGGTCACCGTAGAGGTATCATAGCGCATCATGTTAGCCAGGGTACCACCGCTGCTGAAGCCAGTCTGACCAGCATATTGGCCCACCGGAGTGGCCAGGGTGGTGTCGCCAGGAACCAACTGGATGCTGGTGATGGTGGTGCCGGAAGGAGCGGTGACATATTGATACTGAGCAGGAGCGCTGTTGATGCCGAAGCCGACTTCAGCATAGGCGTTCAGGCGTGTACCAGAGAGAGGGTCACGGCCCGCCGCATAGACACGGGTGCCGCCGGCGTTGTCCTTGTCAGCAGCGTTGTTGGTGAACAAAGCAGCGGAAACGTAGCCCGTGCCGAGCAAGGCTCTGGCCAACTGCGGAGTGATGTTGGTCAGACCGGAGGGAGCGCTGTAGCTGGCCACCCAGGCAAACGGAACGATACCCACTTTGGTATCCGTCATCGTGGTGCTGGTGAAGGGCGTGGCACCTTGGGTGTTGTCCGCCATCGCAAGGGTGGCATTGGAGGTGTCATTGAGGGAACCGGTAGCGGTATAATTATTGCCGCTGGAATTTACGGGAACGCCAGTCGTGGCGATCCAAGGAGAGTCAAAGAAGGCCAAACTCGCGGGAGGCGAGCTAGGAGTATCCAAAGCCTGAATGCCAGCCAGTGAACCGTTCCAGCAGGTTTTGACGATCACGACGCCGTTGCCGCTGGTTATGCCAGAAACAGTTCCGACAAAAATCTGGTGAGTCGCTCCCGTGAAGGAGGTGCCGTCATAAGCGTAGCCGTAACTCACGCTATGAGTTCCGGTACCGTCAGTGAAGGAACCGCTGCCGGAAAGGCTGCTGAAGACGTTTTTGATGGCGTTGCTAGTGGCAGCGCGGAAGGCGGTGGAACCAGTGATGTAGATGGTGGTATCGGCAGAGGCCGTACCGGAAAGCAGCAAGGCGGCTGCAACGGACATGGAACGAAGAGTGAATTTCATGAAAGAGTGCAATTGAATGGTTGTTTGAAAAATGAAGCAGGTAACTGATTAGCAACGACGGCGACGGAACAGCAGCGCGCCCAGGCCGAGGCCGAGGAAAGCCGCACGGGCTGGCTCAGGAGCTGCCGTAGCTGCCGTGAAAGACAGACCAGCGGTGGTGCCGGAACCGGTGAAGGAAAAAGAACCCACGGTGGAACCAGGGCCAGTCGCGGTGTTGTTGTTATCATCCATGCGGTAGAGGTTCATCTTGGAAGGAGTGCCACTGTTGAAATTGGCTTCCAGATTGCTAAAGTAGCCAAAGCTCGTGCCACTGTTGCCCGTACCCGGATTGTTCACGCCCCAACCATTCGCCGTCGTCAGATTTTGGAGAAGGCCGTCGCTCAAACTCGCGTTGGCAGTTTTATGGCTAGTACCGAATCCGAAGAAGGTACTATCAAACGAGACAACCGTGCTAGTGGCGTTTCCCTGCGCTGCGTCTGAAGCAATAGCGTACGGTGTCGAACTGGTGCCTGTGGCATACAGAACGTTGGCGTTCGTGTCCAGACCAGAGGCAAGGCCCGAAGCACCCGAAGTGCCCACAATGCCCCAGTGAACCGTCGGATCGGTGCTCCAGCCAGAACCAAAGGTGCTGTTCATGAGCGTGCCAAATCCAGAGCCAAGGTTGATCGAGGAAATGTTAGTTCCTGCGGTATAAAGGCTGGCCTGGCCGATATCGACCAGAATTGCCGAGGATGCCTGAGAACCCGAATTGGAGTCCTGCCGAATACCCAGAATCAGGTCATCGGGTGAGAATGTAGTAAACGCCGCGTTGGCCGCGGTGGAGGCAAGGGCCAGCCCAGCTATGGCCAGGAGGGAGATCGCTTTGTGTGGTTTGAACATCATGTGGTGTATGGAGTTGGTGAGGGAGCGCCTCCCCAAAGCAAGCCTCAGGAAAGCGACGCATGCTGCCGCTAATCCTCCGCACCGACTACCATTCGACTGTCACAATTTCGTTGCCCTACGAAGCCCCGTCTGACGCAGGGAAATAACCCACATTTCCCTGGCTAGAGCGCGGCACAGCACCTGAACGCAAGGGGCTGGATTTAGTGGAGTGGCACCACCTACGCAGCGACATTTTTCAGCCAGGCTACCACCCGGATTTAATTTATAATTTTAATAAATTCAACACCATGACTTGTCTCGTTAATTTCAACCAACGAAACTGACACCCTCAACCCGGCAGCGGTACGCGGATGGTGAAGACGGTGCGGACGCCCGGCTGGCTTTCCAGCTCGATGGTCCCGCCATGGGCCTCGACGGCGCGTTTGACGATGGATAGCCCCAGCCCTGCCCCTTTGGTATCCTGTGCCCGTTGGCGGGCACAGCGGAAGAAGCGCTGGAATACAAAGGGGGCATCCTCGGGGGCGATGCCCACGCCGTCGTCCGCGACGGTGAGGATGCATTCGTGCGCGGTCCAGCGCCCACGAATCGTCAGCCGCAGCCCGGCGCGCAGATTTTCTTTGAGCGGGTTTTCGATCAGGTTGGTGAATATTTGATCCCAGTAAAAGCGATCTCCATTCAAGAAACCGCCTTCCGGTGGAAATTCCAAGGTGATGACCGCCTGCCGCAGTTGGACCAGAGGCGAGAGATGCTCCAGGGCATCCTGCACACAGCCGCGCACCAGAAAGGGCTCGGCCTTCAGTGTTTCGTCCTGGCCTTCCAGGCGGGTGAGCGTGAGCATGTCGTCGATGATGCGCATCATGCGGCGGCCGTGCTTTTCCATCACATCCAGGCAGCGCGTGAGTGAGACGGTGTTTTTGATCATGCCGCTCTTGAGCGTCTCGATGTAGCCGTGGATGAGCGAGAGTGGCGTGCGCAGCTCATGGCCAGCACTGGTGACGAAATCCCGACGGCGTTGCTGGGTCAGGTGGAATTCCGTGCGGTCTGCTACCACCACCCAGACGCCAGTGCGGATGCCTTCGTTCCAGGGAGAGGCGCTCAGGTGGTAATGGTGCTCATGATTCCATTCTCCCAGGTAGGGAAGCGTGAGCGTCATGTCTGACTCCACGCGCGCATGACGGCTGAGTGCCTCATTCACGATGCTCACCACGGATTCCAACCCGGTAACAGCCGCCAAGGCAGCGCCTACCTCAAGCTGATGCGGCAGAAACATGACGTTCATGGCCAGGTTCGCGAACACGATCACGCCGGCATCATCCACCACGAGAATGCCTTGGGGCACCTCGTTGAGAAGGGTACCGAAGAGGCGACAGTCGTCCTGCATGCACATCAAGGAGGTGGTTTCCTCCCCATCACACTGCCGCTCAGCCTCCTGCGGTGCCACTGCCGTCATCGCCGCTGGGGTCATGAGTCAGTCGATTCCCCCACCACGCTTTGAAACAGATAGCCCTGCCGCCGCAGTGTGCCGATGTGCCGACCGTGATCGCCCAGCTTGTCGCGCAAGCGTTTGATGTGCGTGTCCAGCGTGCGCGAGTGCGTGTCATCCGCATAGCCCCAGACGGCGCTGAGCAGTTCGCTGCGCGAATGAATAACATCCGGGTTGGCCATCAGGGTGGTGATGAGCTTCAACTCCGTGATGGTCAGCTCGATGAGCTTGCCATTGATGGAGAGGGACATGTTCTTGCGGTCGAGCAGGAATTCGCCGATTCGCTGCTCGGCCAGCATGACGACCTTCTGGGAACGACGCAGCACTGCGCCGATGCGGAGCATGAGTTCACGCGGGCTGAAGGGCTTGGTCAGGTAATCATCCGCGCCGCTCTCCAGTCCGGCGATGCGGTCATTGGTCTGCGCACGTGCGGTGAGCATGATCACTGGGATGTGCCGGGTGCGTGTGTCCGCACGCAACCTGCGATGCACCTGCACACCGTCGATGCCTGGGAGCATGATGTCGAGGACGATGAGGTCCGGGGAGGTTCTAACGGCCAAGGGCAGCACTTCCAAACCATTGCCTACGGACTCGATTTCGTGACCTTCGCGTTGCAAATGAAGGCTCACAAGATCGACAATGTCCTTCTCGTCATCGACAACTAGGATTTTGCTCATGTTTAAGTGACGAGACTGTGACGGCAAGAATGAGGCCCTGCCAAAGACAAGCGTGTTACGATCTCGTCGCATAGTTGGGGTGCGAGATGAATGGTGACGATTTCGTTGCAGTAAGAGCGCAAGAAAACGCCCGAGCAAGCGCGTGTGGCGGATGTGATGTGACGAACAGCGGCGGACTGACGCTCTCAGTGATAGGCAGGCACTCACATCAGCAGACGTCCGTGCCTTCGTGCGGCAACGGTTTTGTGACGCGTTCGAGATTGAGGCGCCCCCTTAACATTTCATGATGCAGAATGTTCCCTTCCCGAGATACCGAACTCCAAAACTTTCTCGAATGGCGCCGTCAGACGCGTTTCGTTCGCCGCTACGGCGGCCCGATCTTGGCGTGTACTCTGTTTATCACCTGCATTTGGTTCGTGTGGCGCGCGCGGCATCCAGACCTGCCCGCACACGGCTTGAGCATCGAAGCCAGTCAGTCGCATGACATTGACCGTTACTTGCAAGTAGCCAAACGGGGGCGTTGATCGACGGCTGAGTCCCTGACCTGGACGCACCAACACCGTGACGAAAAGGTTTCACTAAGCGTCTTTCAAGCGCCCGCCCAAGAGGCGACTCAAGTGACAAGGCCGTTTCTATTCACAATCCATCCGCCGCTGTGATGGGGTGAATAACACCACCTTCAACACTCATGAAAACCAAACTTCGCATCAAGACTTTGTTCATGTCCGATGTTCATCTTGGAATGGCAGACTCCAAGGCCGTGCAGGCGGCGCATCTGATCCGCCACTGCAAGTGTGAAAAGCTGGTGCTCAATGGCGACATCATTGACGTGTGGGCGCTGAAGAGCTCCGGGCGCTGGACGCCGGAGCACACGCATTTTGTCCGCACCGTGCTCAAGAAGATGGAAAAGGAAGGCACCGAGGTCATCTACCTGCGCGGCAACCACGATGACATCCTCGAAAAATTTCTTCCCTTTAAGCTCGCTGGACTCTCCCTCGTGGATGAGCACATCCATGAGTCACCGCATGGCCGCTATCTCGTCGTCCATGGTGACGGCTTTGACCATGTGACCACGAACCACGTATGGCTGGCCAAAGTGGGAGCCGTGGGCTATGAGCTGCTGCTGCGCCTGAACCGCGCCTACAACGCTTGGCTGCGCTGGCGCAACAAGGAAGCCTTTTCGCTCAGCCGCTGGGTGAAAATGAAGGTGAAGCACGCCGTCAGCTTCGTGGGTCGTTATGAAGAGCAACTGCAAAAGCTTGCCCGCTGGAAGAATTGCCAAGGCATCATCTGCGGGCACATCCACACGCCAGCGGACAAGATGATCGACAATGTTCACTACCTCAATTCAGGCGACTGGGTGGAGAGCATGACCGTGATCGTCGAACACCTTGACCGCAGCTTCGAAGTGCTGAGCTACCACGACTTCTGCCGTCTGACCGGACGCCAACCGAAAGGCACGGACGTGAGCTTTAATGTCAGCGACATCAGAGAACGACCGCTCGCCCTGCCAGCACCGCAGGAAGAACTGGTCATGGCCTGATCATTGCAGCCAGGAGAAACATCTGCCATTCCAGGCTCAATCCAGCTCGGAATGCACCCCAAAACATAGGCTCCAAGCCTACCCAATCCTACCGTGTGGCGGAGTCGCCTGCGCAGAGCGTAGGAATGCGTGAATGGATTGCAATTCTTCGCGCTACCGCGCTTTACTTTGGGGCTGTTTTGCATAGTATCGTCCACTCAACATGAGAAACAGTTCCCACAGCGTCTTGGTTCGGCATTCCACCCCCCTCGGAACCTATCATACGCCAATGATGCGTCGAGTCGCACGGCCATTCCTCCTCGGTGCGTGTCTGCTGGCCGCTTTGACTCTCAGTGGCTGCCATGACAAGATGGCCGGGCATGAAGAAGAAGAAGAGGAGCCTGGGCTGGTGCTGACCAAGCCCATCCGCAGGGACACGGTGCTGACGCGGGATTACGTGTGTCAGATCCGCTCCTGCCGAAACATTGAGATTCGCGCATTGGAGCGCGGTTACCTCGAAGTCGTCAATGTGAAGGAAGGCCAGTGGGTGAAAGAAGGCGACTTCATGTTCAAGATCCTGCCGAGGGTTTTCAATGCGATGGTCAAGCGCGCTGAGGCCGAGGCCCAGGTGGCGAAGGTGGAATATGAAAACACCCAGCGCCTGCTGGACAACAATGTGGTCTCTGACAAAGAACTAGCCATGGCGAAGGCCAAATGGGATGAACGACTCGCGCATGTGAGCTTGGCGAATACCCACCTGGGTTTCACCACCATCAATGCGCCGTTTTCCGGCCTGATGGACCGCCTGCGCCTGCGGAATGGCAGCCTCGTGAATGAGGGAGATCTGCTGACCACGCTGTCTGATAACAGCGAGATGTGGGTCTATTTCAATGTACCTGAGGCGGACTATCTGGATTACTCATCTCGGGCCGCCACCGAAGAGAGCAAGAACGTCAAACTGCTCATGGCCAATGGCGAGATCTTTGACCAGCCCGGCCACGTGAATGTGATCGAAGCGGAATTTAACAACAAGACCGGCACCATCCCCTTCCGTGCGGATTTCCCGAATCCCAAAGGCCTCCTCCGTCACGGAGAGACGGGCAGCATCCGCATGCAGGAAACGGTGAAAAACGCCCTGCTGGTGCCCCAGAAGGCGACGTTTGAACTCGGCGACGAGCACTTTATCTTCACGGTCAACAAGGACCACGTAATCAAGCAGCAGAAGATCACCATCGCCAAGGAACTCGAAGATCTGTTCGTCGTGAGTGAAGGATTGACTGAAAATGACACGATCATTTTCGAAGGGATGCGCCAGGCACATGATGGTGACCATGCCGAAGATTTCCGCTTTGAAGAGACGAAAGAGGCGTATGCCCACTTGAAGCTCAAAGCGGAATAGCGGCATCGTCCAACCACCATGTTCTCGAAGATCCTGCAGAGGCCTGCCCTGGCCATCGTGATCTCGTTGCTTATCCTCTTTCTGGGGGCGCTTTCGATTTTCCGTCTGCCGATTTCGCAGTTTCCCAATGTGGCACCGGTGGTGGTGATGGTGAACATCACATTCCCAGGGGCTAGCGCGAAGGTGCTGGAGGAGTCTGTGCTGGTAATGCTGGACCAGTCAATCAATGGCGTGCAGGACATGAAGTACATGATGTCCGACGCGACGAGCGCCGGAGAGGCGACGATCCAGGTGGTCTTCCACCTGGGGACGGACCCAAACGTTGCGACGGTGAACGTGCTGAACCGGGTGAATCAGGTGAAAAACCAGCTCCCGCCGCTGGTGCAGCGGGAGGGCATCATCGTGAACAACGTGAGCCCGAACATGCTCATGTACGTGAACCTCTTCAGCACGAACAAGGACGCGGACATGCAGTTCCTCTTCAATTACGCCTATGTTCAGTTGCAGCCGGAGTTGGCACGCACCCGCGGGGTGGGCCAGGTGCGCATCCTGGGCACGCGAAACTATGCGATGCGCATCTGGCTGAAGCCGGACCGCATGCGTGCCTACAATGTGTCCACGGCAGATGTGATGAAAGCGCTGGAGGAGCAGAGCGTGATCGGTACGCCGGGGCGGCTGGGGCGGGCGGATGCGCAGCGATCCCAGGCGCTGGAATATGTGCTGACCTACAAGGGACGTTACAACACGGCAGAGCAGTACGAAAAAGTGATCCTGCGGGCGACGGAGAGCGGCGAAATTTTGCGACTGCGGGACGTGGCGCGGGTGGAGCTGGGCAGTGAGTTTTATGACCTGTATTCGGACATCGACGGGAAACCTTCGGCGGCGATCGTCATCAAGCAGAGCTACAACAGCAACGCGAATGAGGTGATCAAGCTGCTCAAGGCGCGGCTGGAGCTGATGAAGCGCAAGAGCTTTCCGGCAGGCATGGACTACGAGATCAGCTATGATGTGTCGAAGTTCCTGGATGCCTCGATCGAGAAGGTGCTGCACACGCTGATGGAAGCCTTCATCCTGGTGTCCTTGGTGGTGTTTGTGTTTCTGGGGGACTGGCGCAGCACTCTGATCCCGACGCTGGCTGTGCCGGTATCTTTGGTGGGGGCGTTTTTCCTGATGCAGATGTGCGGGGTGAGCATCAACCTGATCACGCTGTTTGCGCTGGTGCTGGCGATCGGCATCGTGGTGGACGACCCTATCGTGGTGGTGGAGGCGGTGCATGCGAAGATGCACGGGACGAAGTACACTCCGTATGAGGCGGTGCAGAAGGTGATGGTGGAGATCGCCGGGGCGGTGATCGCCATCACGCTAGTGATGACGGCGGTGTTTGTGCCGGTGACGTTTATGTCAGGGCCGGTGGGGGTGTTTTATCGGGAGTTTTCCATCACCATGGCCTCGGCGATCATTCTTTCCGGCATCATGGCTCTGACGCTGACGCCGGTGCTGTGCGCGATGATTTTGCGGCGGCCGGAGGAGCAGCACGCACACAAGCACAAACGGCGCGGGCCGGTAGAGTGGCTGCTGGAACACTTTAACACCGCCTTTGAGAAGTTGACGAATGTGTATGTGATCCTGCTGAAGAGGATCGTACACCGCAAGAGCATCACGCTGGGTATCCTGGCGCTGGCGGGCGCGGCCATCTATGGGGTGAACCAGGAGATCTCGCCAGGATTCATTCCGGCAGAAGACCAGGGCATGATCTACGCCATCCTGCAGACGCCGCCGGGTTCCACACTGGAGCGCACGTTTGCGAAGTCGCTGGAGCTGGAGAAGATCGCCAAGGAGATCCCGGGCGTCCAGTCCATCTCATCGCTGGCGGGTTATGAGGTGCTCACGGAGGGGCGCGGGTCCAATGCGGGCACCTGTTTGATCAACCTGAAAAACTGGTCTGAGCGGAAGATGAACTCGCACCAGATCATCGCTGAGCTGGAGAAAAAATGCCGCGCTATCTCAGGGGTGAAGCTGGAGTTTTACGAACCGCCAGCGGTGCCGGGTTATGGGGCTGCGGGGGGCTTCTCCCTGCGCTTGCTGGACAAGACCAGCAGTGGGAATTACGAGCGGCTGCAGGTGGTGAATGATGAATTCATGGAGGCGCTGAAAAAGCGCAAGGAACTGCACGGTCTGTTCAGCTTTTTCAGCGCAAACTACCCACAGCTCGACATCGAGATCGACAACCAGATGGCGATGCAGAAGGGCGTCTCCATCAAGACCGCGATGGAAAGCCTCGCCATCCTGGTGGCGAGCACTTATGAGCAGGGGTTCGTCAGATTTGGCCGGTTCTGGAAACTCTATGTGCAGGCGGACCCGAACTACCGCGAGATGCCGAAGGACCTGCAGGACCTGTATGTGGGGAATGACAAGGGGGAGATGGTGCCCTTCTCGGAATTTGTGGTTTTGAAGCAGAAGCAGGGGCTCAATGAAATCACCCGCTACAATGCCTACCCGGCGCCATCCATTCAGGGGGCACCAGCAGATGGGTACAGCAGCGGGGACGCCATCAAGGCGGTGCAGGAAGTGGCGGAAAAGACGCTGCCACGCGGCTATGACATCGGCTGGGCCGGGCTCGCGTTTGATGAGGTGGGCCGTGGGAATGAGGCGATCTACATCTTCATCGTGGTGCTGCTGTTTGTGTACCTGGTCTTGGTCGGGCAGTATGAGAGCTTTCTGCTGCCGCTGGCGGTGATCCTGTCCCTGCCCATCGGGGTGATGGGCTCCTTTGTGATGCTGCACACCTTTGGCCTGGACAACGACATCTATGCCCAGGTGGGGCTGATCATGCTGGTGGGGCTCCTCGGGAAGAACGCGATTTTGATCGTGGAATTTGCCACGCAGAAACATCAGCAGGGCATGTCGATTCTCGAAGCGGCCATCGAGGGCGGACGGGTGCGCTTCCGTCCGATTTTGATGACGTCGTTTGCCTTCATCGCGGGGATGATTCCTCTGCTCCGCGCCTCCGGTGCGGGTGCCATCGCCAACAAGACCATCGGTGCCTCAGCCGCAGGAGGCATGCTGCTGGGGACGCTGGTCGGCCTGCTGGTGATTCCCGGACTGTACTACCTCTTTGCCACCCTCGCAGACCGCAGGAAGTTGCTACCGGACGAGCGGAACATGCCACTGAGTGAAGTCGATCAGTGAGGTGCGGACGCACGCCCACCGCAGGTAGGGCGGTTTGTCCTCAAGCCGCCGCAGTCTGTCACCTCGCAATCACACCGGTAAGCCACCCCGCGCTCCGCTGCCCCCCTCTCGCTCCCCCGCCGAGCATCACCACGCCCTCTTTCCAGAACCCAGCTTTCGGAAAACACCATAAGCGCCTGCTTAGCCCAATCCAAGATGGGGGTTTAATGAACCAGGCACGCGGTGACCGACAGTGGCCGGTGGCTGTAATTTCAATGTTTTCCATGCTTAACACCTATTTCGACACCCCCAACCTGAATTGAAAATGACCTGCCTGCTGCCCAAACATCCCCCTGCCCAAGCGGTGTGTGAAAGCAGATGACCCGACTCAACCATCATGAACCTGCCCTACTGCGTTTTGTTTCACCCGAGCGAATTCACCCGTTCGAGCTGGACACTCCTGCTCAAGAAAATTCTGCCCGGGTGCAAGATCACCGAAGCCTCCAGTGTGGAAGAGGTGCGGCAGGCCGTAGAGACGGGCCCGGTGAATGTGCTAATGATGGAATTCCAACCGCGCGACATGGACCACGGATTGGATTCGTTGAAAGCGGCCATCACCCTCATCGGCGGCAAGCACATCATGCTCATTTGCGGCCCCCCTGCCCCGGTCACCACCCGTACGGCCATGCACGCCGGTGCCAGCGTGTGCCTCGGCTGCAATGAGTCCGTGGATGAGCTGAAACGCGCCCTGCATGCCGCACTGGAAGGCGTGCCCTTTCTTTCCAGCGAGCTCGCCTCCGTCCTCGCCCGCTCCGCCGCCCCCACCGGCTGCCCGGAGGAGGAAGAGGAAGCCTCCCAATATGCGCTCTCCACGCGCGAGGAGGAGGTGCTGGACCTCCTAGTGTCCGGACTGCGCCCCAGCGAGGTCGCCAGCCGCCTGGGACTGAGCATGAAGACAATTTCCAGCCACAAACGCAATGCACTCGGCAAACTAGGCGTCTCAAACATCCTGGAAGCCGTGCGGATGTGGATCTGAGGTCAGTGGCGGGAGGCATGGCGCTGCCGCACATCACCAACTTGCAAAAGTAACCCCTCACAAAATAAGTGGGTGCCCCCTCCCGTTGATCGACCACGAAAAGGACGGCGGACCTTTTTCAGCGCCTCCGCCGTGACAGACCCGAAACCACGGACCCCAACTCAGCGCTTCCCACCAGCCCTGAGGTGCCGCGCCACCCAAGGCTGGTAGGGAAGCGCTGTGCGCGCCCCTAGAATCCATCCTCCCAGCGCCCACTGCTGACGCAACGCTCTCCCCCTTTCCAGCCGCTACCGTCTCCGATTCGTGTGCGACTGCCGCACATCACCCATCTGCCAAAGAAGCCCCTCGCCAGATGAAAGTGAGTGATGATCGGCAGTATAGTTGCCATGATGGAAACTCTTCAAGCAGCGGAATCAGCCTGTGCCACGTCCGAATCCCGGTGCCCTCCGTGCATTCCGTCTGCTCCGTGCATTCCGTAGGCCACCATCTCCGGTTCTAGCCGCTTGAGCCTTCGCCCCCCTTCGCAAACATCCCCCAACGCACGAACAGCGGACTTTCCCTTGCGACAGGCGTAGAGAGCTAGCATCAATCACCTATCATGAGCAAAACCTGGGATGTCATTATCATCGGCGGCGGGCCTGCGGGGGCCACAGCGGCCGCCACCCTGCGGCAGTCGGGGCGTTCCGTCCTGGTGCTGGAGAAGTCCAAATTTCCCCGCTTCCACATCGGCGAGTCGCTCCTGCCCTACAACCGCGCCATCTTTGACGAACTCGGCGTCTGGCCCAAAATCCAGGCCGCAGGCTTCATGGTCAAGCGCGGCGCGCAGTTCTGGATGGGCAACGGCCTCCTGCACACCCGCCTGGACTTTTCACGCGGCTCCTTCACCGAGTTCCCAGAATCCCTCCAGGTCGAGCGCGCCAAGTTTGATGACATCCTGCTGCGCCACGCCGAATCCCTCGGTGCCGAGGTTCAGGAGGAGGCGCTCGTCACCGAGCATCGCATCGAAAAAGATCGCGTCACCGTCAAGTTCCGCGCCAAGGATGGCACCGACCACGAGGTGCAGGCCGCCTTTCTCATGGATGCCAGCGGCCTCGGCAACTTCACCGCCAACCGCGAGAACCTGCGCGACTACTATCCCGGCCACAAAAAGATCGCCATCTTCGGCCACTACAGCGGCGTCCAGATGCCCGCCGGCGAGGAGGAGGGCGACATCCTCATCATCCGCCGCGAAAACTCCTGGTTCTGGATGATCCCCCTGGAAAACAACAAGACCAGCGTGGGCCTCGTGCTCGATCAGGCCGACTTCAAAGCCCTCAAGCAAGACCCCCAGCAGGTGTTTGACGACGCCGTCCTCAGCACCCGCGCCGTGCAGGAGCGCATGATCAATGCCCAAGTCATCACCCAGGGGCATGTGCTCACCGATTTCTCCTACACCAACCGCAAGCTCGTCTCCCCACGCCTCGTTCGCGTGGGCGATGCCTCCGGGTTCATCGACCCCATTTTCTCCAGCGGCGTCATGCTCGCCATGTCCAGCGCGCAGCAGGGGGCGCACGTCGTCCACGCCGCCATCGCCGCTGGCAAGAGCCTGACCTTTGCCATGAAGCGCTACGAATGGACCACGCGCCGACACGTCAGCCGCTTCTGGATGTTCATCGAGAAGTTCTACACCAAGCACTTCGCGCAGCTCTTCTTCCATCCCAACAACCGCTTCCGCATGGTCTGCGCCATCAACTGCACCCTCGCCGGCCGCACCCGCCCCTCCTTCGCCACCTGGTGGCGTCTCCGCCTCTTCTTCGCCCTCGTCTGGATCCAAAAGCGCTACCCCCTAGCCAAGCCGATCAAGATCCGCTAAAGTTGACCCGTAGAACAAGCCTCCGGCTTGTTGCCCCGGAGCTTAGGCCTCCGGCCTGACCACGGACTATTGGCCACACGTGCCCTCAAACTCCCTGGCAGCATGCTACTCTCTCTCACCACTACCTCTCCCCACGCCTCAACACCGGCTCTCCCCACGCGCCCCAGGCTCCGTTGATGTTCTCTTTGCCGGTGATGCGCAGGGTGAGTTTTTGCACGCCTTTCACATCCACTTGAAAAGCACCCAGATCACCCGCCTTGAGGGTGGCGGATTGCCACAGCACGCGGTCATCGCCGAGGAGGGTGGCTTCGATGCGGCCAAAGCCGCCTTGCAGCTCACAGGCGCTGCCGCTGAAGCTGTCCCAGCGACCGCCCAGCGTGTATTCAAACCGTGAGTTCGCATGCGCATAAAGCCCATGCTCAAACAATCCCTCTGGCCCTTGCAGCGGCTCTCCCTTCGGCGTGCGGTCGAAATGCACCCCATCCCACCCCGTCTCCGCATGCAGCGGGGCCGCGTCCGAGAGCGCCAGTTCCTTCACATTTGCAGCCACCTTATCCGGCGCGATTTTTCCCGCCGAGCCATCCGGGGCTTGCAGACGATGCAGAAGGGCCTGCACACTCGGAGAAAGCTTGGCCACATCCTGCGGAGAAAGTTTACCCGCACGAATGGCGGGCCACACAGCGTCAAACTCGATCTTCTGCTCCGCCTTCCTCACATCGTAGGCGGAGTCAGCGGTGATGCGACCATTCATCGTCAAGGCCTGCGAAGACCACACTCCGGCAGTGGCCGCGCCATTCACACACACCGCCACAAAGTGCAGACTCACGCTGGTGCTCTTCTTTTCGGATCGTGGCAAAGTGAGCATAAAACGCCCATCAGCCTGCGGCACGGCGGCGGCGATCTCGCTGTCGTAATCGCCCCCACCTGCGGGATCGGCATAAGCCAGCACGGCATGCACCGGCAAGTTGGCAGTCACTGCCCCTTTTACCACAAGCCCGTCAGAGGAGGGCTTGAGCTGCCACGCAGCAAACTCCGCCTTCGCCTGCGTGCCAATCTGCTTCACCGAACCCGAGAACTGCGAATGAGCCGCCAACTTCAGCGCATGCGGCAGTGAAAGAAACGAACCACGCCCTTCACCACGCAATTCATTGCCATAAGTGCGGTTGCCACTGCCCATGAGCGCCGTGCCTCGCACCGCGCGTGCGGCAGCGCACTCCTTGCAGTGCGGCAGGCCCAGCGCATGCCCAAGCTCATGACACACGCCACCGATGAAGATGCTGTTGTACTTCCCCAGCGAGATGCGCCCATACTGGCGGTCCTGCAGCATCTGATCCTTCACGGCGAGAAGTTCCGCATCCAGCAGCGGCGAGTCCACCTGCCACGCCGTGCCACCACGGCTGTCGCCGCTCGCATAGTAGGGGCTGTGGTGCCCCATCGTGCGCGTCCCTGCATCCCAATCCGCCAGATTGCAAAAGATGACGACCGTCTCCTTCTCACCCTCAATGCCCGCCTCACGCAGCGCCTTCAGGCAGTCCAGCTTGATGTCGTGCCCATCCTTCGGGTCAGACTCGCTGCATTCCGCCGATTTCAGGCTCCCCTGCACCATGTGCAGTTGAAGTAACCCATTCTCCGCCAGCTCAAGCTGGATCGTGCGATTCGGAAATCCCCAGCTCTCCATCTCGCGCTGGTAAAAGCCCTGCACATGCTGCATCACCCGCGTCAGCCGTGCGCGGCACTCCGGCTGCGGCTCACGATCCGCCGGACTCCAGTAGCAGATCCGCATCACCCGCCGCCCCTTTTCAGGAGCCTCTTCCTCCCATTGCGTGAGCATGCCACGCGCACGCTCAAGGTCTGCCTGCGTGGGTTCGCCAGGCAGCAGTTCCTTCAGCGGCGCAGCTAATGAAATACCGCCCGCCAGCACGGCGAGGCACAAGATGGAAAACAGACGAGATAAGAGCATTGCAGAAGAAACGCAGCAGGGAGCCTCTCACATAGAAAAACCTTCGGCTTGTCGATAATCCGGCTGCGCAGCCCAGATTTGTTCAAGATGCGCCGCACGGTGGAGTTTAACTGACCACATGCCCTCCCACATCACCATCCTCGGAGCCGGTGTCATCGGTCTGAGCACGGCGCTGTACTGCGCCCGACGCGGCATGCAGGTCACGGTCATTGAGCGCAAATCCGCGCAGCGGGATGGCTGCTCCTTCGGCAATGCAGGCATGATCGTCCCCAGCCACTTCATTCCCCTCGCAGCCCCAGGCATGGTAAAACTTGGCCTCAAGTGGATGTGGAATCCCGAATCCCCCTTCTACATCAAGCCACGCCTCGATAGCGATCTCCTTGCCTGGGGTCTGCAATTCTGGAAAGCTGCCACTGCGCAACGCGTCGCAACCGCAGCCCCGGCACTACGAGACCTCAGCCTCCTAAGCCGCCAGTGCTTTGAAGACATCGGCCTCGATTTCGGCCTGGTGAAAAAGGGCCTGCTCATGCTTTGCAAACAGCAGCAAACTCTCGACGAAGAAGCGCACATGGCGGTAACCGCCAACGCACTCGGCATTCCCGCCCAGGTTCTCGATGCCAAAGCCACCGCCGCGCTCGATCCCAACGTGACCATGGATGTCTGCGGCAGTGTGTACTTCCCCAAAGACTGCCATCTTTCACCCAGACGCTTCATCGCCGCCTTGGAGGCGGAACTCGTGCGACTGGGTGTGGAGTTTTTGTGGAAAACCGAAGTGACGGGATTTGAGATCGAGAACAGCGCGCTGCGGGCGGTCAAAACCTCCAAAGGTCAAGTCGAAGGACAGGAGGTGGTTCTTTGTGGTGGTGTCTGGTCGGCAGAACTGGCGAAGTCTCTGGACCTCAAACTGCCGATGCAGGCAGGCAAAGGATACAGCCTGACATTGCGAGATCCGACACAACTTCCAGAGCTGTGCAGCATCTGCACCGAGGCCCGTCTGGCCGTCACACCGATGGATGGCGCGCTGCGTGTCGGCGGCACCATGGAAATGGCTGGCCTCAACGAATCCATCACGCAGCGCCGAGTGCGTGGCATCACTCGGGCCTTCCCGCAGTATTTCCCAGCGTTTGCAGAAACCGATTTCGCCGAAGTGAAGCCCTGGAGCGGGCTGCGGCCCGTCTCGCCCGATGGCATGCCCTACATTGGCCGCACTCAACGCTGGAAAAATCTCACCATCGCTACCGGTCACGCCATGATGGGCCTCAGTCTCGCCCCAGCGACTGGAAAGATCGTGAGCGAATTACTGAGCGGAGAGAAACCGCCTGTGGCGCTCGATTTGATGTCACCTGACCGCTTCGCATGAAAATCACCCTTGCCACATTTCTACTCGTTACGACGGCAGCGCTGGCCCTGGACCGGCCCAAGTTGCAGATCATCAATGCCGCGCCGCATGCGGTGGAGGTATTTTGGTTGAAGCCGGATGGCGGACGCGTTGCCAATGGCAAGATCGAGTCTGGTAAGGATCGCATCATTGGCACGACACTTGGACATCGTTTTGTGATCGTGGGTGAGGGCAAGGAAACGGAAGTGGAGAGCAAGGTGCGGGTGCAAGGCGTTCGCTATGAACCAGGGGTGCCGAATGGTGTGCCAGCGTTTTACACGCAGCGGGCGAGTGCGGGTGGTTTTCCCATCGTGGCTTCGGCTAAGGTCAGTCCGTATGCGCTAAAGGAGGCGGTGTATCTGGTGGACCTGATGTTGGCCAAGAGACCGGATGTGCGCGACGCAATGATCGCCAGCGGTGCGCGGCTGTGCATTCTGGCGTACAATGAATTCACCACGGACCAGCCCGAGTTCGCTCATCTGGAATCCGAGAAGGGTTTTGAGGCTGTGAGCGCGAAGGATTACTGGGATGCTCGCGCGCGTGGCCTAGGCGGCAGCGAGACGGACCCGCTCTGCTCTTGCGCGGAGGAAAACCTGCTGGCTTATGATGGCGATTCCTATGACACGGAAAACATACTGATTCACGAGTTTGCGCACAACATCCACCTGCGGGGTCTGTCGAATGTGGACCCCACGTTCGATCCGCGATTGAAGGCCGCGTTTGATGCAGCGATGAAGGCCGGATTTTGGAAAGGCGCGTATGCCTCGTCGAACCACCACGAATACTGGGCTGAGGGCGTGCAGAGCTGGTTTGACAACAACCGCGAGAACGATGCGCAGCACAATCACGTCAACACACGCGCTGAGTTGATCGCGTATGATCCGCAACTCGCCGCGCTGTGCCGCGAGGTCTTTGGTGACACCGAGCTGAAATACACGAAGCCGCAGACGCGGCTCACGGGGCACCTGGCGGGCTACGATCCAGCGCAAGCGCCGAGGTTTGTGTGGCCAGAGCGGCTGCTACAGGCGCGTGGGCTGATCAAACAGCAGCAGGTGCAGAAGCACCAGGAAGCCACTGGCAAGAAGTCGCATGATGTGCGCCTCATCGCGGGCTGGACGGTGCATGTGAATGTGAAGCTCTTCGAGACGGACGCCCCCGCTTTGGAGAAAGCTCTGCAACTGCTGCGCGCTCAGCTTGATGAGATCGTGCGCGTCGTTCCTGCGCAGGCGGTGGCGGAGTTGCGCAAGGTGCCACTGTGGATCAATCCCGAGTATCCCAAGGTCCATCCGCGTGCCGAATTTCATCCTGGTGCAGATTGGTTGCGGGACAATGGACGCGATCCAGTGATGGCCAAGGGGGTGGAATTTACCAACGTACGCATCTTCGAGGCGGAGACGCGCCGCATGCCCAACTTCGCGCTGCATGAACTGGCGCATGCCTATCACAACCGCACGGTGCGCATGAGCTTTGGCAATCTGGAGATCAAGGCGGCCTATGAGAAAGCCAAGGCCAGCGGCAAGTATGAGCGCGTCGAGCGCAAGGACAGTGAAGGGCGCAGCCGCATGGAACGCGCTTATGCCATGACCAATCCCCAGGAATATTTTGCCGAATGCACAGAGGCCTACTTCACCCGTAATGACTTCTTCCCCTTTACGCGGGAAGAGCTGAAGCAGCACGATCCGGAAATGTTTGCCTTGCTGGAGAAGCTTTGGGGCGTGCAGCCATAGCCCACCTCAGCCCTGCTGTGACTGCCGCCGGTACTCCGTGGGAGAGGTGCCAGTGATGGCGCGAAAGGTGCGCGTGAAGGCGCTGTGGTCGGCAAAGCCGCAGTCGAGCGCGATCTGGGCGATGGAGGCAGCGGTTTCGCACAATAAGCGGCTGCCAACGGTGATACGTGTCTTGGTGATGAGCTGCATCGGGCTGATGCCGTGGATGCGCCTGATGATGCGGGCAAAGCGAGCCGCGGGCATTCCTGCTTTACGCGCGAGTGATGAGGGACTCACCGGATCATCGTAGGCGGTTTCAAGATACCGCAACACCCGCGCCACCTTGGGCGGTACATCATCCTGACTCACTGGAGCCGCGAGGTCTTTGGAAATGCCTATGAGGCCTGTCACCTGGCCGCGGGCATCGCGAATGGGTAGTTTACTCGTGAGGCCCCACACCGGCACATGCGGCCTCCGCCAGAAAAGTTCCAACCGCTCCACAATGGGCTGATTGGTGCGCAGCACCTGCTCATCCTGCTCGGTGGGTATGCGTCCATAGTCACCAGGGCAGACATCACAAGGCCGCCGACCAAGCATCTGCGATTTACCCTTGAGTCCGTGCCGCTCGACGAGTGATTGATTCACCACGAGATAACGGCCTGAGACATCCTTGATGAAAAAAGCCGTGTCATGCATTAGGTCTGCCAACTGCTCGATCACTCGGACGTCAACGAGCAGTGTGCCTTGATTGGAAATAATGCCAGGAAAGGCTGAGACGGCTTTTTTCATGCGGTGAGGAGATGCCACACAAAACGGCAGCCATCCAGACGACTTCCATGCGTACTGCTATTGTGCGGATTTTGACAGATCCAAGCGATGGAAGGATCAAGACTTTGCAGTCTCCCCCGCGACATTTCAGCAAGATGCAAAAGCTCGCATTCACAGCCCTAGCCACCTTGTTCATGATCCAAGCCCTGTTGTCCGCTGATGTTCAGACCACACTGGCAACACTCCGCAAACAGGCCGCAGATGGCGATGTCACAGCGCAACTCGATCTGGCCCAGCGCTTGCGAGATGGCAAGGGAGTCCCAAAAGATGACGTTCAGGCGATGATTTGGGCGCACCGTGCAGCGGATGCCGGCAGCGCGGATGCAATGGATTTCGTCGGTTTTGCCTATCTGCGCGGCGCGGTGGTAAAACGCAATCCCGCCATCGCATTCGCCTATTTCAAAGCAGCGGCAGGTGAATCGGCGCAGGCGGCATTCAATCTGGGCCAGTGCTACTACGGGGCGCAAGGCACGGAGCAGGACTGCGCGAAGGCGCTTGAGTGGTGGAAAAAGGCGGCGGAACGCGGCCATGGCAGAGCGGCTGCTGCGGCGGCCATGGCTTATCATTCGGGTGAAGGAGTCAAGGCCGATGCCGTGCAGGCTCGCCGACTGGCAGAGCGTGCGGCAGTGTTGAACAATCCCTCGGGCCTAGTGCTGCTTGGAGAAATGCAGTTTCAAGCCGTTGACACCGATGCTGCAAAAGCCAACTGGACCAAGGCTGCCAAACTTCACCCCACTGGGGCCACGGGACATCCTTCGCAGCCGTCTGACAATGCCTCCGCGCAGCAAGGTGCGGATCTCCTGAAACTCATGGACTACCGGCGGCGCAAAGGCGAACCGGGAAAGTTTGCTTTTGTGCAAATGCCGCACATCCAGCAGGGCTACAACAACTGCGGGTCCACGGCTTGCGCCATCTTTGCCCGGTTTCAAGGCAGTGAGATCGGTGGCTGGGATTTCAAGCGGCTGTGCCCTTCCCCGCTCGGCACAGGCACGGACTGGGGACACCTACTGGAGGCCTCGAAGCAGATCGGCCAGATGTGGAAGCTCGTTACTTATACTCCCGACGACGCGGGCTTTGAACAAGCCACGACCATGCTGAAAAGTGAACTTGATGCAGGCAGGCCGGTGGTGGTGGATTTCAAATACATCGGCCCGCAATACCCTGGTGGCAGCGCCGGGCATACGCTCAATGTGTGTGGTTACATCGCAGAGGAAGGTCTGTACATTTTGTGCAATCCCGCAGTCGCCACGCCTGGGCTGCAGCTCATCACGGCGGATGATTTGAAGAACTTCTGGCGCTCCGACCACTATGGCGCGCTCTCAAAAGGCGTGCTTTCTCGGCCAGCTTTTGTCATTGATCACCGTTGAGAAGCATCCCTGCCGTGAAACACTCGCTTTGCATTTTTTTCGCTCTAATCTTCAATCATGCGCTTATCGCAGCGCCGCGTGACTCTATTCCGCTTGATACGCCAGAGTGGCCGTTGAACTACCGGCTGCATCTGGAGGGTGCGGCGAAGGTGAAGCTGAGCGAAGACCTGATCATCACGCTTGATGCCACAGGACCGCATGACATCGCTGTGGAACACCCGGCGGATTCTGCGCCGGTGCTTCGGGTGTGGAGTGATGGAAAGCTGGTGCGCGGGCCTGAGGAGGTACCATCCCTGGCCCAAACCGGGGCGAAGGATTTTACCAACGCGGACCTCAACCTCGGTGCGGACTTTACTGCGATGGTGGAGTTTGAGTCGAACGGCGAAGGCACGTTGTTTTCGAAGTGCGCCGCCACAGGCAAGTGGTCGCCGGATGCGAAGGCACTCTTTATTCGAGGCGGACGGCTCGTGTATGACATCGGCTGGCTGGGTGCCATGAACGGCGGCCCCAAGGTGAATGACGGCAAGCCGCATACTGTCGTGCTCACCATTCGCGATGGAACCGCCCGGCTTGTGCTGGATGGCAAAACCATCGCAGAGAAGCAGAGCTTCACCAAACCGGATCAGAAGGAGCATATTTTTAAAGTGGGACGCGCCGCGCCGAACTTTGCTGGAGAACTCTCCAAGGGAAACATCCGCACTGTGCGGGTGTGGAAGCGTGCGCTGCCGGATGCGGAGATGGCACTGCTTTTCAAAAATGGTGGTGCTGGTGCGAATACGCCCGATTTCACCTATCAGCCGAAGACGGGTGGCAAACCGATTGTCGAAAGCGGCAGCGGCTGGGTGCAGGCGCTGGAGCGGAGCGATCACGCGGGGATCGTCAGCGGATGGAATGCGAAGACGCTGGAAGAAGGTGCCGCCATTTACAAAACACTGTGCATCGTATGCCACGGCACCAAGGAGCAGCCGGGGTCCCTGCCCACAGCGCTGCGTTTTGCCGAAGGTCAGTTCAAGAACGGGGCTGATCCGTATTCGATGTTTGCCACGCTGACGAAGGGCTTTGGCCAGATGGTGCCGCAGCCGCAATACACTACCGCGCAGAAATACGCAGTCATCCATTACATCCGCGAGACCTTCCTGCGCCCGCACAATCCAACGCAACTGAAGGATGTCGAACTCGCCACGCTGCCGCGCGGACTGGTGCATGCCGAGGCCGAGAAACCAGACACTTCCCTGCCCCCCTACAAGCGCATGGATCTCGGCCCGGCTTTGTTTTGGACGCTTGAGATTGCCCCCGACAACATCGCGCAAAAGGGCATCGCCATTCGTCTTGATGACGGCCCCGGCGGCGTCAGCAAAGGGCGCGCGTGGATAATCTACGATCATGACACGATGCGTGTGGCGACCGCGACCACGGGCGACTTTGTGGACTGGAAAGGAATCGCCTTTGACGGCAGCCATGGCACCCACACGGGCCTGACGGGCGAGCGGCATTTCATCAATCCGACCGGGCCGGGCTGGAGTCTCGACAGCTTTGAGGACAAGCGTGCTCCTGCCAAGGACGGGAAGAGATACGGACCTCATGCGGGCTTGAAGTTCGCTGGTATTTATACGTTTCAAAACAAGATCGTTGTCGCTGCGGACATCTACGGCACGCGCGTGATCGAATCGCCCGCGTGGCTGGACTATGGCACGACGCCGGTGTTTGTACGCACGGTGAACGTGGGTGAGGCGAGGCAGCCGCTGCTGCTTCGTGTGGCACCCGAAAGCGTGAATGTGATTCTGCGGGGTGACGGCGTGCTGAGCAAAGCTGACGGCTTCTGGGTTGCGAAGCTGACTGCGGGAGCCAAGGCGCAGTTGTTCATTTCACGCGTCGATGCAGGCTCGCTCGACACTCTCGCAAAAACCTTCAGCGCATCGCCAGATCTCACACCACTGACGCAGGGCGGACCGGCGAAGTGGCCGCAGGTGGTCACCACAACCTCGGTGGCGGGCAAAGAAGAGGGCGCGTTTGCCGCAGATGACTTCACGCTTCCGCTCGACAATCCCTGGCAGAGCTGGATGCGGCCGGGCGGCTTTGATTTCACCCCGGATGGCAAGGGGGCCATCGTAGCCCTGTGGAATGGCGATGTGTGGCGGGTGGATGGCGTGATGCAAAAGGCACCGGCCACGCTGACGTGGCGCAGGATCGCCAGTGGCCTGTTCCAACCGCTAGGCGTGAAATTTCGTGGCGATGAACTTTTCATCACCTGCCGCGATCAAATCGCACGACTGCGCGACCTCAATCATGATGGCGAAACCGACTTCATCGAGTGTTTCAACGACGACGCGCAGGTGACCGAGCACTTCCATGAATTCGCCATGGGCCTGCAAACAGATGCGGCGGGCAACTTTTACTATGCCAAGTCCGGGCGTCATGCGCTGGACAGCGTGGTACCGCAGCACGGCACGCTGCTCAAAGTCAGCGCGGATGGCGCGAAGACGGAGATTCTCGCCACCGGCTTCCGTGCAGCGAATGGCGTATGCCTCAACGACGACGGCACCTTCTTTGTCACGGATCAGGAGGGCTTTTGGACGCCGAAGAACCGCATCAACCGGGTTAAAGTGGGCGGCTTTTACGGCAACATGTATGGCTACACGAGCGTGACCGATGAATCCGACTCTGCGATGGAGCAGCCGATGGTGTGGATCACGAACGACAAGGACCGCAGCCCTGCGGAACTCATGTGGGTGCCGAAGAATGCGTGGGGCAATCTCGGCGGTTCATTGCTCAATCTCAGCTACGGCACCGGGCGTGCCTTCATCGTGCCGCACGAGGAGGTAAACGGCCAGTGGCAGGGCGCGGTGTGCGAGCTGCCCATGCCCGCGTTTGCCACCGGCATCATGCGTGGTCGATTCGGTTCCGATGGGGCGCTGTACACCTGCGGCATGTTTGCCTGGGCCGGCAACGCGACGGCACCGGGAGGCTTCCACCGCATCCGCCGCACCGGCAAAGCGGCGCAGGTGCCGCTGGCCGTGCATGCCACGCAGGGCAGCCTGCGCGTGACTTTCAGTGATCCCATCGAACCCAAGGAAAGCGCCATCAAAGTGTGGTCGCTCAAGCGCAGTAAGAACTACGGCTCCAAGCACTACGACGAGCACGCGCTGACCATCCGTGCGGTGACGATGAGCGATGACGGATGCACTGCGACCTTTGACATCCCAGAGCTCGCACCCACGCAATGCTACGAGCTTAAAATCAACGACCGCATTCTCCACGGAACGATCCACCAACTCGCCAAACCATGAAACACGCTCTCACTCTGCTACCACTCCTGCTACTCACCGCCCAGCTTCATGCCAAGCCGCTGAAGGTCTTCATCCTTGCGGGCCAGTCGAACATGGAGGGGCATGCGAAAGTCGAGACGTTTGATTACATTGGCGATGATCCAGCCACAGCACCGTTGCTCAAGCAGATGCGCGGGGCGGATGGCACGCCGGCGGTGTGCGATCACGCTTGGATTTCGTATCTCACTGGCAAATACGACGGCAGCGCGAATGGAGAGGGCACGGGGAAACTTACGGCTGGCTTTGGTGCGCGAGACGATGCGACGAAGTCGAACGGTAAGATCGGGCCCGAGTTCACCTTCGGCCTCACGATGGATGCTGCACTGAAGGAACCTGTGCTTATCATCAAGACCGCGTGGGGCGGCAGAAGCCTGAACACCGAGTTCCGCCCGCCGAGCGCAGGGCCGTATGAACTCAACGACTACCAGAAGAAGCTCTACTACGGCCCGCCGGGCCACGGTGTGCCGAAGGACATGAACCAGTGGCTTGCGGAGAAGAAACAGGAAACCGGACGCTTCTATCGCTACATGGTCGAGCATGTGAAGCATGTCCTCGCTGATCCGAAGCGCGTGTGCCCGACCTACGACGCTGCACAGGGCTACGAGATCGCGGGCTTCGTCTGGTTGCAGGGATTCAACGACATGGTGGATGGCCACACCTACCCTGACCGTGGCAAACCCGGGCGGTTTGCGGTTTACAGCGATCTGCTGGGCAAGTTCATCCGCGATGTGCGCAAAGATCTGAGCGCACCGCAGATGCCGTTCGTCATCGGCGTAATGGGGGTCGGCGGTTTGAAAGCGAGCCCGGACATCCTCGCGTTCCGCGAGGCGATGACTGCTCCGTCATTGATGCCCGAGTTCAAAGGCAACGTTGTGGCCGTGCCGACCGCGCCATTTTGGTCGGAAGAACTGGGTGCCATCGACGATAAAAGAGCTCAGGTGCGCCAGATGGGCTTCTACCTGAACTCCAAGAACAAAGATCATGCCAATGCCGATGGCCACATGTCCGAGCCGGAGAAGCGCGAGTATTTGAAGCAGTATGAAGCCAAGCTGATCCCTCCAGCGGAGGAGGCGCTGTGGAAGCGCGGGGCATCGAATGCCGGATACCATTACCTCGGCTGCGCTAAGACCTTTGCGCTGATGGGCCGGGCATTCGCGGAGGCGAACCTTGGCATGATGAAACAATAGCCACGTCCTTGATCAAACACACCATGAAACACATGCTTTATAATCTCAGTGCCGCGTTGCTAGCACTGCCAGCGCTGGTCTATTCCGCCGACCTGCAGCAGGGCGAGATGGCGGGTTATCTCTTTGGCCCTACTGAGAAGGTGCCGGAGGAGTTTAATGGCGGCTTTTCGCTCTACGCGGCGGCGTGGCCTCTGGTGGCGAATTATCCGGGGCATAAGTTTCAAACCGGACTCTGCGGCACCTGGATGCACCCGCAGTATGAAGAAGGAAACAAGCCGGAAGGCAAATGCTACACGGACATCGAAGGCGGGCTCGGCTGGTGGCGTGACACCCACTTTCCCACCACAACGCCGAAGTTCATCATGGGCGGCGTGGGACCAAATTTTTCGTTCATTGCCAATGGTCCAGGCTACGGCGCAGGCACCTGGGAAAAGCCGCGCGGCCAGTACGGTGTGGCACAGCTCAGTCCGTGGCTGCTGTTTCCGCTGGATGGTTTGAACCTCAAGCAAGGCACGAGCGGTGAGTTCTTTGGCTATGGTTATCTGCCGCTGCCGCTGACAAATGCGAAGACGACCACGGCAGGCAAGAATGTGCCCACGGGGAACAACTGCTGGACGCTGTTTCTCAGCACTGCGAATTTCAAGGGACCAGCAGCTTTCTTCACGCCCTACTTCTGGACCCAGGCCACGATCGAACACCCGGAGTGGGCGGGGATGCTGCTCGACTCGCGCCCTGCCGGGCCGAACAAAGCGATTCAGATGGAGACGCAGCATGTGCCAGCGGTTCTCACGAAGGATGCAGGAGGCAAGGAGTTTGCGCGAGTCGCGCCGACGGCATTTCCCATCGGGCCGGATGGAACCTCAACTGTGCTGCACCGGCTCACCGCTTATCAGAAAGCGGCGCTGTGGGATGAGGTGCAAAAGTGGTTCGATGGCGGCGCGGCTGCGGATGGTGTGATCAAACCGGAAGCGTCTGCTATACACAACTTCCGTGAAGGTGGCGGCTCCAATTGGAGCATCTATCCGCCGGGGACGAAGCGGGAGGAGAAGGTGCCGCTGGCATGGAGGGACTTTGCCACTTCGTTCACGCCAAATCCGATTACCTTAGGCTACAAGTGGAATGCGCAACTGACACGCAGCAGCGGCGCTCTCGTTACGCTGCCTGAATATTACGCGCTGGGGAGCAATGGCAAAAAACCCCAGTGGAACGTGATGCCGCCGAAGGATGTGCCTGCGGAGCTGGGCCTCACGCAGCACCGCTTTGAGACTGCCAAGGAAAACCCGCAGGAGCCGCGCACCACACCCGATGATGCTACAAGCTGCTGGAAAAAGCCAGGACCAGTCGCAGGTCCGTTCAAAGCCCGCCTCGGCGATGGCAGTGTGGTGACGTATTATTGGTATCGCTTTGCTGATCAACCTGCGATGATGAATGCCGACCTCAGCGACGCGGAGCGTGAGCAAGTGCAGTCCCGTGTGGAGAAACTGCACCGCGCCTGGACCAAGGACCGCAATTACCTCACCCCACCCGATGCCGGCACGCTGGCGCACATTGATCCCGCGTTGATCCTCACGCCACCGAAGGGTTTCGAGATTGGTTATGTGCCGATTGCCACGCGGCAGGAACTGGAAAAATAGCTTCATCCATGAGCGCCGTCTCCATTTTCAATGACGTCATCGGTCCGGTGATGCGTGGGCCATCCAGCTCCCACTGCGCTGCGGCACTGCGCATCGGGCGGTTGGCGCGTGATCTGATGGAGGGCGACATCGCGGAGGTGCTGGTGGAGTTTGACCGCGCTGGATCACTGCCCACCACGCATGAAAGCCAAGGCTCGGACATGGGACTGTTTGGTGGATTGCTCGGCTGGGACGCGGATGATGAGCGACTGCCGGACTCGGCGCAGGCGCTCGCAGATGCCGGGATCAAGCTGCGCATCGAAACCGTGGACGTGGGCGACCCGCATCCGAACACGTATCGGCTGACGCTGCGCAATGCGCGTGAGCAGCATTCGCTCATCGCCATCTCGACCGGTGGCGGCATGATGGAAGTGCATAGCATTGACGGCGTACCGATGCCGATGGACGGCGGCTATCATGAGACGCTGATCTGGCTGCCCCGAGGGGCGAGTGCGGAGTTTGAGGCCGCTGAGGTTTTGCAACATGACGCAGGTGAGTGCCAGATCATCCAGGTGAAGGCGGCGGCGTTTGTAGCCACGGAGCATCTGCCAGTCATGGCAGTCAAACGACTCGCACCGGTGCTGCCGGTGCCTTCGCGCAAAGACATGCGCGTGCCGTTCACAAGCTGCACGGAGATGCTGACGCGCGATGGCGAGCGCCACACGCCGCTGTGGCAATTGGCAGTCGAATATGAGATGGCGCGGGGAAACTTCACGGAGGGAGAGGTCGTGGAGAAGATGACCGCGATTGTGCGCATTTTGAGGAAGTCGATCTCCAGTGGCATCGCGGGCACGCAGTATGAGGATCGTGTGCTTGGGCATCAAAGCGGACGCTTCCATGAACTGATGCAAACGGGCAAGCTATTAGATGGCGGCGCGCTCAATCGCATCGTGCTGTACGTCACGGCCTTGATGGAAGTCAAAAGCTCCATGGGCGTCATCGTGGCTGCACCGACCGCCGGTGCCTGCGCAGCGCTGCCGGGTGCGGTGATCGGCATGGCGGAGGCGCTGGGGAAAACCGAGGAGGATATGGCGCAGGCCATGTTGGCGAGTGGGATCATCGGCGTGTTCATCGCCACGCGCTGGACGTTTGCGGCGGAGGTGGGTGGCTGCCAGGCGGAGGGTGGTGCGGCGGCGAGCATGGCTGCTGCCGCGCTGGTCACGCTCGTGGGCGGCACGCGGGATCAAGCCATCGCAGCGGCCTCGATGGCGTTTCAGAGCATGCTGGGTTTGATTTGCGATCCCATCGCCAATCGGGTCGAGGCTCCGTGTCTTGGGAAAAATGTCATGGCGGCCAGCAATGCGTTGTCTTGTGCGAACATGGCGCTGGCAGATTTTGATCCGCTCATCCCGCTGGATGAAGTAATCGACGCCGCGAAAAGCGTGGCGGCGATGATGCCGCGCGAGCACCGCTGTACGTCCCTCGGCGGACTGGCGATCACGCCGACCTCGCTGGAGATTGAGAGGAAGCTGGGAGCGAGGAAGGTGAAGGGGTGCGGTGGGTGCGGGTGCCATTGAAGCGCGGCAGCACAGTGCCATTCGGTGCCTGATCTTAGTTGCCATCTCACGAGCCTTTAGTATCCAGTACACATGCCTGCCCCGATACCTGATCTCAAAGTGGACGAGGTGCTGCCGCCGCAGATCAACCCCATCGCGGCGAAGCTGGCGGCGAGCGCTGATCCTACGGACCGGGCGACAGCGCGTATTTTGGCCAAGTATCTGGATGAACTGCTGCGGCTGCCGGGCACGAATGTACGTATTGGTCTTGATCCGATTCTCGCCCTGCTGCCTGGGGTGGGCGACACCGTGGCTTCCGGTGCGGGTGTCATTATCTTGATCGAGGCGCTGCGCAGCGGTGTCTCCATACCGGTGTTTTTGCACATGACCCTGAACATGGGGATCAATTTCCTCGTCGGCCTCATTCCTGGTGCGGGAGCGGTGGCCTCGGTCTTTTTCAAATCGAACAGCCGCAATCTCCACCTCCTGACCACTTGGCAGGAGGGGCAAAAGGACAAGGTGCATTACAGCACGCTGCGCTTTTATGCGGGCCTGCTCATCCTAGCCGCACTGATCATCAGCTTCATCATCATCGGCTGGGCGTTTTATGCGTGGCTGTTCGTCACGGCCATTGACGCGGTGATGCATGCCCTGGGCCTGCGCTAAACTCCACGCCGAGCCAGCGAGCGCCTATGATTTCCTCTTTATACCAGAATGCCGCAGCGCAGTCAGGACTCAATGTCGTTAAGTTAAGCAAAATAGACCGCGAAGGTGTATTGTTCACAACGCGAATGAGCACGAATAGCCGCGAATTTTTCACGAATTTCAGAGTTCAGAATTCCTCTGCATTCGCGGTCATTCGTGGCCATTCGCGT
>CAINGK010000215.1 GCA_903848465.1 uncultured Verrucomicrobiota bacterium
ATGAGCACGAATAGCCGCGAATTTTTCACGAATTTCAGAGTTCAGAATTCCTCTGCATTCGCGGTCATTCGTGGCCATTCGCGTTTAAAATCTTAACTTAACGACATTGATTCGTCATTCGTCATTCGTCATTCGTCATTCGTCATTCGTCATTCGTCATTCGTCATTCGTCATTCGTCATTACAGCATCCCCCCCGCCTTCACGTCCAAATACTTATTCGCCAGCGCCACCGGCAGCATCTGCGCCGATTCATCCACCGTGAGCACCCGGCGTGCGCGCAGAGATTCCAGCAACTGGCGGCGTTCGCCAAAGTAATGCGTCAGCGCTCCGTATTGCAGCGCATCGTGCAAATGGTCAATGGGAGCCGCCGCACGCTGCTCCAGCTCCTCCTCGCGCAAGGTGGCAGCTAGCACCAGATGCCGCCGCTGCATCGCGGCTGCGGCAGCGGCCAGCGTGGCGCCGTCTTCGCTGCGCAGATTGGTCAGCATGATCACCAGCGCGCGCCGCTTCTGCAGCGTCATCACACGCTCCGCCGCCTCAATGAAATCGCTCGGCTCGCTGCTGGTCTCGTAGTTGTAAAGGTGGTTGAGAATCTTCGGCATGCTATGCGCCCCTTTGACCGGTGGCAACCAGCGCTGCATGCCGCCAAAGCCCACCACCCCCACTTCATCTCCCTGCCGCAGCGCGATGAAGGCGATCAGCAGCATCGCATTGAGGCAGTGGTCGAACTGGCTCAGCCCGCCATCCAGCGCGCGCATGCGACGGCCGCAGTCAGGCACCAGCAGAACGGTTTGATTGCGCGTCTCTTCGTAATCGCGGCTCACCAGCATGGAGCGACGCGACGTGGCCTTCCAGTCGATGCGCGAAAGCACATCCCCATCCTGGTAATCGCGCAGTTGATGGAAATCGAGCGAGGCTCCCATGCGGCGGCGTTTGATGATGCCCATCTGCTCCACGCGGTTCGCCATCGCCAGCATGGCAAAACGCACCACCGGCTCGTAGTTCGGATAAGCACGCGTCTGGCTCTCACCCGCGATGAAATGCAACCTCCGCCACAAGCCAAAGGCGGAATCGACCAGCACATGCGCTGGCGTAAACGCATGCTGCCCCCGGCGCACAAAGCGCGCCTCATACGAGATGGCGGCATACTCTCCAGGTGGAATGCTGACACGATGCGGCAGCCCCTCCGCCACCGCTGCGGTCGGGATGCCATCATAAATTTCCAGCGTCAGCGTGCGCCGCACCGCATGCGTCACCGTCAGCGTCACTGAAGACCCGACACCCAGCGCAAACCGTCCAGGCAGCGAGCGCTCACCCGTGATGCGCCCACGACGCGGCAGCGTGCAGGCGTCCACCAGCAGCGTCAGCAGCAGCAACCCGCCGCCGATCTGCCACAGCAGGATGAATCTCTCCCAGACACACGCCGCCACCGCCAGGACGAGCCAGGCGATGAGAAGCTTCAGCAGCAGGGTGGTCGGACGCATGAAGATCAGATGCGCGGCGCTTCGATGGTCTTGAGCAGCGAGTTCAGCAGGTCGTCCACGCTCTGGCCACTGATCGCGATTTCCGGGGCCAGTTGCACACGGTGGCGCAGCACCGGCAGCACCGCGCGTTTCACATCCGCCGGCGTGATGAAGCTGCGCCCTTCCAGCAGCGCATACGATTTGGCGATGCGCACCAGGCTGATGGCACCGCGCGTGCCAGCACCGAGCGAGATGGCGCTGTGCTGGCGCGTGGCACGCACGATTTTCACCGCGTAGTCCACCACCTGCTCCACCGCCTGCACGGCAGCAGCTTCTTCCTGCGCATCCAGAATATCCTGCGGCGAACACACTTGCGGAACCGACGAAGTGGAAAGCCCACCGCCCGCCGCGCGGGATGAAACGGCTTTCACCACCCACGTTTCATTGACCACATCCGGGTAGTCGATCAGCACCTTGAGCAGGAAGCGGTCGAGCTGCGCCTCTGGCAGCGGGTAGGTCCCCTCTTGCTCGATGGGATTCTGCGTGGCGAAGGTCATGAACGGCGGCACGAGGGTGTGGCTCTCGCCATCAATCGTCACCTGCGCTTCCTGCATCACTTCGAGCAGTGATGACTGCGTCTTGGCCGGTGCGCGGTTGATTTCATCCGCCAGCAGCAGATTGGCAAACACCGGCCCACGACGCACGCGGAAGGTGCCGCTGGCCATGTCAAACAGCGTGTGACCGCAGACGTCGGAGGGCATCAGGTCAGGCGTGAACTGAATGCGGCGGAAGCTGCCGCCAAAGGTGTGAGACAGGGCCAGCACCAGGTGCGTCTTGCCCAGGCCCGGCTTACCCTCCAGCAGCACATGCCCCCCGGCTAGCAGTGCGGCGAGCACTTGGTTCAGCACCTCCTCCTGCCCCACAAATACTTGGCCCACTGCCGCGCGGATCTGCTGGAAGATCGCGGTGCTCTTCGGCACCACCGGCGGCGCAAAGCTGGGGGGCGGCGGCGGCGTGTAGAGACTGGAAACGTCTGGTTCAGGGAGGATCGGGTTCATAGAGTGGAGGAGGAGGATCAGTTAAAGCGCAAGGCGGATGGCCTGGAGATCGCGCATGAGATTGACGAAATTATGGACGCTGTTCGGTGGCGCTACGTCGAAGGCAGCAGCCACCCGTTGGACCGGCAATCCACTGCGGCGGGCGATTTCTGCGGCGAGCAGGTCGTTCATCTGCCGGCTGCCATCGTCCAGCGAGCGGTGGCGTTCCCGCACACGCTCCCACACGGCATCACGCGCAGCAGTCACCAGCAGGGCACTGCGCCGCATGCGCCAGAAAAACTCCCCCAGCGCGCCGATGTGGCTGGCAAAGTGGCGCGTGGCATCCAGCTCCACCTCCGCCAGCGGCCCAAAGCGCGGCATCTGCTGCCAGAGCCAAAAGCCCACGCACACCCCCAGTGTGACCAGCGCCATCCAGCCATGCTGCCAGAGCAACCCGAAAAAACTGCCCGAGAAGGCTGCAACAAACAGCACCTCTTTGCTGCCATTTTCACCGACCAGCGCGGCCAGCCAGCGCGCATGATCACGCTCTCCGATCCAGCGATTACGAAAGGGCCGCGCATGCGCCAGCAGCGTGACGCTGCCCATGCCATGCTTCAAATGCAGCGCCTGCGACTCGTTCTTAGATCCGGCGGAAAACTCACCCGGCCGCAGCTTGCGCTTCAGCACCATGCTCTGGTGGCCACCGAGTCCCAGATGGTAGGTCTTGCCGTTCCATGTCACATCCTCATTGGATTCGAGCTTCTGCTCCTCGTCCTCTTTGGTTTCATCCTCGGGTGCATCCTTCGCCTCATCCGCCTTGGCTTTATCTGACTTTTTGGACGGCTCTTTCTTGGGCGCGCCTTCCTCGCCATGGAATTTGGGCAGCAGGTCACTGGCCTCCTCTGCTGGGAAGCGCCGCTGCACCCCGATGCCGAGTTGGCTCAGCACCGGGTCTTTCTCCTCTTCCAGCAGCAGCGCGGAAATGAAGGCACCGAACTGCGTCTCAAAGTCATTGTAGGGGCGCGTGCCAGCGAGGCAGTAAATCAGGTGACCGCCGCTGAAAGTCCAGCGCAGCAGTTGCTTGGCCCGCCCTTCCGGCAGCCCGCCTTCGCCAGAGATGAGAATCACCGAGTCATGCGGCGGCATTTTTCCCAGCGACTTGGCACCATGGGCATTGTGGCCGAGCTCATCCAGCAGCCGCTCCGCCGCCAGGAAGGGATTCACCCGCGCCTTGCCTTTGTAGCCCGTGGTTTTCTCCACATCTTTCCAATGCCCATCGCAGGCGCAGAGCGCCAGCATGGCGACCAGCGCCAGCAGACTGCGGACAAAATAACGCTTCATGCCGCACCTCCTTGCTCCACAAACGGCCACTGCTCGCACAGCCGCTGCATTTCAGCATCAGACACCGGCATCACCGCATACGCCACCTGCACCCAGGCTCCCGTGAGCTGGCGGAAGTAATCCGCCTCCCGCTTCTCTCCGGCCTGCAGCACCTGCACCAGGCAGTCCTCTTCCGTGTCGCTGTCCGCGATCGGCACCCGGCGGCGGTTCACCAGCCAGGACAACGAACCGCGATACAACAAACTCAGCGCCTCTTTGAAATCCCCCGCAGCCCAGGCCGCACGCGCCGCCGCCACGATGTCGTCCGGCAGGCTCTCGCGCGTGATGTTCATGCCCATGATCACCTTGGGCGCGCGCACCGGAGCCTTGCTCACACCGCGCATGATGAACATGCGGCGATTCTTCACGATATAGATCACCAGAAATGTCACCACTCCCGCGATCAGCAGCCAGAACAGCAGCTCACCGATGACTCCAAGAAAATTGAGACCTGGCAGATTTGATTCGTCCTTTTTCGTCTCTTTCTTGTCCGACACCCATTCCTTGGATTGAATCTTGTGAATTTTAAACTCAGGCGCTTCCAGCACCTCCTGCACAGCTTTGGCGGGGTCAGCTTTCACAGCGGGCTTAATGTCCGGCTTTTTGGTCTTTTGGAGGTTCGCCTCCAGCTCTTTGAGCACCTTGTGTGCGTCTGCGGCAGAGTCTGTCCGCGCAACGATCTGATCCGCAGCATGCACTCCCCCCAGCGCTATCACCGCGATGACCAATGCCGCTGCCGCTGAGGTCAGCCGCGTGGCCAGACGGCGGAAGGCCAGCTCCACATCCCAGCCTTCGATGCGCGTGCGGCAGTTCAGGTACAGCGCAAAACCCGCGCCCACATAAAAGGGCTCGATCAGTGTGACGATGACCATGTGACAGGCCGCTCCCCACCAGAGAAAGGCATTCGGTATCGTGCTCTCAAAATCGAGGGCCTGGAAGAGGCCCTGCCAGTCTGGCTCGGCGGCATCCGGCAGCAGACCATACGTGCCCAGCATCAGGCCAATCCACGCCACGAGTTCGAGGTTGGAAAACGCCAGAGACATCGACACCCCCGAGCCGCCACCATCCATCGCCAGTGTTTTGATGCGCTGATTCACCGCCGCCCCACGCAGCCCCTCCAGCATCTGCGCTGGCAAAGCAAAGCTGCGGATGAAGGACAGCCGCCGCCACAGCAGTGCTGGCAGAAAATTGGCGATCCACAGCCGCGGCCACTGCTTCAAGGTTTCCAGGAAGGTGGGGCGCACCCCGAAGGCGGCACGACTCAGAAAAAACAACGGCACACGGTCATACAGCGGCTTCAGCCACCACACCACCAGCGGAATCCACTCGGGTGAAGCACGCAGCAGCACACCAACCAGCGCCCACAGCGGCAGCACCGTACAGAGCCACAGCCCCAGGATGCGGCCGTAGTCCCGCCGCACCATCGCACAGCCCAGGTCCACGGACTCCCAGGGCTGGCGCGGACGCAGCGTGACGGTGATGTCCTCAAGCCTCATCCGACTGCCTCCTTCCGCTGAAGAGTAAAAAACATGCCACCGCCAACCAGCACATACCACCAGCGGCAAATTTGATCGTCGGCGGCAGATCCAGCGGCGACCAAAACCCCTCCAGCACCGCTGCAATGCTGGTCAGCACCGCCGCACCAGTCAGCAGTGGCAGCGCCTTGCGCCCGGCCAGCACCAGCGCAGCGCGTCGCTCCATTCGGCCGGGGCGCAGCACCGACCAGCCCACGCGCATGCCCGCCATGGCCGAGATCACCACGCCCGTCAGTTCCGGCGCACCATGCGCCACCACCCAGGTATAAAGCGTCAGCGGATTGCCCGAATAATGCACGTAGCCAAACACCGCGCCGAGTTGCAGGGAGTTGAACAGCAGCACAAACAGCGCCCCCACACCGCCCAGAATACCACCGGCAAAGGTTTTGAAGTCGATGCCCACATTGTTCCAGATGTAGAAACAAAACATGCCAAAGCCAGAGCCGAAGCTCTCGCGCACATAATCAGACGGCTTGCTGGACTCCCCATACATGCTCTCGATCTGCATCATGCCCTGCGGCCCCAGCAAGGCCATGGACCATTCAGGGTGCGACGGCGTGATGGCGGCGATCAGCACCGCTGGCAGATAAAACAACGCCGTACACCACCAGAACAGCTTCCAGTCCGCACGCACCGCCTGCGGAAACTCCACCAGGAACAGCCGCAAAAACGCCTCCCATCCCCCGGCGCTGTGACGCTCCAGCACGCGGTAGGCGCGGATCGCCAGCGCATTGAGCTGCTGCGTGAGGCGCTGCGGGCTCATGCGATGCTGCGCCATGCTCAGATCATGGCACACCTGGCGAAAGGTGGCGGGCAGCTCCTCCACCGCCGCCGTGGGGTGGGACTGTTCCGCTTCCGTCAGCAGCTTCTCCAGCTTCTGCCAGCGCGGCTCGATGTGCTTTTCAAATTGGGCGGGGGTCATGCGCGAAACACGGCTGCTCCAGTCAGCGGTGGCGGCGTCCCGCGTTTGTCTTCTGGGTCTTGCAACCACACCACAGCGCCATGCCGCACAGACGGCGCAGCCCTTCCGTCCCCGTCGCCTGCGTCAGCGGTACGGCCAGCGTGGCCAGTTCGATCCGGCGCTCATCCGCCCACAGCGGCGCACGTTCCAGGAACTGCAGCAGCGCCGCCTGCTCCTCCCGCGTCAGCACCTGCGCCGGTGCGCGGCGCTCGGCACGGATTTCCACCTGAGGTGACAGACTCAGCGGCACTTCGGCATAGGTCACGACGGTATTCGCCACGAGATCGCCGAGCCGCTGAAACCGCTTGGTAAACAGCATGCAGACGATGCCCGTGAGGTACAGCCCCGGCATAAAATCCACCACCCGCAGGAAATTGCGCATCACCGCCTGCGCCAGAGAAACCGGCCCGCCAGTCACGCTCATCACCCGCAGTTTCATGGAGCGCTGCCCTGGCGTCGCGCCCTTCGCACCAGCCTCAAACAGCACGTTGTAGAACCACTCCATGAAAAACGCGAACAACATCACCAGACCGCCCGTCATCTGGTGGCCAATCAGCGATGGCAGCAGCCAGAATGCGCCGATCACCACTCCGAGGTCGATGCCGATGCGGATGAGCAGATCGATCAGGTAAGCCATGCTACGCACCGCCGGACCCGCCACGCGGAGTTGAATCTCCACGCCATCAGCGAGTTCGACTGTTTGTAAGGTGTCCGCGCGTGCCACTGCCATGAGTGAATAATGAAGCGGTTCCGTTTGGTTTTGACAACTCACGAATTTTTTTCGTAGGATTTGTAAATGCCGGGTATTGTCCCGGCGCTGATTCACCCCTCACAACCCACCTGCCATGGAAGCCCCACCCGCCAATCCCTACTCGACTCCCGCCGCTAATTTGTACGGTTCTACCTCGGGTGGCGCTGCTGATGCCGTCTCCCCCAGCACCATCGCCCAACTTGCGGGCACAAAACCCTGGGTACGGTTCTTGTCGGTTCTGATGTGGATTAGCGCTGGTTTGATGTTGCTTGTCGCTGCCGGCATGGGCATTTTTTCCACGATGGGCGCATCTAAATCCATGCCATCCAGCCCATTTGGCGGCATGCAATTGACCTTAGTCGCTGTCATCTACGGCATCCTTGCGTTTGTTTACATCTTCCCTGCCCTCAAACTGTGGAAATACGCCAATCGCATTGGCTCCCTAGGAGCCACCCGCTCAGTAGCGGACCTGGATGCGGCATTGAATGAACAACGCAGCTTTTGGAAATTCATCGGCGTCATGGCAGCCATCATGATCTCCATATACCTTGTCGCCATCATTGGTTTTGTGGCATTTGGTGCCAGCGCAGCCCTGAAAGCAGGTGCTTTGAACCACTAAGCCCTTCGCTCGGGACAAGTATTTCTGCCGCTGGATGGCGAATCCGCAGCGTTTTTGCAGGTAGAACTCAGACCACGGCTACCCCATCAGCGCCACGGCAATCGGATCCACCAGCGGCTTACCCGCGCGCGTGAGGCGCACATAGTTTTCGTCACAGCTCAGCAGCCCCTGTTCACGCAGGGTCTCCAGCATCTTGCGTGACTCAGGCTGGATCAACTCCAGCGGCAGTCCGCGCGCCGTGCGCAGTTCCAGGCCGAAGCGCTCGGTGCGGCGCTGATCCGGGGTGAGTTCCTCGATCTCCATCGCCGTCTCTTCTCCGGCCAGCGTCATCGCCATGTAGCGCGGCGTGTCCTTGACGTTGTGCCAACGTTTCCCGCCCACCGTCGAAAACGCGCCAGGTCCGATGCCGAGATAATCCGCGCCCAGCCAGTAGGCCTCGTTGTGGACGGAGCGATGCCCCGGCTGCGCGTAGTTCGAAATCTCGTAGTGCTCGAATCCCCCCGCCTCCAGCGTGTCGATGGCCAGATCGAAAAACTCCGCATCACGCCCCTCATCCTCGCGATACTCCCCCGCTTTGAGCCGACGGAAAAAGTCCGTGTCCTCCTCGTAGTTCAGGTTGTACGCCGAGATGTGATCCGGCTTGAGCGCAATGGAGTGCTCCAACGTTTTGCGCCAAGTTTCCACACTCTGCCCTGGGATCGAAAACATCAGGTCGAGGTTCAAGCTCGGAAAGCCCGCGTCCCGCAGCACCTGCCACGTTTCTTCTGCATCCGCCCGTGCATGGTCCCGCCCCAGTGTCTTCAGCGTCTCGTCATCCCAAGCCTGAATGCCCAGGCTCACCCGCGTCACCTGCATGGCACGCATGATCGCCGCCTTGGAAGCCGTCACGGTGCGCGGATTCGCCTCCATCGTGAATTCGGTCACCTCAGACATATCCACCCGCTCCCGCAATCCACGCAGCAGCCGCTCCAGATGCACATCGCTCAGCATCGTCGGCGTGCCCCCGCCAAAGAAGATCGTCTGCGGCTTCAGCGCCTGCTTTTCCGACTCTTTCAGCAGCGCATCCACAAATGCCGCCATGTCCGTGCCGCCCGGAGTATGCTTGTGAAAACTGCAATACGGGCAGATGCGGTGACAGAACGGGATATGGACGTAGAGATGCTTCACGGGCTAGAGACTCGATGCTGGATGCTAGATTCTTGAAACTCGATGTTAGCAGAGAATGCTTGCTCCCACATCCAGCATCTAGAATCTAACATCCAGCATCTAGAATCTAACATCCAGCATCTAGTATTCAGAACCATGTCCGACGAAACTCATCATGAACGCGAACTCGGCGGCCAGTTGCTGGCCTCCGTCTCCCGTTCGTTCTACCTCACGCTCAAAGCGCTGCCCAAGGAGCTGCGCGAGCCCATTTCCCTAGCCTACCTGCTCGCCCGCACGGCCGATACCATCGCCGACACCGCCAGCGTCAGCGCCGACGTGCGGCTCGACATCCTCGAACGCTACCGCGCCCTCGTGCGTGGCACTGGCGAGGCGCAGAGCCTCGCCACCACGCTCATCACCCAGTTCTGCCCGCAGCAGAGCGACGAGGCCGAGCGCCGCCTCATGGAAAAATTCGCCGACGGCATCGCCTGGCTGCGCACCATGCAGCCCACACCACTCGCGGCTATCCAGAGCGTGCTGGAGCACATCATCGACGGCCAGATGCTCGACATCCGCCGCTTTCCCGCCGACGGCCAGCTCCGCAGCCTCGCCAGTGCGGCAGAGCTCGATCAGTACACCTGGCTCGTCGCCGGGTGTGTCGGTGAATTCTGGACCCAGCTCTGCGCCAGCGAGCTTCCCGCCTCACTCAATCCCGCCGTCAGCACCCAGCAAATGCAGGAGTGGGGCGCGCGCCTGGGCAAAGGCCTGCAACTCATCAACATCCTCCGCGACATCGGCGAAGACACCCGCGATGGCCGCTGCTACCTGCCCTGCCCGCCTGCCGACATTCAAACCGAGTGGCGCAAATGGCTGCAAACCTGTACCGAACATCTCGAATGCGGCCTGCGCTACGTCCAGCACGTCACCCACGGCAAGCTTCGCTACGCCACCGCCCTGCCCCTCCTCCTCGGCATCCAAACCGTCGCCAAAATGCGCGCCACCTCCTGGGACAAACTTCAGCAAGGCGTCAAAATCTCCCGCCTCGACGTCGCCAGCATCCTCGCCCAAGCCGCCATCGCCTGCCGCAGCAGCGAAGCGATGGAGAAGCTGTATCGGAAGCTAGCGCAGGGTTAGCGCCAACGCGAGCGCGAAGCGTCTTGGAGTGCGTGCGGCAAGCCTAGGCGCGACGCCGCTTTCGCAGGCTGGAGGATGAGGTAAAGACGATGAGCGTTCTCCATAACGCGAAAGCGCTGCTGCTTTCGCAGGCCGGACAGCGTGCTGTGGACGAACACCACGCTAAACCCCGCGAAAGCGGTGCCGCCGACGTAGGCTTGCGCCGCGCATCTCTGTCACCGCACTCCAAGACGCTCCGCGCTCGCGTGGGGCGCTGGAGCTTTCTGCCGCGCTCTTTGGCTCCCTACTGCATCGTTACGGCTTACCGCTTAAACCACCCCTTCACCTTCGTGAAGAAGCCCTTCTTCACCGCCGTGGAGCCCAGTGCCTCTGGATCAGGCTCAGTGACAGGAACCGTCACCGGCAGGCTTTGATCCCAGCCGCCGCCGAGTGCCTTGACCAGGCTCACGCTGGCGATCAACCGCTGTCCGGCCAGCGTGGCGCAGGCGCGTTCAGTCAAGAGCAGTGAGCGGTTCGCTTCGATCACATCCAGGTAGGGACTCGTGCCCGCTTCGTAGCGCGCATGGGCAATCTTCGCAGCCTCCTGGGCGCTGCCCCGCGCGCGGTGCTGCGCCTCCGTCTGCGTGGCCAGATTGCGCAGGGCGGCAAGGGCGTTTTCGACATCGTTGAACGAGGCGAGAATGGCCTGCCGGTAGTTCGCCAGAGCTTCGTCATGGGCCGCGCGGGCTCTCTCCATGAACGCTCGATTTTTGCCACCGGCAAACAAGGGCACGCTGATGCTGGGGCCGATGTTCCAGTTCAGGCTGCTGGCTTCGAACAATTTATCCACGTCACCGCTCAAGTAACCCGCACGCCCCGTGAGTTTGATGCTGGGAAAGAAGTTGGCTTTGGTGACACCGATCTGCGCGGTGGTGGAGGCGAGCGTACGTTCGGTGGCAGCCACGTCAGGGCGACGCTCCAGCAAGTCGGTGGGGATTCCGGTGGGGATGCGGGGAGGCGTGGGCAGCAGGCTGGAATTGCCCCCGAACCTGAAGGCACTGGGATTCGTCCCGGTGATCAGCGCAATGCCATTTTCAAGCTGGTCGCGCTGATTTTGCAGGGCGCTCACCTCCGCCTCGGCGGTGGCCACTTCGGTTTCCGCCTGGGCCTGTTCCAGCTCGCTGCCCGCACCGGCTTTGACGCGGGCACGCGCAATGTCCAGCGCCTGCATGCGCCAACCCACGGCCTCTTTCACAGTCTGCAATTCGCCATCGAGAGCACGAATGCGGAAGTAGTTGGAGGCCACATCGGCCTGCATGCCGAGCAGCACATTCTGCATCACGCTGGCAGCGGCGGAGGCATCCGCCCGCGCGCTTTCTGCCTGACGGCGAATCTTGCCCCACAGATCCAGTTCCCAACTGAAATCCAGCGGCACATTGTAGCTAGGGCCGACATAATGCAGGCCATGCAGCGGGAAGGCGCTCGGCATGTTGGGTGAAGTCCGCTGCGTGGTGAAAGCCGAGTTCACATCCGCCGTCGGAAAGAACGCAGCGCGGGCGATGCCAGTGCCTGCACGAGCCATGTCAAACCGCGCAACCGCCGCCTTCAGCGTCTGGTTGTGCGCTGTGGCACGCTCCATGAGGTCGTTGAGTTTCGCATCACCATACACGCGCCACCACGCGCCTTTGGGCAATGAATCAAGCGGACGCGCTTCACGCCACTGGACGGCGGATTTGTAGTTCGGCGGCGTCACCGTTTCCGGCCGCACATAGTTCGGCCCGACCTGGGCGATGGCACTGGTCGTGAGGAGAAATGAAAAGAGAAGGCGCATGACAGGAATCAATGAGGAACTGGAAGGGCGGCGGCAGGAATCTCGGGAACAGCGGTGGCTTTTTTCTGCCGCCCCAGTTTCATCACCAGCACATAAAACACCGGCGTGAAGAACAGACCGAGGAAGGTCACCCCGATCATACCAGAAAATACCGCAGTGCCCATGGCGCGGCGCATTTCAGCCCCCGCACCCGTGGAGACGACCAGCGGATACACACCCGCGATGAAGGCGATGGAGGTCATCAAAATCGGGCGCAGACGCAGGCGGCATGACTCGATGGCTGCATCAAACGGACTCATGCCATGATCAAATTTCTCCTTGGCAAACTCCACGATGAGGATGGCGTTTTTACACGCCAGGCCGATCAGCACGATGAAGCCGATCTGCGTGAAGATGGTGTTGTCACCGCCTGTGAACATCACACCCGCCAGCGCAAACAGCAGGCACAGCGGCACGATCAGGATGATGGCCAGCGGCAGACCCAGGCTTTCATACTGCGCCGCCAGCACCATGAACACGAGAAGGATGCAGAGCGGATAAATGTAGATGGCGGTATTTCCCGCGATGATCTTTTGGTAAGTCAGATCCGTCCACTCGAACTCGAAGCCGCCGGGCAGTCCGTCTTTGGCCAGCTTGGAGATCAACTCTTCAGCTTGCCCAGAACTCATCGGCGGCAGCGGTGCGCCATTCAAGTCGGCGGCAAGGTAGCCGTTGTAATGTGTGACGCGATCCGGGCCGAAGCCTTCCTTCACTTTCACCAACGAGCCCACGGACACCATCTCACCCGCAGCGTTGCGGGTTTTGAGCCGCGTGATGTCACTCGCGTTGTCGCGGAACTGCTGCTCCGCCTGCGCCACGACCTGATACGTGCGGCCAAAGCGGTTGAAGTCATTCACATAAAGACTGCCGAGATTGACCTGCAAAGTCTCGAACAGATTCGCCAGCGGCACGCCCTGGATCTTCGCTTTTTCACGGTCCACATCCGCCTCGATCTGTGGGACGTTGACGGTGTAGCCGGAATAGACCTGCGTGAGCTTCTGGCTGCCATAGGCTGCCCCGACAAGCTGCTGCGTGGCCTGATACAAGGCGGCGTAGCCCTGGTTGTTACGGTCTTCGACCATGAGCTTGAACCCACCCGTGGTGCCGATGCCGTTGACAGGCGGCGGCGGGAAGATCATGACCATCGCATCCTGAATGGCCATGAATTTGCCATTGAGCGCACCGGCGATGGCACCGCCGCTCAGTTCGGGCGTCGTGCGGTCTTCGAAGTTATCGAGGCCGACGAACACGATGCCGGCGTTCGGACTGATGGTGAAGCCTTGAATCGACAAGCCAGGAAACGCGATGGCGTCTTTCACCCCAGGATGATCCATGGCAATCTTCGACATGCGGCGCATGACATCGTCCGTGCGATCTAGCGAGGCACCTTCGGGCAATTGCGCGAAGCCCACGAGGTACTGCTTGTCCTGGCCAGGCACGAAACCTTCGGGCACAATTTGGAAGCCTTTCCACGTCGCCCAGACCAGCCCGCCGTAGATGATGAGCGCAATGGCACTGAAGCGAATGATGCGCTTCACAATGCCCACGTACACGTTGGACGACCACTCGAAGAAGCGGTTGAACGGGCGAAAGAACCAGCCAAACAGCGCATCAATGATCTTGGTGAGGATGTCTCGTTTATCGCCATGTCCTTTCAGCAGCAAAGCGGAGAGCGCTGGGGAAAGCGTGAGCGAATTGATGGCCGAAATGACCGTGGAGATGGCGATGGTGACGGCGAATTGTTTATAAAACTGGCCGCTGAGTCCACTGATGAACGCCGTCGGAATGAACACCGCACACAGCACCAGCGCCGTGGCGACGATGGGACCGGTCACTTCCGTCATGGCCTGCTGCGTCGCCGCCAGCGGCTTGAGGCCATTCTGGATATTACGCTCGACGTTTTCGACCACCACGATGGCATCATCTACCACGATGCCAATCGCCAGCACGAGGCCGAAGAGCGAGAGGTTGTTGATGGAGAAGCCCAGCGCATGCATCACCGCAAAGGTACCGACGAGAGACACCGGCACGGCGGCCAACGGGATGATCGACGCACGCCAAGTCTGCAAGAAGATCACCACGACGAGCACAACGAGTAGCAGCGCCTCAATGAGCGTGTGAATGACAGCGTCGATGGACTTCTCCACGAACACCGTGGGGTCGTAAGCGATGGCGTAATCCACACCTTCGGGCATTTTCTTCTTCAGCTCAGTCATGCACGAACGCACAGCTTGCGAGACAGCAAGCGCGTTCGCCCCTGGAAGCTGAAACACCCCCATGCCGACGGCACGTTTGTTGTTGAGGAGGGCGCGCAGCGAGTAGTCGCCCGATCCCATCTCGGCGCGTGCGACATCACGCAGGCGGAGCTTTTCGCCATGCGCTCCGATCTTAACAATGATCTGGTCAAACTCCTCCTCGCTGATGAGACGCCCCTTGGCATTCACCGTCAGCTCAAACGCGGAATCCTTGGTCGGCTGCTGGCCGATGGTGCCTGCCGCCACCTGAATATTCTGCTCGCGGATGGCATTTACCACATCGCCGGAGGTCAGTCCACGCGCAGCAGCCTTGTCGGGATCGATCCAAATTCGCATCGCGTAGTCGCCACCACCGAAGATGTTCACCTGACCGACACCGGAAAGACGCGTCAGTTCGTCCTTCACATTGAGCGTCGCGTAATTGCGCAGGTAGATCTCGTCATAGCGTTCATTCGGAGACAGCAGATGCACCACCAGCGTCATGTTCGGCGACGACTTCACCGTGGTGACCCCAAAGCGGCGCACTTCCTCCGGCAGCTTCGGCAGCACCTGCGCCACGCGGTTCTGCACCTGCATCTGCGCGAGGTCGAGTTCCGTGCCGATTTTGAAAGTCACGGTGAGCGTCATCACGCCGTTCGCCGTGCTCTGCGACGACATGTAGAGCATGTTTTCAATGCCGTTGATCGTCTGCTCCAGCGGCGAAGCCACCGTTTCGGCAATGGTCTTCGGATTCGCACCCGGATAAGTGGCCGTCACGATGACCGTCGGCGGCGCGACTTCCGGGTATTCGGAGATCGGCAGTTGAAACAGTGAGATGGCACCGAGGATGAAGATCAGCAGTGACAGCACACCCGCGAAAATGGGGCGCGTGATGAAGAAACGGGAAATGTTCATGGAAGCGTGAGAGGGGTGTTTCGCTTCGTAGTTACTTGGCCGCCGTTTCTTTGGCAGGCGGAGCTTCCACTGGTTGCACTGGCATGCCGGGCTGCGGCAGACGCGCCTGCCCGTTCACAATGATTTTGTCTCCCGCCACGAGGCCGCTGCGGATGATGCGCTTGCCGTCGATGCTTGGCCCAATCACGATGGGTTTGTAAACCGACACCGCAGGCGTTTTGGACTGATCAATCCCAAGCACGAACTTGTTGGCCTGATCGGTGAGGATGCTTTTTTCATCCACCAGCAGCGCCTTATACTTGCCCGTCATGGGGATGCGAATGCGCGCAAACAGGCCGGGGGTGAGGATGTTGTCCGTATTCGAAAACTCAGCGCGCAGCACCATGCTGCCGGTGCTGGCGTCCAGGCGGTTGTCGAAGGATTCGATGTGACCTTGATGCGGGAAGCCCTTCTCGTTGGAGAGCTGGAGCTCCACGGGCACGCGGCCATCGCCATTGGTGAAGGTCGTCTTGCTGCGCTGCATCGCCTGCAATTTCAACAGGCTGTTTTCGTCGATGTCCGCATACACATACACAGGGTCCACGGTGACGATGGTCGTGAGCAGTGTGCTGCCCGCAGTGACGAAATTGCCCGTCGTGGTGATCGCACGGCTGATGCGCCCGCTGATCGGTGCTTTGACCGAGCTGTGCTCGAATTCGATTTCCGCGCTGTGCTGCGCCGCTTTGGCCGCCTCCAGACTGGCCAGCGCCTGCAGGTTCATCGACTCACGCATTTCCGCCTGCTCTGGGGCGATGGCTTTCGCCTCCAGCAGGGTCTTCACCCGGTCAAACTCACGCTTCATCGCCTGCGCGTTGGCCTCGGCACGCGCCACATCCGCACCCGTGGCCCGCAGCCGGGTCTCAAACGGACGCTGGTCGATGATGAACAGCACATCGCCCTTCTTCACCAGCGCGCCCGCCTGGAAATGGACTTCCGTGATGTAGCCGGACACGCGCGGTTTCAAATCCACTGTTTCCATCGGCTCGACACGCCCCGTGAACTCCTCCCACTCGACGAGTTCTTTCTGCTCGACTGGCGCGAGCGTCACCTGAGCCGGAGGCATCTGACCACCGCCGTGGCCACCCGCAGGCGGTTTGCCACAGGCGGCGAGGAGTAGGACGAGAGGGAGGAAGGTTGGGAGTTTCACGAGGCGCGTTGGTTTTGAGTGTGAAGTTGACTAGTCGGTTAATTTGAAAGCAAAAAATAGGCGCTCGATCAGCTTTTGACGCCGAGGATGATCTTGGCTCCGGACTCGAATTCATCCAGGCGACCAAGGTCATTCCACATGCGGGCGTGCAGCAGCAGCCCTTCGCTGTAGGCAAACACGATCCGTGCCAGGGCCATCGCATCATGCGTGACAATGCTGCCCTGCGCCTGCGCATCGCGGATGGCGCTCTCGTAGTAGCGGATGAATTGGCTCAAAATTTCCTGCAGCTTGTCCCGCAGCCGCTCATCCACCGTGCTCACCTCAGCTCCCAGTGAATGGACTGGACAGCCCAGAACGCGGCCATGCTTCTTGAACAGCTCCTCCTGCTCCTGGCGGAAATTGCGGAAGCAGTTCATGATGCGCTCCACCGGCGGCACCACGGGGGAAAAGATCTGGTCCAGCTCCTTGCGGTGCTCGGTCCAGCCATGGTCGATCGCCGTGAGGGCCAGCTCGGTTTTGGACTCAAAGAAGTGGTAAAAGCTGCCCTTCTTCACCCCTGCCCTGTCGCAAATATGATCCACCGAGGTGCTGCCATAGCTGCCCGTCCAGATCAGTTCGATCATGGCTTCAATCAGGCGGTCTTTGGCGGTGGAGGTGCGTCCCATGGCAATTTGGAGAAAGGTGTCGAGGTTTAAAACAGACTAGATGGTCAGTCAACAATTATTCTGGATAGGGAGAGCGCTGGCAAGGGAGTCCGTCAGAGCTGCTATTGACACCGAACAAGTCCGCGCCGCTTGACGTAATAACATTCGTATCTACACTGTCAGCATGATTCTCGAACTCAAACTCCGCAAAATCGGCAACTCAGTCGGTCTTGTGCTGCCAAAGGAGGCGCTGACGCATCTCAAAGTGGACGATGGCGACACAGTGACGCTGACTGAATCCCAGGACGGCCTGCGGCTGACCGCAAGCAATCCAGAATTCGCCAAAACCATGGCGGTGTTTGAAAGCCTGAACCGCCGCTACCGCAATACCCTGCGCGAACTGGCGAAATGAAGCCTCCGTACTGGCTGACGCGGGACGAATGCCTCGCATTGCATGACATGATGCTCTCGTTTTATGGTGGCATCATGGGCGTGCGTGACGAACATCTGCTGGAATCCGCCCTGGCACGTCCCCAGCAGCTTTTCCACTATGGCAAGCCTTCGATGGCGGAGATGGCCGCAGCCTACACCGCAGGCATCGTGAAAAACCACCCGTTTCTCGATGGCAACAAGCGCACGGGCTTCATGCTCGGTGCAGGCTTTCTGGAGCGCAACGGCCATGATTTCCACGCCACGGAAGCCGATGCCGTAGTGAGCACCCTGGCCCTGGCCGCAGGAGCGATGACCGAAGCCGCGTATGCCGAATGGTTGAAGGCAAACTCAACGCGCACCTAAGGACCACAATCCAGTCACTCTTTTCAGGCGACTGGGCGGAATTCTTCATTCTGATTTCGTCATTCGTCATTTTCCTCCTATTGTGCCATTCCTTCACACATGAACGACCAAGCCACAGTTCTGATCGTCGATGACGAAAAGCATACCCGCGATGGCCTGCGCCTCTCGCTTGAGGATGACTTCGACTGCTACGTGGCCTCAAACGCCGCTGAGGCGATGGAATACCTCAGCAATGACCGCATCGACGTCATGCTCACCGATCTCCGCCTCGGCGAGGACGACGGCATGAAGCTGCTCGATGCCGCCTTGGCCATGCCCAAGCCGCCCGTGTGCATCATGATGACCGCTTACGGCAGCGTGGATACCGCCGTGGAGGCCATGCGCCGGGGGGCCTACCATTTCGTCACCAAGCCGCTCAATCTCGATGAGGTGGAACTCCTCATCAAACGCGCTCTCCGCAGTCGCACGCTGGAGCATGAAAACGTCGCGCTGAAGCAGCAGGTGGAGCGCAAATTTTCCATCGAAGGCATCCTCGGCCAGGCCGAGGTGATGAAGCCCATCATCGACACCATCCAGCAGGTGGCCCCTTCCCGCGCCACCGTACTGATCGAAGGTGAAAGCGGCACCGGCAAAGAACTCGTCGCCCGCGCCATCCACAATCTCAGCGGTCGGCCCAAGGCGAACATCGTCTCCGTCCACTGCGCGGCGCTCTCCCCGCAGATCCTCGAAAGCGAACTCTTCGGCCATGAAAAAGGTGCCTTCACCGGCGCGCAGGAGCGCCGTATTGGCCGCTTTGAGCAGGCCAATGGCGGCACGCTCTTCCTGGATGAAATCGGCGAGATCGACGCCAGCACCCAGGTAAAACTGCTGCGCGCCCTCGGCGAGCAGACCATTGAACGCGTCGGCAGCAGCAAACCGATCTCCATCAACGTCCGCGTCATCGCCGCCACGAACCGCGACCTCGCCAAGATGGTGGAGGAAGGCAAATTCCGTGAAGATCTCTACTGGCGTCTGCGCGTGGTCACCATCCAGCTACCCCCGCTGCGCGCCCGCAAGAGCGACATCTCCGTGCTGGCAGACCACTTCCTCAAGGAACTCGCCAAGGCCAATGGCAAGGCCTACAAGCCGCTCGGCGAAGACGCCCTGCCCGCGATGATGAATTACGACTGGCCCGGCAACATTCGCGAACTGCGCGCCGCCATCGAACACGGCGTCGTCATGAGCAACAGCAACCGCGTCATGCTCAAGCATCTGCCCTCCTACCTGCTCAATCCGAATGGACTTGGCATCGGTTTGCGCGCTCCGTCATTGATTGCCGCCAAAGATGCCGCCACCGCTATCACGACCACCGCAGCCAGCGCCGATCCCACGATCAAGCCGAAGAGTGATCTCGACATCACCGAGGCCGAGCACCACCTCATCCTCACCGCCTTGCAGCGCAGCGGCAACAACCGCACCGTGGCCGCCGAAATGCTCGGCATGAGCCGCCGCACCCTGCAGCGCAAACTCAAGGAACTCAACATGGTCCGCACGCACCGCCGCCGTGTTGCGACACTGCCTCAAGAATCCGACTCGTAAATCGTCGGGTCTGGGAGGCCAGCGAGCACAAACGCCTCGATGCGCTCCACGCACGTGCCGCACTTGCCGCAGTGCAAATCGCCACCCTTGTAGCACGACCACGTCCTGCCGTAGTCCACCCCCATGGATGCACCGAGTTTGACGATGCCCGCTTTGTCGAGATGGATGAAGGGGCGCAAAAGTTCAATGCGCGCATACGTGCCCTCCCGCATCGCCGCCGCCATGCCCTGCATGAAGGACTCGCGGCAGTCAGGATAAATCGTGTGATCCCCCGCGTGCGCGGCAATGACCAGCGCCTCTGCCTCACGGCTCTCTGCCAGACCGCAGGCGATGGAGAGCATGATGCCATTGCGAAACGGCACGACCGTGCGCTTCATGTTCTCATCCGCGTAATGCCCCTCAGGAACTTCACCACCCGATTTGAGCAGATCGGAAGCAAAAAGCTGGTTCACAAAATCCAGGTCGATGATGTCATGCTTCACGCCGGATTCCGCACACTGCCATGCGGCCAGCGGAATCTCCCGGTGGTTATGCTTGGCTCCATAGTCAAAACTCACCGCGCCCACGACCTCATGCTCCCGCCGCGCCCAGTGCAGCGCGGTCAAGGAATCCATCCCACCAGAGAGAAGTATGACCGTTTTCATTCCGGCAGACGCAGGGTTTCTTCCAGATCAGGATAGCGTGCCTCGCAGGTGAGCTGAATGCCCCCACGTGCGCCAAACTTGCCGCGCACCACCACCTGCTTCGGCGCACACGCTTTGACGATGTCGTCCAGCACTCGGTTCACGATCGCCTCATTGAAAGACGCGTGATTGCGATACGAGGCCAGGTAGAATTTCAGCGACTTCGTTTCCACACACGTCGCCTCGGGGATGTAGAAAATTTCAAGGTGCGCGGAGTCCGGCTGCCCGGTCACGGGGCAGATCGAGCTGAATTCCGGTGCGCTGAGGTGAATGCGGTAGTTCCGTCCCGGCGTGCGATTCGGGAACGTCTCCAGCACCGCCACGTCCGGCGAGGCGGGCAGGCGATTTTCAGAACGTCCGAGCAATGTGAGGTCTTTTTCCTGACTCATGTCCGTGCAGAATGCGGGAGAGTGCCGAGAATGCAACGATCTGCATCAAATTGAATCACGAGAGTCTATTTTCATCATTTTTTAGTTGCATAAGCATCATTAATACTCTTTAATCTGCCCATGAGAATCACAGTCGATATTGAAGATGACATCATCAGCGACGCCATGGAGTTGACCGGGGAGAAGAACAAGAGTCCCGCCGTCGCCAAGGCCGTGGAGCACTATGTGAAGAGGATGCGGGCGAAGGAATTCGGCAGGCGTCTCCGCGAAGGGTTTTACGACTACCCTTCCACTAACGACGAAGTCGAAGCCCTCGAAATCATCTAACGCATGGTCCTCGTCGATTCCTCCATTTGGATCGAGGCCTCCAGACGCACGGGCAGTCTGGAGGTCAAGGTCGGCATCGAAGGTCTGCTGGATGCCTACGAGGCCACGCTCTGCTCCCCCGTCATGCTCGAAGTCCTGGGTGGCGCGCGCAAGGAGGAGCGCAAGCCGCTCAACGCCGACTTCTCCTGCCTGCCCTACATCCGCGTGACCGAGGCAGACTACATCGCGGCAGTCCGCCACAACTGGAAACTGCGAGACGCTGGCATCACCGCCCCGGCCAATGATGTCCTCATCGCCACGATGGCCGTACGGCTCTGTTGCCGTGTGTACGGGCAGGACAAACACTTTGATGCCATGGCACCGGTGCTCGGCTTTGGACTCTATGTGCCGGGATACGGTGGCTCTTTTCGACCCGATGGCGGCTGAGTGATAGTTTTCCAAATGTGGGAGCGTTTCTAAATTCAGAATGCTCAAAGAAGCCGCCATCCCACTCACTGACGACACGCTCGCGCCCGGCACGGAGCGCACGCTCGCCATCCTCGAACTTCTCGGCCGCCACCGCGCCGGACTCAGCCTCACCGAGATCGCCCGCGAGCTGGATCTGCCGGTCAATTCCGTCTTCCGCATCACCGGCACGCTGCACAGCCGCGGCTACCTGCAACGCCGCGAGGACGACAAACGCTTCGTGCTCACCAACAAGCTCTTCGACCTCTCCCGCCCAGTGGTGCGTGAGAAAAGCCTCGTCGTCTGCGCTTTAGAATCCCTCAAATGGCTGCGTGATGAAACCGGCGAGACCACGCAAATACTCGCCAGCGTGAATCACAAGATGACCGTGCTGGAGCAGTGCATCTCCTCACAGCCGATCAAGGTCAGCAGCACCGTCGGCCTGCAAGTGCCCATGTACTCCTGCGCTCCCGGCAAAGCGGTGCTGGCGCATCTCCCACCTGCGGAGCTTGAGAAATTCTTCGCCGCCGTGCAGCTCAAACAGTACACGCCCACCACGCTCGCCACTTCAGATTCGCTCGAAACCGATCTCGTCAAAACGCGCAAGCGCGGCTTTGCCACCGACATCGCCGAGGGGCTCGAAGGCATCCATTGTGTCGCCGCCGCCATCCTCGACGAATACCATTACCCCGTTGCCGCCATCACCGTCATGTCCCCTTCCTTCCGCCTGAAACGTGACCAGTTCGACAAAGCTGGCAAGCTCTGCCTCGAAGCCGCAGCCACCATCACCCGGAGACTCCTGGCATGAACAAGTATATTCTAATCTCTGCTCTCTTTGCCTCTCTGCCCCTCTGCGGCAAAACCGCGTCACCTCCGACTCCACAGCAAATCGAGTTCTTTGAGTCCAAGATCCGCCCCATCCTCGCGCAGGAGTGCTATGAGTGCCACAGCACCGGCACCAAGAAAAAAGGCGGCCTCGTGCTCGACTCCCGCCCCGGCTGGCAGGCTGGTGGTGAATCCGGCGATGTCATCAAGCCCGGCGATCCCGCAGGCTCCCTGCTCGTGCAAACCATCAAGCACGAGCACGAAGACATCAAGATGCCCAAAGCCGGGGCCAAGCTCGATGACAAAGTCGTCGCCGACTTCGAGAAGTGGATTCGCGAAGGCGCTGCCGACCCACGTGACACACCACCTTCGAAAGCCGAGATCGCCAAAGAAACCGATTGGAAGAGCATCCTCGAACGCCGCAAGCAGTGGTGGGCCTTTGTGCCGGTCTCAAAGCAGCCTGCGAACAAAACCATCGATGACTACATCGACGCCGAACTCGCCAAGCAGGGCATTCCCGCTGCTTCGCCCGCTGATGCGCAGACACTGCGCCGCCGCATGAGTTACATCCTCACCGGTCTTCCACCCTCAGGCGAGCAGAGCATCGATGACCTTCTAGCGTCCCCGCACTTCGGTGAGCAATGGGCCCGCCACTTCATGGACTGGGTGCGCTACGCGGAAAGCTACGGTTCCGAAGGCGATCCCGCCATCCCTTACGCCTACCAGTACCGCGACTACCTCATCCGCGCTTTCAATGAAGACGTGCCCTACCCGCAGCTCGTGAAGGAAGCCATCGCCGGAGACCTTCTGGCCAAGCCACGCATCATGAACGGCATCAACGAAAGCGCCATCGGCATCGCGCAGCTGCGCATGGTGCTGCACGGTTTCTCACCTGTCGATTCACTCGATGAAATGGTCACCTTCACCGACAACCAGATCGACACGGTCACCAAAGCCTTCCAGTCCCTCACCGTGAGCTGCGCCCGCTGCCACAATCACAAATTCGACGCCATCTCCCAGGCCGACTTTTATGCCCTCTACGGCATCTTCACCAGCACCCACCCTGCGGTCATTGATGTGAACGCACCCGGCACCGGCAAAGCGGAGCGCGAAGAACTCATAAAGCTCAAGCAGCAAATCAAAGACGCGGTAGCTGCGCAATGGCTGAAAGTGGCACCGAAGACCATCTCGTATGACACCTCCGACTCCGCGCATCCCGGACTCGACAAATACCAGTGGTTCACCAACGGCGTCAGCCTCACCAAAGCGGGCGAGTTTTCTGTCGCGCTTGAGGGCAATGGCATCGTCTCACAGATCCATCCCGGCGGTTATTTCAGCAACCTGCTCACCACCAAAGAACGCGCCGTCGTCTTTTCAAATCGCTTCAAATGCGAAGGCGGCACGCTGTGGTTCCGCGTGGCTGGCACGGGTGGAGTGAAGGCCAAGTACGTGGTGCAAAATTACCCGCGCACCGGCACGATTCATAAGGCTACTCTGCTCAGCGAGGCCAAGGATGAGAAACTTGAGTGGCGCTCGCTCGATCTCGAATTTTGGAAAGGTGATGAAATCTTCATCCAGATCACCACCTCCGCCGATCTCCCGGCTGAATACAACGCAGACGCGCGCTCCTGGTTTGGCCTCACCGATGTCGTCATCACCAAGGACAAAACACCACCTTCAGGCGCAGCTCGTGCGCAATCATCCACCGCTGAAGTCATTCAAGCATGGCAGCAGGGCACACTCGGCAACGGTCAGGCCGAGGCCCTCAACCGGCTCGTTCAGGATGGCAAACTGCCGAACCAATTAAAGGACCTCCCCGCCGCAGCCAAGCTGGTCACACGCTACCGCGAAGTCGAAGCCAAACTGCCCATGCCCACCCGCGTGCCCGGCGTCATCGAAGCCGATGCCAAAGACGCGCCGCTGTTTGTCCGTGGTGATCACAAGCAACCCTCTGACATCGTCCCTCGCCGCTTCCTTGATGCCCTCGATCCCACTCCCTTCAACACCAAGGGCAGCGGTCGTTTGCAGCTTGCCGAGCACATGGCGGACATGAAAAACAACCCGCTCACCGCGCGCGTCATCGTCAACCGCCTCTGGCATCACGTCTTTGGTCGTGGTATCGTCGCCACCGTTGATAACTTCGGCAAACTCGGCGACCTGCCCACGCATCCCGAGTTGCTCGACTTCCTCGCACAGCGTTTCATCGACAGCGGCGGCTCCATCAAAGCCATGCTGAAGCTCATCGTGAGTTCCAAAGCCTTTCAGCGGAGTGCGCAGGCATCTGACATCGCCATGCAGAAAGACCCCGAAAACAAACTGCTGAGCCATTGGAGCATCCATCGTCTCGAAGCCGAAGCCATCCGCGATTCCATTCTCACTTTGACCGGCAAGCTCGAATCCAAGCTCTACGGCGAATCGATCCCTAGCGGCGTCCCCCGCCGTGGCATCTATGTCAAAGTCGTCCGCAACGCCCTTGACCCCTTCCTCACCACCTTCGACTCGCCCGTGCCCTTCAGCACCCGTGGCAAGCGCGACACCACCAACGTCCCCGCGCAGTCGCTCACCCTGCTCAATGACAACAACGTCATCCGCTGGTCCCGTGAATGGGCGCTGCGCTCCAGCAAGGTCGCTGATGAACCCCGCGTGAAGGAAATGTTTCACGAAGCCTTTGCCCGCGAAGCGACGGCAGATGAAGTGAAGCAAAGCCTCGCCTACCTCGCGATCTTGCAGCAGGAGAACAGCGTACGCGCTCAGGCGCTTGCAGCCCAGGAGCAAAAGCTGGCTGGTATGAACCAACAGATCTCCGCTCTCCTCGAACCCGCGCGCACCAAACTGCAGGCCCAGCGCAAGCTGCCCGCTGCGCCGCTCAACACACCCGCGCCGCTCGCCGAATGGACCTTCGACAAAGATGCGCGCGATACCGAGGGCCGCATGAACCTCGAACTCGTCGGCAGCGCCCGCGTCGAAAACGGTGCCCTCATTCTCGATGGCAAGTCCATGGCCAAATCCGGCTCCCTGCCCAAAGCACTCACCGCCAAAACCCTCGAAGCCTGGGTCATGCTCGACAACTTTACCCAGCGTGGCGGCGGCGTAGTCACCGTGCAGCACAAAGACGGCGGCCAGTTTGATGCCATCGTGTTCGCGGAAAAGACGGCGCAGCACTGGGTCGCGGGCAGCAACTTCTTTGACCGCAGCGAACTCTTTGAAGGCAGCGCCGAAACCGAAGCCGCAACACGCCCCGTGCATGTGGCTGTCGTCTATCAGCCCGATGGCACCATCAGCGGCTACCGCGATGGCAAACCCTACGGCCGCACCTACCGCAAAGCCCCCGCAGCCCTCTTCGAACCCGAGGCATCCCAAATCCTCCTCGGCTGCCGCCACGGCTCACCCGCAGGCAACAAAGGCCTGTCCGGCCGCATCTTCCGCGCCCGTCTCTATGATCGCGCGCTGACTCCCGCAGAGATTTCCCAAACCGCCCGCATCGAATCCAGCTCCATCACCGAGGCTGACATCATCGCCACACTCACGCCCGACCAACGCAAGCAACTCACCCAACTTCAATCCCAGCGCGACCTCCAGTCCCGCCAGCTCGAATCCCTCCACGCCTCCGCTGCTGGAGATGACTCCGTCCTCCAGTCCTGGACCAGCCTCGCGCAGTCACTCATTAACCTGAAGGAGTTCATTTACCTGCAATGAATACGCCTTCAAAACTCGCGCCAGCGTCCTGGAGTGCGCCGGTCCTCCGGCGCTTTCGAACGTCTCACTGCCTGCGCAAAGCTCCAGAGGACTGGAGCACTCCAAAACGCTCACGCGACATTGGTTCATCACAATGACTAACTCTTTGTCATCCATGAAGGTGCTGCTGGCGCGCTCTGAACTCCAAACCTTGCCAAGCTCAGGCTATCAGAAGATGGCAGTCAAACTCATCGAGAGCGGATATGAATGCCCGGCTTTGCACGCCATCGCGTGGGATCCGGTGCTGCCACATTCCGAAGCCGAGATGCTATTTGCATCTGCGGCATCCCAGCTCGGCATCAGCAAACCTTCACGCCCAGAAGCTTTTCAAATCTTGCTTCGCCACTACGCGGAACAAATCATGCAGGAAGAATGCTCACCGCATGTCGAGTTGGAGAAATTGATCAATGAAGTGTACTGGCCCGAGGCGTCGAAAGACACGTTTGGAAGCGCCTATGGCATGGAGTCCTTTGTCCGTGCTTACTGGCGTTACGACGACCTGCGCGATAACCCCGATGTCGTGGGGTACAACGGCCTCTACGGCCAGGAGGCACACATCGCCTTTGCCCAAGACCTTCGCTGCATCGCCGCGAATTGGCTGATGAATCAATCCGAGCCAGCTTCTCATTCCGCCACCTGCGAAACACCATGAACTCCCCCCTTTCCCGCCGCCAGCTCCTCTCCCGCGCCTCCACCGGTTTCGGCATGGCCGCGCTTGCCGGACTCATGCAAGAACAAGCACTGGCAGACACACCGCTCGTGCATCGTGCGAAGAAATTCGCACCGAAGGCACGCAGCGTGATCTTTCTCTACATGAGCGGCGGAGTATCGCATGTCGATTCCTTCGATCACAAACCGATGCTGACGAAGTTTGCGGGGCAGCCGATGCCCGGTGCGGTGAAGAAAACGCAGTTCAACAACAACGGCACCGTGCAGCCCTCGCACTGGGATTTCAAACGCTACGGTCAGTCGGGCCTGGAGGTGAGCGACCTCTTTCCCCAGATCGGCGGCGTGGTGGATGAGATGTGCATGATCCGCAGCATGACGGCCAAGTTCAGCGAGCATGCGCAGGGAAACTTCTTCATGCACACCGGCTTCCCCTTCCTAGGCTTCCCCAGCGCCGGTGCCTGGACCAGCTACGGCCTCGGCACTGAGTCACGTGACCTGCCCGGCTACCTTGTGCTACAAAGTGGTGGTGCCGCCACTCCGCATGGCGGCGTGGGCTTGTTCAGCAACGGCTTCCTGCCCGCGCAGCATCAGGCCAGCATCGTGAAGGCGGATGAAGCCGAAGCCGTCGCCAACATCCGCCCACGCCAGTCGCAAGGCATGCAGCGCAAACAGCTCGATTTCATCGGCGCGATGGACCGCCGCTTCGTCAGCACCACGCAGCACGACATGCACGTGGAAGCCGCCATCTCCAACTACGAGATGGCCTGGCGCATGCAGTCCGCCGTGCCCGATCTCTGCGACATCTCCGGCGAAACCGAGGCGACCAAGAAACTCTACGGCCTCGACGACCCCGAGCCCAAAAAAGCCGCCTACGCCCGCCAGTGCCTGCTCGCCCGCCGACTCGTCGAACGCGGTGTGCGCTTCATCGAACTCAGCACGCTCGCCTACAACATCGGTGGCGGCAACGGCGCCAATCCCTGGGACCACCACGGCGCGCTCAAAGAAGGCCACGGCAAGATGGCGAATCAAATCGACCAACCCATCGCCGCGCTCATCAAGGACCTGCGCGCACGCGGCCTGCTCGACAGCACCCTCCTCGTCTGGGCTGGCGAATTCGGCCGCACGCCCTTCGCGCAAGGCTCCAATGGCCGCGACCACAACCCCTACGGCTTCACCGTCTGGATGGCCGGCGGCGGCGTCAAAGGCGGCCACGTCCACGGTGCCACCGACGATTTCGGCTACAACGCCATCGAGAACGTCAGCAGCGTCTATGACATGTGGGCCACCGTGCTCCATCTCATGGGCATCGACCACGAACAGCTCACCTACCGCTTCAGCGGACGAGATCTGCGCCTCACGGACGTACATGGTAATGTACTCAAAGACATCATCGCCTGATGAACTCTCCATTTTCCCGCCGCCAGCTCCTCGCCAATGCCTCCACTGGCTTTGGCATGGCCGCATTGGCAGGCCTCATGCAGGCGGAGTCGCCGGTGAATCGTGCGAAGCGCTTTGCGCCGAAGGCCCGCAGTGTGATCTTCTGCTACATGAGCGGCGGGGTGTCGCACCTGGATTCGTTTGATCCGAAGCCGCTGCTGGAAAAGTACGCGGGGCAGCCGATGCCGGTCGAGGTGAAGAAAACGCAGTTCAACAACAATGGCACGGTGCAGCCTGCGCATTGGGCGTTTCATCAGCGCGGCCAGAGTGGCATGCCGGTGAGCGAACTCTTTCCGCACATGGCCACGCTCGCGGACGACATTTGCGTCATTCGCAGCATGACGGCAAAATTCAGCGAGCATGCGCAGGGGAATTTCTTCATGCACAGCGGCTTTCCCTTCCTCGGTTATCCGAGCGCCGGTGCCTGGGCCAGCTACGGCCTCGGCACCGAGTCGCGTGATCTGCCCGGCTACATCGTGCTACAAAGTGGTGGTGCCACCGTGCCGCATGGCGGGGTGGGTGTGTTCAGCAACGGCTTTCTGCCCGCGCAGCATCAGGCCAGCATCGTGCAGGCAGACAAGGAAGAGGCGGTCAAAAACATCCGCCCGCGCCAGCCGCGCGACATGCAGCGCAAGCAACTCGACTTCATCGGCGCGATGGATCACCGCTTTGCCAGCACGGCTCAGCATGACCTGTATGTGGATGCCGCCATCGCCAACTACGAGATGGCCTGGCGCATGCAGTCCGCCGTGCCGGAGCTGTGCGAGATCTCCGGCGAGACCGAGGCAACGAAAAAACTGTACGGCATGGACGGCCCCGACTCCACCCTCACAGCCTATGCACGGCAGTGCCTGCTGGCACGGCGTCTGGTGGAGCGCGGCGTACGCTTTGTGGAACTGAGCTGTCTGCCGCAAACACTCGGCGGCGGTCAGGCAGCGAATCCCTGGGATCAGCACGGCCAGATCAAAAAGGGCCACGGCAACATGGCGCATCAGGTGGATCAGCCCATCGCCGCGCTGGTCAAGGATCTCAAATCACGCGGTTTGCTCGACAGCACGCTCGTCATCTGGGCCGGTGAATTTGGCCGCACACCCTTTGCTCAGGGCACCGATGGCCGCGACCACAATCCCTACGGCTTCACCATCTGGATGGCCGGCGGCGGCGTCAAACCCGGCCACATCTACGGTGCTACCGACGACTTCGGCTACCACGCCATCGAAAATTCCTGTACCGTCTATGACATGTGGGCCACCGTGCTGCACCTCATGGGTATTGATCACGAGCAGCTGACTTATCGTTTCAGCGGGCGGGATTTGCGGCTGACCGATGTGCATGGGAATGTGCTGCACGATGTGATCGCGTAAGCGGCAGGAGGATAGGGGTAGGAACGGCGCGATGAACGCCGCCCCTCCCTCCGAACCGGACTGGCAGGTCTCCCGCATCCGGCTCTCCAGTCAGAAGTTGGCTGCTGCACGCAGACTCATGAGTTCCAATGTCCGGGCCTCTTCCAGG
>CAINGK010000216.1 GCA_903848465.1 uncultured Verrucomicrobiota bacterium
AACGCGAATGGCCACGAATGACCGCGAATGCAGAGGAATTCTGAACTCTGAAATTCGTGAAAAATTCGCGGCTATTCGTGCTCATTCGCGTTGTGAAAAATACACCTTCGCGGTCTATTTTGCTTAACTTAACGACATTGATTCGTCATTCGTCATTCGTCATTCGTCATTCGTCATTTGGCGGCACGCCGTTATTCTTTAGCCACCCCATTATTCCAGGCGGCATACATCTCTTCGACCGTAGGAATCTCCAGCGGGCGCACGATGCGGAAGCCGAGCCAGGTGGCGTCCGTGAGGTACCAGATGCTCTTCGGGAGCTGTGGGTCCTGCTGCTTCCACAGGGCGTCGGAGGCTTTGCGGGCAGAGCTGCGGAGCAGTTCGGCATCGTCGTCATAGGTGCCACCTTTGGCCACATGCGGGTAGGGGGTCTTCGAGCGCACCCAATCATTGCCGAGGATCGCGGCGGCGGGTGTCGTGGGTGTGTACTGATCCAGGCACCACTCGCAGACGTTGCCGTAGATGTCGTAGAGGCCCCAGGGATTGGGCTTCTTCAGGCCGATCTTCGCATACTGGAAGTTCGGGGCGTTTTCGAAGAACCAGGCGTACTCTTTGAGCTGCGCCTTGTCATTGCCGAAGAAATAGGCGGTCGTGGTGCCAGCGCGGGCGGCATACTCCCACTCGGCCTCGGTGGGCAGGCGGTAGAAGTGGCCGGTCTGGGCGCTGAGCCACTGGCAGTACTTGTTGGCGGCGTGCTGCGTCATGCAGATGGCGGGGTAGCGATCGCGGCCCATGCCGAAGTCCATTGGCTGATACGGCGGCGTGGGCTGGGAGATGAGGTCTTCCGGCTTGTCGGTCAGCTTAAACACCTGGCGGGAGCCGTCCTTGTTGCGACCGATGCTGGTGAGCTGGAAGGGCTCGTACTCATCCCAGGTCACTTCGTATTTGCCCATCCAGAAGGGCTTCAGCGTCTTCTTCACCTGCGGGCCTTCGTCGTCGCCACGGTTGGCTTCGCTGTCCGGGCTGCCCATGGTGAATTCACCGCTCTTGATCACCACCATGCTGAAGGGGATGCCCGTCTTGGGGACCTTCGAGTCATAGGGCTTCATCTCGGCCTCTTTCTTCTCCTTGGAAGTCTGCACGATGAGCGCGTGAATCTTCTTCACGAGGTCCATCGTGTCCGGGTTGGTCGAAGCCGGGCCTTTCTTCTCCTTCGCGGTCAGCTTGAGGTCATCCGGCCAGGGTGCGCCTTGCAAAATCCACAGGCGGAGGAAATTGATGTCCTCCTTGCTCAAGGGGCCACCGCTCTTCTTCGGCGGCATCAAATCGTCTTCGTCAGCGGCCAGCGTCGTCACATGGTAGAGCGCGCTCTTGAGGTCAAAGGGGAGGATGTTCGGGGCGTTCTCGCCAGTGCTGAAGGCTTCCTTCTTGGTGGTGATGACCCAGTCGCCCTTCGCCTTTTCGGGGTTGTGGCAGGACACGCAGTTCTGCTCCAGGATCGGCTGGATGTGCTTTTCAAACTTGATGCGCGGGGTCTGCTCCAGCACCACGCCCTCCGGCCACTCGGCTCCTTGCTCGATCCAGGTCTTGATCACTTCGATCTGGGACTTCTCCAGCGCGCCTTCCTTCTTCGGTGGCATCGCCGTGTCTTCTTCGGCAGCGAGCAGCAGCGTGGTGTAGATGGAGCTCTTCTTCAGATCGCCCGGCGTCAGACCGGGGCCGTTCTCATTGCCCTTCTTGATGTCTTCCAGCGTGTGCATGCGGAAGTCGCCCTTGTCCTCTTTCGCGCCGTGGCAGTGCGTGCAGGCACCTTCGAGCAGGGGCTTGATCTGCTTGTTGAAATCAATCTTCTCCGCAGCGCCAAGAAACGCGGGAGCCAGGGCCAGGAGTGGAAGGAGAGTTCGGGGAGAAAACATGGGTGCGGGCGATAGCATAGGCTGGGGAAGATGTCCAATACGAGGAATAGCTGTGAAAATTACGGCGGAATCAGGGGAGGGCTTCGGCGGCAGCGTCACGCAGGCTGGCGTTGTACCTTTGATTTGTGGCCCGAGCAAGCTGTCTGATGAGCAAGGGAATGGAGAGCAAAGGAATGATCTGATTTTGAAATCAGCATTCAGACAGGCATGGATTCAGAGGTTCGTCATTCCCTTGCTCCTCATTCCTTTGCTAAATCTGAAGCGCACCGATGCACCTCAAACCCCAAACGCCCGCGTACACACCTCCATGATCCCCGCCCGCGTGGTGCAGCGGCGCATGGCGCTGAGGAAGCCCTCAGCATCGGCCAGGCCCCAGGCGAAGAAATTGAGGTGTTTTTTGATGCGGTTCACCATGTCTAGCTCGCGGGTGTTGGGCAGCGTCACGCATTCGTACAGCTCCTCCACGTAGCGCAGGCGGTCGGCGGGGGTGGGCTGGAAGACGGGCAGGCCGCGCACATGCTGGCGGATCTGGTCAAACATCCACGGATTACGGATGGCCCCGCGCCCGAGCATGAGGCCGCGCACGCCGGTCTGCTGCGTCACCTCGGCGGCATCCACGTGGGAGCTGATGTTGCCATTCGCCAGCACGGGGCAGGGGAGCTGTGAGGTGGCGTTGCCGATCAAATCATAGCGCACGCCTTCGCGATACATCTGCAGCACGGTGCGGCCGTGGATGGTGACCAAATCCACGCCATGCTTGGCAAACAGCGGCACCAGGGCGTCGATGGTTTCCGTGTCATCAAAGCCGAGACGCGTCTTCACCGTGAACTTGATGGAGATCGCCTCGCGCAGCGCGCCGAGGATGCCCTCGATGCGCGGCACATCGCGCAGCAGGCCACCACCGGCGCACTTCTTGTACACGATGGGAGCCGGGCAGCCGAGATTCAGATCCACCGCCGCGATGTTGTAGCGCTGCAGTTCCTTCGCGCTGCGCACCAGCGCAGGGATGTCATTCCCGATCATCTGCGCGATGGCCGGTTTGCCCGTGGGATTGTGAATCAGTGAGGCGAGGATCGGCTTGTCCAAATGCGAGTCCGCATGCACGCGGAAGTACTCCGTGTAATACACATCCGCCCCGCCATAGCGCGCCATCAGCCGCCAGAATTCCAAGTCCGTGACATCCTGCATGGGAGCCAGCGCCAGCAACGGCTCAGGCCGTGCCAGCAAAGCGTCGAGATGTTCGGTGGGAGTCACAACCGTCTCTTAAACACGGATGTGGAAAGGAGTCACGAGTTTTAGCACTCACGTTTTTAGACCTCCCCAAGAATGGCGGACCTTTTTCAGCGCCTGCGTCGTGACAGACTCGAAATCACGGTAGCCACCAGCACTGAGCAGCCGCGACACGCAAGGCCGGTAGGGATGCGCTGTGCGCGTCCCTGGAATCCTTCGTCCCAGCGCGGCCTGCTGCCTCAATGCGCCCCCTCTTTCCATGCGCTGCCGTCTCCGATTCATCCGCCGCTGCATGCGTGATTTCAACTCCACGCCAATACATACCACACACTACCGCGTAATACCGGAAGAAAAGAATAGACAGCCGTAGGAACCAATGCATGCAACATCCTGCAACATTTATTTTGACTTCTGTAAATCTGGCCCAAGCTGTAATAGGGTATGAATCACTCATCACCCTCGAACACCACCGCTTCCAGCCTTCTGGCCGGGAAGATCAATCGCAAACAAGTGGCTGCTTACTGCGGCCTGTGCGTACGCACCATCGACGAACTCA
>CAINGK010000217.1 GCA_903848465.1 uncultured Verrucomicrobiota bacterium
ACAACAAGATCGGACGGCTCACCCGCATGGCCTATGGCTACCGTGACGTGGAGTTCCTCCACCTGCGCATCTACGCACTCCACGAGTCAAAAGACATACTCACTGGCACCTGACCACCGCACCAACTTCTCGGATGAACCAGATATTCCACATCATGAGCTTTTCGAAGAAGCCGCCTGATTTGAGAAAATCGTAGCCGGGATGGAACGCGGTCTCGATGCCGAAGACCAACCAGATAGCCGCCGCGATGATCACGTTGACCATGGGGCCGCTGATGGCCACGACTAACTCCTCCGAAGGCTTGCGTGGCATGCGCTCCAGCCGGGCCACGCCGCCGATGGGCAGCAGGGTGATGTCCGGTGTACGGATGCCATAGCCCCGTGCGGCCAGGACGTGGCCAAACTCATGCAGTACCACACAGGCGAACATGATGGTGATGAAGAGCGTCGATTCGAGCGCAGCGGGAAGGCCCTGCCCAGAGAGAAAACTTTGGCTGGCGACAAACAGCAGCAATAGCAAGAAGGTGACGTGAACGCGGACCTCGGTGCCAGCCAAGGTGAAGAGACGAAAGGACCATTTCATAGAGGAGGACGAAGCTAGGGCTTGGGAGATTTGGATGGATCGTAGTAGATACGCACCTCGGCATCTTTGATGCCGAGAATCTCCTGCGCACGGCGCAAGGCGTTGCGGGTGGACAGATTGGGGTTGGACGGACTGGCGGGGAAGAGGTTGTCCTTGCCGATGACTTCCACCATGCCGGCGTCTTTCAGCACGCGGTACAGATCCTTCAACACGCCGCTGACGATGATGTCACGCCCGTCGGCGCGCAGGGTGCGCGTCAGTTCTTCGATGGCCATGGCGCAGGTGGCGTCGAGGTGGCGTGCGTTCTTGAGCCGCAGGATGACGATCCGCAGATTGGGGTCGGAGCAGGAGCGCTGGATCTGCGTGCGGAAGATATCGGCGGAGGCAAAGAACAGATCGCCCTCGACATGTACAATCGAAATGGCCGGATGCTGGCGTCCGCCCTGGAGCGCCTCGGCCAGATTGCCTTCCTCATTGAAGACGTATTCCACCAGCGAGGGCTGGCTGGCCTTGTGCAGGTAGAGGATGATGGAGATGCCCACGCCGGTGAAGATGGCCACGTGCAGGGGCACCAGCAATGTAGCGATGAAGGTCGTGAGAAACGCCACCGCGTCCGATCCGGTGGCGCGCAGGGAGATGCGGATCTGCCGCTTGTTGATGAGGGCCACAGCCACGCAGATGACCATCGCACCGAGCGCGGCCTTAGGTACATAAGCCACCAGCGGGCCAATCGTGAGCGCTGCCACCAGACACACCACGCCGCTGACAATGGCGGATATTGGAGAGACCGCGCCGCTCTCATACGCTGCCAGCGAACGGGTGAGGGAATGAGACGCGGGCATGCCGCTGAGATAGGCGCAGGCCAGATTTGCTGCGCCGAGGCTGAGCATGTCCTGATTGGCATCCACGTTGTGTCCCGAGCGGCTGGCCAGGGTGCGCGCCATGGCGGAGTTTTCCATCATCGCCACAAACGCGAGCGAGAGTGCTAGCCCAAAGAGCTGGCTGAACTGCGCGGAGGCACTGCCGCTGGTGAAGTCTGGGAAGGGCGGCAGCAAGGTGCGCCAGGTGAATGACAAATCGGAATAGGTGGCGACCTGCCAGCCCACTTTGTTCATCAACAAGGCGATGAGTGACATGAGGATGAGCGTGAGGGTGAGTGCCGGGAAGCGTTTGCCAAAACGTTTGAAGCCGTAGTAGCTGCCAATGGCGAGGGCGGTGATCAGCACGCTCGGCCAGTGTATGGACGGTAGATGGCCCAGCACCGCATGCAGATCGGAGACCAGGGTGCGCGCGACAGGTTTGCCAGGGGCATCGGCAATCTGCTGGCCGAGCACCACCGGGAGCTGATGGGCAAACATTTGCAAAGCTGCGCCAGTAAGATAGGCCACCACCACCGCGCGGCTGATGAAGCGCGCCATGTCTGCCACGCGGAAATAGGCCCCGAAGATCAGCAGCGCGCCCACGAGAAACACGAGCATCGGCATTGAGGCCAGTTGGTTCAGGTTGGGAAAGGCGGCGAAGTAGGACGACACCATGAAGGCCGTGGCATTCGTCGGCCCATAGATGGAGTGCCGGGAACTCATCAGCAGCGCGCCGACCACGCAGGCCACCGCTGAACAGGTGATGCCATAGGCCAGCGGCAGCCCGGCTACGACGGCAAACGCCATGCCCTGCGGGATGGCCAGCAGGGCACCATCCAGCCCGCTCCTGATGTCCGCTTTGAGAAACTCCTTGGTGTACCCTTTCAGCATCTGCCGCAGCGGAAAGGGATCGAGCTCACTTTCTGCGGTCATGGTTTTCAGCCACGCCCGGCCCTGACGTGCGAAGTCACGCAATTGCTGGAGCCGGGTTCGTAGGTGGGAAGGCAAGACAAACTCCTTGGAAACGCTTGGCCCAAGCTAGACGCATCAGCGCAGATCACAAGCGCTGTACATCGGCGATTGCTGCTGGACTCGGGCCACGGCCCAATCACCTTCTCCCATGCCCGCAGACGCTGACGAACCGATCCCCGAGGTGGTGGAGCACCCCATCGGCCCGGAACTCGATCTGCACACCTTCCGTCCGAATGAAATCGGGAGCCTGCTGCCCGAATACTTCGCCGAATGCCGCAAGCGCGGCATCTTGCGTGTACGCATCATTCATGGCAAAGGCAGCGGTGCCCTGCGAACTGGCGTGCATCAATTACTTGGGAAGCTGCCGGAAGTTCAGCAGTTCGTTTGGCCTGCGGATGAGGCGAGCGGCTCGTGGGGAGCGACTTGGGTGGTGTTGAAAGCCTGAGCAGGTCAGTTGCGTTCCGACCTCCAATATTCCACGAGTTCCTTCCACGGATGCCAGATGGAACGCTCCTCATCATCTTCGTCGATGTTCAATCCGCGGGCGTGAAACCACAGGAAGAGTTCGTGCCGTTTGCGGATGCTGGACTTCTGGGCATCGGGAGCGAGGCGGCTTTCATCATCTGCCATCACGTTGTAGTCCAAGCGGTTGGACAAAATGACCGTTTTGGGAGTCGTCAGGCGGTAAAAAAGATGAAGGCAGTCGGGTCCATAAAAAACCACAAACAGTAGCGCCAAGGCTCCAATGCCTGCCTTCCAAAGGTTTTTGCGCCTCATGGTCTAAATTACAACCCCCAGTCCGCACTCGTCCACACCTTCGGCTTGGCATTCTCCAGTTTCTCCAAATCCAGTGGGGTGCTGTTTTTGATTTCGAGTTTTTGGCTGCGGATTTCCAGGGTGAGGGGGCCGGTGAGGTCGGTTTTTTCTAGCCAGAAGCGCAGGCGGACGTCGCCGGTGGTCTGGGATTCGATGCTGGGTGGGCGCTCCACGGGGAGGATGAAGAGGGGGACGTCCTTGCCGGCGGCATTGAGCAGGCGCACGTCTGGCGGCTGCATGGAGAGCGGGCGGGGGCTGGTATTCTTGTAGCGGACTTCCAGATCCAGCCGGGCATTGCCAAAATCTCGCTCCAGCGTGCAGCGGCGGAGTTGCAGGGGGGAAGCGGTGGTTAATTCGGTTTCGGGGCCAATTTCGGCTGGATTTGGGGCCGATGGAAAGGACCACCAGATGGCGATTCCGCCTGCGATGAGCAGCAGCCAGACCTCAAATCTCTGAAAAATACGCATGCAGGCTAAATTCGGGGATGTCGTTCTCTGTTTGTCAAAACCGTCAAACTGTCTATCATGCGCGCCCCTCCGGCCCGGACGCGGTTCCCACCGCCCGGTTGTTGCGATGGAAAACACTTCGCCCCTAACCTCTTTCTCATGAACATCAACGTCGAACATCAGCCTAACTGCCGCGCCGTCGCCCACGTCCGCGTTCCTTCCGACCAGGTCGGCAAAGAACGTGACGCGATCATCACCTACTTCGCCGGCATGGTACGCCTGCCTGGCTATCGCCCTGGCAAAACGCCGAAGAGCATCGTCGCCAAGCGCTACGAGAACGAAGTGAAGGACGAACTGGAGAAGAAGCTCATCAGCGAAGGCCTGCGTCAGGCGGTGAAGAGCGAAGGTCTCGAACTCCTGAACGTCCTGGCCGTGAACGACAAGATGTATCACGACACGGACAAGAGCTTTAGCTTCACCATTGAGATGAGCCTCGCGCCGAAGTTTGAGTTGCCTGAGTACACCGGCATCCCGGTGAAGCTCCCGCGCATCGAAGTCACTGACGCGGATGTGGACCATGATCTCCTCCACCTGCGCGAAAACCAGGCCACCTACGAAGACGTGGAACGCGTTGCCGTACTGGGTGATGTCGTGGTACTCAGCGTCACCGGTAGCCTCGACGGCCAGCCGATTGGCGAAGCGATGCCGGACGCGCCTGCCCACCTTAAAGAGATGAAGGAAAACTGGTTCCTGCTCGGCGAAGAAGACGATTTCCTCCCTGGCTACTACGCGGGCCTCGTGGGCATCGCCAAAGATGAGGAGCGCACGCTGAACATCACCATCGCGGAAGATTTTGGCTTTGAAGCCCTGCGTGGCAAGACCATCGCCCTAGCGGTGAAATGCCACGGCGTGAAGAACAAAGCCGTGCCGGAACTCACCGAAGAACTCATCAAGAAAGTCGGCGGTGATGACATGACGCTCGAAACCCTGCACGAAGAAGTGCGCGACGCCATCCGCCGCCGCCGTGAAAAGGCTCGCGATGCCGCGAAGTCCAATCAGGTCATCGCTCACTTGTTTGAAAAGGTGGAATTCGAACTCCCGCAGGAAGTCGTGAATCGCGAAGCCCAGCGCCGCACCAACGAAATCGCCCAGCGCGCCATGCAGCAGGGCATCGGCGAAGAAGAGCTGATGAAGCAGCAGGACGAGATCCTCAATAGCGCTACCAACCAGGCCCGCCAGAACGTCAAAGTCAGCTTCATCCTTGAGCAGATCGCCAAGAAGGAAGCCCTCGAAGTTCCTGGCCAGAAGATCGCCATGGCCCTGGCCCAGATCGCCGAGCGGCAGAAGATGCCCGCGAAGAAGTTCATGGCCGAAGCACAAAAGAACGGCCTGATCGACAACGTGCGCGGCGACTTGCTCCTGCAGGAAGCCATGGAGTTCCTCAAGGACAAGGCGGTCGTCGAAGAAACCGACCCCGAGCCGGAACACTGCGACACGCATAGCAAGTAAACATGGCGGAGCCGGGGCGGGGATTCGCCCGGGCATCGACAAAAGGTCACCGAAGGGTCAAGGAGGTCGTCACACGCCCCTTGGCCCTTCTTTTTGCGTGTGATCGAAGCTGGTCAGACGGTCTATGATGCGGCTTTTTAGCCGACTTTCCCACTTGCCAAATGCGGAACTTCTCCGAGACTCCAGGCCCTCTTGTCCGGGAGCTTTGTGGCTTTGCGGGACGAAAGCCCGCCGTGCGCCTCAGGAGTGGAGGTTTGCGTGCGGTACCCACCTAAACACTCGCAACCCGTAAATAACAGATAATGAGCGCAACCGCTACACTCGCAGAACTGATCGCAGGTTCTTTCCGCGAGCTTTCCGAAGGATCCATCGTCAAAGGCAAGATCCTCGAAATCAAACCGCAGGTCATCCTCGTCGATATCGGCTACAAGTCCGAAGGAGCCATCCCCTCCAACGAGTTCGAAGATGAAGACATCCAGGTAGGCGATGAGGTGGAAGTCCTCCTCGAACGCCTCGAAAACGACGAAGGCATGGTCGTTCTCTCCAAGGAGAAAGCCGCCCACCGTCAGAACTGGGAAAAGATCTACAACGTCTTCAAGGACGGCGGTCTCGTCAAAGGCAAGGTCAAGAGCGTCGTCAAAGGCGGCCTCATGGTCAACGTCGGCGTCGAAGCCTTCCTGCCCGGCAGCCAGATCGACATCATCCCGCCGAAGGATCTCAACGAGTACGTCGGCAAGGTGTTCGAATTCAAGATCGTCAAGATCAACGACGAGCGCAAAAACATCGTCCTTTCCCGTCGCGAAGTCATCGAAGCGGAGCGCGCCGAACAGCGCCAGAAGTTCCTCGACGGCGTCACCCCTGGCGACAAGGTCATCGGGATCGTCAAGAACATCACCGACTTCGGTGCGTTCGTGGACCTCAACGGCATGGACGGACTGCTCCACATCACGGACATGTCCTGGGGCCGCCTCAACCATCCTTCCGAAATGCTTGGAATCGGTCAGAAGATCGAAGTCCAGATTCTCGAAGTCAATCGCGAGAAGGAGCGTGTCTCCCTCGGCCTCAAGCAGTTGCAGAACAATCCTTGGGAAAACATCGAAGCCCGTTACCCCGTCGGCCAGCGCGTGCGCGGCAAGGTCACGAAGCTCGTCGCCTACGGCGCGTTTGTGGAAGTGGAAGAAGGCGTCGAAGGCCTCGTCCACGTCTCCGAACTGTCCTGGACGAAGCGCATCGCGCGTCCTTCGGACGTTCTCACCGTCGGTCAGGAAATCGAAGCTTCCGTCCTTGGCATCAACAAGGAAGAGCGCAAGATCAGCCTCGGCGTGCGTCAGCTCGACACCAATCCTTGGGACGACATTGACGCTCGTTACCCGATTGGCACTCAGATGAAGCGTGCCGTCCGCAACCTCACCGCTTACGGTGCGTTTGTGGAGCTGGAAGAAGGCATCGACGGCATGATCCACGTGTCCGACCTGAGCTGGACCCGCAAGATCAACCATCCTTCCGAGCTCCTCAAGAAGGGCCAGGAAGTGGACGCCGTGGTTCTCGGCATCGACAAGGCCAACCAGCGCATCAGCCTGGGCATGAAGCAGCTCGACACGGACCCATGGTCCATCATCGACACCCGCTTCAAGGTGGGCGACGTCGTGAAGGGCCGCGTGGCGAAGATCGCCAGCTTCGGCGCCTTCGTCGAACTGGAAGACGACATCGACGGCCTCGTACACATCTCGCAGATCAGCGAAGACCGCATCGAGAAGGTCAAGGACAAGCTCAACGTGGGCGACGAAGTGGAAGCACGCGTCATCAAAGTGGACAAGGTGGAGCGCCGTATCGGCCTTTCCATCAAGGCCATGAACTACAGCGAAGCCGACATCCAGAAGGAAAGCCAGGCCTTCGAAGCGCTACGCCCAAGCACCGACCTCGTCGGTCTGGAGCAGGCCTTCAAGTTCGCCACCGAAGAGTGGCGTCCAGGCGGCCAGTAATCCGCGATCTGAGACTCAACATCCAATCAACCACGAAGGGACGCCGCAAGGCGTCCCTTTTTCTTTGAACAATCTTCTGACATTTTCCCTCTGGCAGTCTCCTGCGAAGGAGCGCAATTTTAAGGATGCCTGAGGACGTTCCTTCAACATTATCAGAAACGCGCCGTACGTGGCTGCAGCGTGGCCTGCTGGCATTGCCTGCGGCGCTCACAGGCTGTGCAGGCTCTGCCTCCTCGGTGCTCGGCTTCTCGGCGCGTAAAACGCGCGCGCAGTGGGAGTATCACAACCGCTTCCTCGCATCGGGTGCCCGCTTGCGCTTTCGCTCTCACAGCGCGCATGGCAGGCCGTGGACGTCCAGTATGCAGCAGACCTATTACGCGCATCGGCGTGATCCACGGGTCGGCTACGCGGTTAAAAACCTCGCGACAGGTCAGTACCTCGCCGAATTTCAGGCGGACAAACTCTTCATGGGTGGCTCGATGCCCAAGCCAGCCGTGGCAGCGGTGCTGCTGGAAAAACGCCGTGGCAATCTCACGCGCGATGAATTTCAGAACATCGTTTATGCCTGTGATCAAAGCATCAATGCCTCCTGGTATTACCTGATGGCCCGCATCACGCATGCCGATGAGCAGTACTTTGAGCGGAAGTACAACCTGCCCAATGTCGAGATCATCAACAACTGGCAGTCCCCGCGCTTCTACGCCGAGTTTTACGAGCGCTGCGTGAACTACCGTCTCGACTACGGCTGCGAGTTACTGCTGGAGGCCATGCGGCGGGATCAGTATGGCCTTGGTCGCTGGGTCTTACCTGCCAACATCACCTACATCGGCGGCAAGACGGGCAACTACGGCGAATGGGATCACGAATCCCTGTTTTTTTATTACCGCAACACCCCGTACGCCATCGTGCTCTACACGCGTGGCAACTTCGCTGGTGGCAACCAGCTCGGCTGCATGATGGGCGGCTTGTTCTACGACTACTGCAGGTGAGCGTAGCCAGAGAATAAGTGAAGGTGTGGCAGCGTGAGTTAGCGCAATGTGGCAATCGCTTCGCGCATGCTGACGAGTGCTTTTTCCACCTCGGCGGCAGGATCGTAATCTTTGCGACCCATGGAGAGGGTTTCGATCGGGACGAAGCCGCGGTAGCCGCCATCGTGGATGATCTGGACGAGTTTTTTAAAATCGGTGGGAGGTGATTTCAAGCTGCTGCCGAGGGTTTCCTTGATCTGCCAGTTCACTGCGTAAGGCACCATCAGGGCGATGTCTGCATAGGGGTCCTCGCTGAAGTATTTGCCGGTGTCCACCAGTGCGCCGCACCACTCATGATCCGTGCGCTGTAGCAGACGGAGATGCTCGGCACCGGTTTTGAGAAAGTCGCCGTGATTCTGCACCGCCACAAACACGCCGTACTTCTGCCCGTGTTCGGCGCAGGCATGCAGAGCCTCGGCCATCCAGCCTTCCACGTCTTCGCGTTTGGCGTTGTTGGCAGGGGTCTGCCAGTCTTTGGCATTTTTGGTCTGGGGTCCGGCGAACACGCGGACCACCGGCGCACCGAGACGTGCGGCGACTTCGATCCAGACCTTGGTCAGCTCAACCCCTTCTGCGCGCACGGCCTTGTCTGCGATGGCGAAATCATTCTTCACGCCCGTGCCACTGATGACGATGCCACGATCATGCACGTAGCGCTTCATGAGGTTCACGTAGCTGTCCGCCGGTGCCTTGGGATAGCCGGGGAAAAAGTAGCCAGTCAGGTCCACCGCCTCGATGTCGTGCTTGGCGCAGAAGTCGCACACGCCGAAGAGGTCGATGCCCTTGGATGCGTCCGCGATATTTGCATTCAATTGCTCAAGGAATGAATAGGCATTCAAACCTGTCTTGAGCATGGCCCCGCCGGTGCGCTTGATCGGGGTCAGTGCGGGTGCGGAGGCTGCAGCAGCCAACGGCGACAAGGCGGCAAGGCGAAGGAAATGACGACGTGAGCGGCTGGGGGTCATGGCTTGGATTTTGAGTCGAGCTTGGTGGATTTCAATGGCGCAGGCTCAGTCCTGCGAAGAACCCGCGCCAAGGCATGAATGCGTGCTTCATCCGGCCTGCCGTCAGCCCCGAGTGTGGGCTGTAGCCAGCCACCTTCGTCGTGTTCGTTCCAGGCGTAGATGAGGATGGCGTTGGCAGGATTGAGATCGCGATTTGCCTTCGTCCATGCAAGGGCCTCGCGGAGATGATTGGCCAGCTCGTCTGGAGTGGCCGTGACGGCGTCGATGAGCGGCTTCTGCTGCGCAGGCGGCGTGGGATCAGGCGTGGCCGTGACCCACGAACACCAGGGCGGCGGGCGCTCCTGACGCGGGCGTGTGTCCCAGCCGGCGGTGGCGAAGGTGATGCAGGGCGTGCGCTCGTGCCGCCATTTCTCCCACAGCTTTTGGCGCACATGATGCGCGGTGAGCTGCGCGTAGGTTTCAGGATCAATCGTGTAGCCTTTGCCCGAACAGGCATACTCGGAAATGGCATCAAATCCCAGGCTCACACGATCCGCCTCCGCGTTCCATCCGAGCAGCACCAGATACGGAGCCTTTATTCCTGCGGCGATGGTCTGGCGTTTCAATTCATCCCACTCGGCCTTTCCCAACTGGGTGGTCTTGGCGAACAAGAACAGCAGTGGCCTACCATCGAGTACAGTCTGGTAATCGGGATGCCGGAAATGCTCCACGAGCTTGCTCCAGGCTTGCACCCCGAATTTGTCGAGCCGCGCTCCTTCTTCGACGAGGCAGTAGCGGATGCCCTGCTTGTCCTTCGCCGCACGGTAACGGTTCAAGCCGATGCTCATCGCCGGTGCTTCATCGAGATAATCGACGAACGCCCAGTAGTTCAGCCCGGCTTGGTGAGCGTACGCGATTTCCTGCGCCATGACGGTCTGCGAGTCGCCGTTGATGCTGACTTTGTCCTCGCCAATTACACGCGCAAACCACGGCAGCCGATAATGATACTTCGGTTGTCCGAGCGATGACTCAACGGCCTTGGTCACGTTGCCATCGCCATACCAGCCGTCCCAGCGGATGGCACCGACGATGGGAGGCGCATCCTCGGCCCACAGAGTAGTGGGCAAGTTCAGCAGCAGGACAAATACAAGGCTCAGCAGTCGTGTCATGATAAGATGGAATGGGTTGAAAAAACTACCTCGCCCGCCCCAGTCCAAACTGATCACCATGACGGAGGGGCTTGCCGTCTTTGAAATCAATCTCCAGCAGCTTTTCGCTCGCGACATGGCGGCCAGTCTCGTCTTCAAGCGTGGTAATGATCTTGTGCGTGGCGACTTCGACGACTTCACCGCTGGATGGATAGGCGTAACGTCCGTCGATGCTGAAGGTGATCCAGCCGGGATCATCGCGGCACTCGATGCTGCCGAGTTGCTTGGGCGGCATTACTGTCGCGTCGAAGTAGTGCATGCGTTTGTTGAAGGCATCGCAGACCCAAACTTCGCGCTCATCGGGCGTGAGGCCAATGCCATGGCTCGGGCAGCCGTGGCGCTTCACGGGGCCGGTGCTGAAGCCCTGCACTTCCACCCGGTGCAGTTTCTTGCCGGTCGTGAGATCGCCGATCTCGAAACCGAGCAGGCTATTCACATTCACCAAGCAGAGTGTGCCCTGGCCATTCACCGTGAAGGGCCGGATCGCGGCACTGAAGGGGCCGACTTCCTTCACGACTTCACGCGTGCTGGTATCCACCACGCGCAGCAGGGGAGAGCGCAATCCTGCGAGATAGGCATGGGTGCTGGTGACATCGACGACGGTGTTGTGCGCGCCGGTGCTTGGTGTGTCGATGCGCTTGAGCACATCCCCCGTCGCAGCGTCCACGACGTTCCAGAAGTCTTTCTCAAACGAGGGCTGGTAGATGTTTTTGCCATCTGCCGTCATCGACATGCGGTCACAGCCGCCTTCATACGCCTTTTCCCACAGCAGCTTGTCGGTGATGAGATCAAGGCAGGTCAGCGTGTGGGTGGTGGAAATGTAGAGCCGCTGTGTGGCGGCATTCGCACAGATGCCTTTCACATTGCGCGGCGCGCCTTTGTCATCCGGCACGCTGAAGGGGATGCGCTTCACGAACTTGTGGCCGTGATCCATGTCAAACACCAGCACGCCGCTGCCGCCCCAGGCGAGGTCATTGCGAATGCCCGGCGTGGCGACGTAGAGCAGGTGCTGTTCGTTCTCTGCGGCGAAGGCGGAGAGGGCGATCAGCGAGGAGGCAAAGATCCATAGAGATGATTTCATGAGAGCAGAACGTTGTGGAATTATCCAATCCTAGCTCAGGCCTCCCAAACACAGAGCAAAAATTTTGGTCCCCATGCCGTATGACTGCACATGTACGACGTGATCAAAAACAAGGCCGCGCTGTTGCTGGCCTGCCTCTGGGCGCAGTGCTGCTCGTCTGCTGCTGCGCCCATCCATGAGGCACAAAAGATCGACGAACTGCTGGCGCAGGATTGGAACAAACATCAGCTCAAGCCGAACGCGCCGGCGGATGATGCTACCTTCGTGCGGCGGGTGTTTCTCGATGTCGTCGGGCGTATTCCGACGTATCGCGAAACGGATGAGTTTTTGAGTTCCACTGCTGCTGACAAGCGTGCCAGACTCATTGACCGGCTGCTTGCTGGCGAAGGCTATGTGCAGCATTTCTTCAACTTCTGGGCCGACATTCTGCGCGCACAGTCCAGAGCCGCACCGTCCGGCAGCACCACCGGCACAGCGTATGTGAAGTTCATCAAGGACAGCCTGCGTGCCAACAAGCCCTATGATCAGTTTGCGCGAGAGCTCATCGCGGCGCGTGGGCGGTCATGGGAGGGGGGAGCCATCGGCTACTACATGCGGGACCGCGCTATGCCGCTGGAAAACATGGCCAATACCGTGCGCGTCTTTCTCGGCACCCGCATTGAATGCGCGCAGTGCCACAACCATCCGTTCGATAAGTGGACGCAGATGCAGTTCTACCAGATGGCAGCCTTCACCTATGGAATTGAAACGAGTTACCATCAGGTCGGCCCTATCAAGTCGGCACGACAGCAGTTGAACCTGGATGAGGCCGCGCTGCGCCAGCAGATGACTGCTGCTGGAAAAAACTCTGACGCTGCGCTGAAGGCCGAGCAGGAAACACTGGGCAAACAGTACCACAGCATGCAGGGCGCGCTGAACCTGGCGGGCAATCCTTTGGCCGCGACGACGGTGGACTGGCATGCCGCGCAGCTCCGCCTGCCCCACGACTACCAGTATTCCGACGCCAAGCCCAAGGCCGTGGTCACGCCTGCCACCTTGATGGCGGCTCCTGCCACGAGCGGTGAGCTGTCACCGGATGCCTGTGCCGCGTGGATGACCTCGCCGCAGAATCCGCGCTTCACGAAGGTGATCGTGAACCGTCTGTGGAAAAAGCTCTTCGGCCTGGCCTTGATCGAGCCGCTGGATGAGCTGACCGACACGAGCACGGCGATGGTGCCTGCGTTGCAAGCGCATCTGGAGCAGCTCATGGTCGCGCAGAGGTATGACATGAAGATGTTCCTGCGCGTGCTGCTGAACAGCCAGGCCTACCAACGCTGCGTGACCACAGAGGAGCTTGCTCTCGGAGTGCCGTATCATTTCACCGGGCCTCTGCTGCGGCGTATGACTGCTGAGCAGTTGTGGGACTCGTTTGTCACGTTGATCAACCCGGCACCTGATTGTCGCAATGCTGTGCTGGATGAGCAGGTGGAGCAGCGACTGCTGGGGGCGCGGAAGTTCAATGATGCGCTCGAAGCACTCACCCCGGCAGAAATGCTGCAAGGCGCCAAGACCGTATCGCTGATCTACCATGAGCAGACTCTTGCGCTGAAAAGTCTGCAGCAGCAGATGGATGTAGCGCGCAAACGGGATGACGCCGCAGCCATCAAGGCGCTGAGCGAGAAAGCGGCCGAACTGCAGCGCAACACCCAGAGCGTGGTGAATGACAGCATCCTCATTCCCGCTGTGAACAAACTGGCGTCCCAGCAAGCTCCCAACACGCCGGCCATTCAGAGGGCCACGATCCTCGGCGGTGATGTGGAGATCAACATGAGTAAAGTGCCGGTGCCGGGCTATGGACTGCCGCAGGAGGTCGCGGATCGTTTGCGGCAGGAACGTGCCGACCAGATTGCGGCGGTGAAGGATGAGGTGCGCTACTTTGAAATTCCAGCGAAGGAAGAGCCTGCCTATCTGAAATTTCGCGAGAGCCAGTCGAAGACGTGGCTGCGTGCCGCGGACATTGAAAGCCCATCACCGCGCGGTCACTATCTGCGTGAATTCGGTCAGAGCGACCGCGAGGTCATTGAGAACGGCAGCAGCGACGCCAGCATCCCGCAGGCGCTGGCGCTGATGAATGGCGAGATGGTGCCGCAAGTCCTGGCCCGCTATTCGCAGGTGAAACTGGCGGTTCAAAAGATGTCGCAGCCGGAGCAGCAGCTTGAGGCCGTGTATCTCGCGCTCCTTTCGCGCCAGCCCTCCGCCAGGGAAAAAGAACTGTGGCTCAAGGCGCAGGCAAATGGGCTGAGCACGATGGATGACCTCATCTGTGCGCTGCTGAACACGCAGCAGTTCATGTTCATTCAGTGAGCGCGCCTTTATTTCACGGCCTTCCCATATTTCGCCAGCGCAGCGCGGAAAAAGGTCTTTTCAAACCGGCTCTTTGCATCGCCACGGGTCTGGATGTCCATGCTTTCGTATAGCAGGATCACCACGAGCTTGTTGGAGGGGTCCACCCAGATCACCGGGCCGCGTGCGCCGTGGTGGCCGAAGCTGCCGGTGGCCACGCCGTCATTGTCATTCCGGGTGACGAACCATCCCAGGCCGATGCCCGGCGCTGCCTTGATGCCGGTCATGCAGGACTCCAGCGTGGTCATGCGCTTGAAGCTGGCTGCAGAGACGAGGGGTTTGCCGTTGACCACACTGCCATTGAGCATGGCCTGACCGTACTTCACCAGATCACCCGCCGTGGAGAATAAACCGCCCGCAGGCCACGCGTAGCGATTGGGATAAGCGCGCAGGGCCTCGCCTCCCATATAGACGCGCATGGGCAGCGGCACCTGCTTTTGATTGAGCCAGACCTGGTCGGGCTGGTTCGGAATGTCTTCGAGCACGGATTTCTCCTTGTCCCACTGCGAGGTCTGCGCCAGCCGCGCGGCGAGCTTTTCGTCCGGCCAGAAGGTGGTGTCGGTCATGCCCAGCGGATCAAGGATGCGCTGCTTGATGAAGTCACCATAGGCCATGCCGCTGACCACTTCGATGATGCGGCCTGCGGTATTGATGCCGGCATTGTTGTACTCGAATTTCGTGCCCGGTTCCCACTTCAGCGGTGCCGCACTGTACTGCCGGATGTCGTCTTTGAGGTCGTTGTTCTTTTTGATGGGCGGATCATTGGGGCCGATGATGCCGCTGGTATGGGTGAGCAGCTCCTTGACGAGCATCGGGTGCTGCGGCAGGTGATTGCCTTTTTTGTCCGTCACGAGCTGCCCTTTGAATTCGGGCAGGTATTTTGCCACCGGATCATCGACGTTCACCTTGCCCTCATCGACGAGCATCATCATGGCGGTGGCCACGAACGTTTTGCTGATGGAAGCGAGCCAGAAGAGGCTGTCCTCACGCAAGGGTGTTTTCGTGCTCAGGCTGCTGTAGCCGACCGTCGTGACATCCAACACACGCTCTTGATTGGCCACGAGAGCCACCGCGCCTGAGATGTAGTGCTCGTCCACAAAGGGCTGTAGCTGCGTGGCGAATGTACCATGAGCAGGTGGAGAAGAAGTTTCTTCAGCATGCAGCACACACAGTGCTGTGCTGAATAACAGGAGGAGGCAGAGACGGTGCGCGGCAGGAGAGCAAACAAATTTCACCTCCATTGAACGCAGGTGATTCACCGTTCCTTCTCTGGCAGCACTTCCACCTCAATTTCACGCACTTCGAGAGATGCTGTCGTGGCAGGTTTCTCGGGCTCCAGCCAGATGTTGGGTTTGGTCCCGGAGGAGAGCTTGCGCCGCAGGGTGTAGTAGAGCGCTGCCACGGCGGAAATACCCAGGCCAGCCACTGCCACCGCAGCGCCGACCATCAGCAACAATGCCAGGAGACCGAAGGCCACGACCACAACCACCCCCAGTAGCAGCATGGCGGGCAGTCCCCGGATTTCAAAGGTCCTCTGTCTCATGGGAATAACATGTGGCTAGTGTGGAGGATGACAACTGACATGTGGCTCTCTGTGGTTGCAGAAGCCGAGCTACTTTGTAGTCACTCCCGCCTCGCCCACTTCCCAGCCGAGGCCACCTGCACGGATCGCCACGGCGGTGGCATTTTCTGGCCATGGGGCGCTGAGCTGGTCTTTGAAATAGGATTCCCAGGTGATCCATTTGCCATTGATCTGCGCCTGCATGACCCACCAGCGGGTCTCACTCATCCAGCGCGGGTCGCTGTGCTGCCAGTCCACGGTGAGTTTGCCGCCGGGTCGGGTTTTACCGACGAGCGGTGCGGGAAGGTTCGATTGGCTGAGCCAGTGTGATTCGGGCGGGATGGCATGTGTGATGTAGGCGCGCTCTTTGGTGTAGGTGCCGATCTTGCCGAGGTCCTTGTGCAGGGCGCCGAAGTTCCAGTGGAAGTGGCCCGGCGTCATTTTCAGGCCGCGCTCACGCAGCACACTCATCTGGTGGAGGATCTCGCCGGCATTGCGGTCATCGCCGATCTTCGAGGTGTGCATGCCCGGCCAGATGTGGCGGCCCTGCGTGTTCTGCTCCAGCCACCAGTCGTAGTAGGTGATGAAGCCGAGCTTGGGCCGGTCGATGGTCCAGTAGAGCTGTGGTGTGAGATAGTCCACCCAGCCCTGCTGCAGCCACTTGAGCGAGTCCGCGCCGAGGTCTTCAAATGGATCGAGTCCGCCACCGGTGCCTTCAGGATAATTGGGCCGCCACAAGCCGAAGGGGCTGATGCCAAACTTCACGTATTTCTTCTCCGCCTTGATCCCTTCGTAGATGATGCGCACGGTCTCATCGACATTCTGCCGCCGCCATGCGGTGAGCTCCAGCTTGCCGCCTGCGGCTTTGTAGCGCGCAAATGTGTTGCTGTCGGGAAACTCGATCTTCTTCTTGGCCGCGTCGGTGATCGGATAAGGATAGAAATAATCGTCGATGTGAATGCCATCGACATCGTAGCGCCGTGTCACATCCATGATAACGGCGATGGCCTGCGCGCGCACCTCGGGGATGCCGGGGTCCATCCAGGTGTCCGGGCCGTATTTCATCGTCCACTCGGGGTGCTTGCGGACGATGTGGCCCGCGCTGGGCACGCGTTTCTCACCGGCGAGAGCGCGGAAGGGATTGAACCAGGCGTGCAGTTCCATGCCGTGCTTGTGGGCTTCCTTCACGGCGAACTCGAGGGGGTCCCATAAGGGAGAGGGGGCCACGCCCATCTGACCGGTCAGGAAGGGCGACCAGGGTTCAAGCTGGGAGGGATACATGGCATCGCCCGCCGGGCGCACTTGGAAGATTAGGGCGTTCAAGCCCACATCCGCCGCCGAGTCGATGAGCGCCTTCAACTGCTCTTTCTGCTTCGCCACGGGCAGCCCCGGCTCGCTGGGCCAGTTGATGTTGTGTACGGTGGCTAGCCACGATCCGCGTAGCTCCCGCGCCGGCGGCGGCACGCTGGTCTGGGCGTGCAGCGTGGCGGTGAGCAGCAGGGAGAGCGGGAGCAGAAATTTCAAAGGCATGTTTCGCAAGAGAACGCTTCGGGAACAATGTGTCGCTGAATTTTTCCATCTTGTGCCGTATTGATGTCCTGCATGTTTTTCCGCCCTCTTTCCAGCCTCGCGCTTGCGCTCATCCTGGCTTCCTGCTCGTCCCAGCGCTCGCCGGTCGTTTCCGGTGCCAAGCCCAAGGATCATGGGGCTATTGGCGCGACCGAGGGTCCGGCATGGAAAGATGGCTCGCTCTACTTCACCGACGGTAAGCACATCAACCGCATGGGGCCGGATGGTAAAACAACGGTCTTCCGCCACAATGCCTCGAATGGGCTGCTGTTTGACAAGGAGGGGCGACTTGTGGCCTGCGAGTCTGGGATGCGGCGTGTGACGCGTACGGAGAAGGATGGGAGCATCACGGTGTTGGCGGATCGGTTTGCGGGGAAGCGCTTCAATTCGCCGAATGATCTCTGCATGGATTCGAAGGGACGGATTTATTTCACGGACCCGAGGTATGGATCAAGGGAGGGGATGGAGATCTCATTCCTTGAACCACAAATGAGATTATGTGTGGTCGGCCCCATTCTCACCCAACGGGAGTTTGAGAAGGTGCAGCGATCGTTGCCCATGGAAGCGAGGACCATTTTTATTGAAGGCATCTATCGCATAGATGCGCCCGGCAAACTGGAGCGGGCACTACCCGGCGGAGAAAGTTATTCCCTCGAACGCCCCAATGGCATCCTCGTTTCTCCAGACGATCATCATTTATACATCGCCGACAATAATAATAGCAAACATGGCGGCTCGCGGAAGCTTCTCCGTTATGAACTCGATGAAAGTGGCGGCGTCAAACCCGGCCCGCCCAAAGTCATCTTCGATTGGAAAGACGGTCGCGGCCCCGATGGCATGAAGATGGATCGTGAGGGCCGCATTTATGTGGCAGCAGGCACCAACAAGGCCACTGAGTTTGAAACTACGCGCTTCAAGGCGGGCTGCTACATCCTTTCTCCCTCGGGGAAGCTGCTCGACTTCATCCCGGTGGCTCCGGACGAGTGTTGCAACTGCGCGTTTGGCGGCAAGGATGGCAAGACGCTTTTCATCACTTCGGGTGGTCATCTTTGGAGTGTGCCGCTGCGTTGAACTTTACCTCATTCTGCTTTATCCTGTTTTCTATTTCATGAATCTCAATTTGAACCGACCCATCTCGCGCCGCACGCTGTTGCAGGGTGCTGGCGTTACACTTGCGCTGCCGTTTCTCGAATCCATGCTGCGTGCGGGGCAGACGGCCACGGTGCCGCGGCGCATGGTCGCCATCGAGACGAACATGGGCATCATCCCGCAGTTCTTTTTCCCGGAGAAAGGCGGGCGTGACTATGTGCTCTCGCCGTATCTGCAAAAGCTGGCGCAGCATAGAGAGAAGATGACGGTGTTCTCCGGCGTGAGCCTGCCAGGGGTCACGGGGGGGCATGCGGCGGAGAAATGCTTTCTCACGGGCACGCCGCATCCTGATCGCGGTGGATTCCGCAACTGGGTGTCGCTGGATCAATTTGCTGCCGAGCATGTGGGTGTGGCCACGCGGCATCCTTCGATGTCACTGGCGATGGTCAGCGATGGCTCGCCCACGCTCAGCTACACGCGCAGCGGTGCGCCGATCCCGGCGGAGAAAAGCCCGAGCAAGCTGTTTCAAAAACTCTTCGTGCAAGGCAAGGCCAGTGAGGTGGAGGCCAATGTGGAGGCGCTGCGCCAGGGTCGCAGCATGCTGGATTTCGTGGGAGGACAGTCCAAGCGCCTCGATCAAACGCTGACCCATGCGGACAAACAACGCATGGACGAGTACTTCACCTCCGTGCGTGAACTGGAGAAGCGCCTGCATGCCGCCGAGGAGTGGGAGTACAAGCCCAAGCCCGTGGTCAAAAACGCCGCGCCTGCCGACATCGACGATGCGCGTGAGTTTGTAGCGAAGACGAAGCTCATGTTTGATGTGATGAAGCTGGCGCTCGAAAGCGACTCCACGCGGATCATCACGCTGTTCATCGACACGGGCGTCATTCACAACATTACCCATCATGGCAACCGCCCCGAAGCACTGGCCGAGTTGCGCGGGAAGGAGGAGGCCCAGTTCAGTGCGCTCAATGGTTTCCTCACGGCACTCGACGGCACCAAAGAAGAAGGTGAGACCCTGCTGGACCGCACGCAGGTGCTCTATGGCACGCCGATGGGCAGTGCGAACTCGCACAGCAACGTGAACCTGCCGGTGCTCCTGGCCGGTGGCGGATTCAAGCACGGCCAGCATCTGGCCTTCGACACGCAGAACAACTACCCGCTGAGCAATCTTTATCTCTCCATGCTGCATCGTCTTGGCATTGAGACAGATGAGTTCTCCACCGCCAAAGGCACTATGAAGGGGCTGGAACTGGCATGATGAAACCGCTCGCCTTCGCCCTGCTCGCCTGCGGTTTGCAGGCTGCCGAACCTACCGCTGTCTTTTTCGACACGCATTGCATCGACTGCCACGACGCAGACACGCACAAAGGCAATCTCGATCTCAGCGCCTTGAAGCAGAACTTCAGTGATGCGGAGAACTTCGCCAAGTGGGTGAAGATTCATGACCTCATTGAGACCGGTGAGATGCCGCCGAAGAAAAAGAAGCGTCCGCCTGCGGCGGATGTCAGTGCCGTGACCGGCTGGCTGAATAAAGCGCTCATCAAGGCCGAGCACCTGGATGTGGCTGGTCGCACCGGCGTGCGCCGCCTCACGCGCAGCGAGTATGAGAACACGGTGCGTGATCTCTTTGACCTGCCCGGCATCGCCTTGCAGGCGGGACTGCCTGCGGATGGTTCGGCGCACGGCTTTGATAACAACAGCGATGCGCTCGACATCTCGCATGTGAACATGGCGCGCTACATCGAAGCAGCGGACAAGACGCTGGACATGGCCATCGCCACCCGGCCTACGGCTCCCGCGTCGGAGATTGTGCGCCTGTCGCTCGCGCGCAATTACGAGCCTGACATCATGTTGATGCAGGGCGATGCCATGCTGCTGCGTGACAAGAAGATTGATCCCGTCTTTCCGCCTGCGGGTGAGTACGGGCACGTGAATCAGGGCGCGCATGAGCAGCTCGGCATCTTTGATCGCATGAGCAGCGTCGGGGTCTTCCGCCATGAGGATGAATCTTGGAACGCCTACTTCCGCCACTTCGCGGCGCTTTATCCGGGGCGCTATCGCGTGCGCGCTTCGTTCTATAGCTTCCAGTGGGATCAGGGCAAGATTTTGCCTTCACGCGGCACTGAGGCGGCGCGGCTTTCTGTCGTGCAGTTCAATGAAAACGGGCGTGGTGGTCAGCATCCGAGCTATGTGCTGGGTTATTACGATGCACCGTCGTTGGAGTCGAAGGTTCACAATCTGGATGTGTGGCTGAATTTCAAAGAGACGCTTGGTTTCAATGTCGCCTCGCTTGCGCCCGTCGTGCTGTATCGCGTCGGCACCTGGGGGCAGAAGGACCGCACCATGGGCTTCACTGGGCCATGCATTGCGAATGACTGGGTGGAGGTCGAAGGCCCGCTGAATGATGTGTGGCCGCCGCGCAGTCACACGCTGCTCTTTGGCGATCTGCCGCTCACGGAGTTCAAAGGCGCACGGCCTCCAGTGCGCACACCGCTCAAGCAAGAGGTCATCGGTACCAAGAACAAACCAGAGGCTGAGAAGGGTGTCTGGACCGTGGAACCCGCAGAACCGCACGCTGCGGCAGACCGCTTGCTCGCCCAGTTTTTGCCCAAAGCCTTCCGCCGGTCTGTGGGTGATGACGTGCGCCAGCAGTACGTGGCGCAAGTCGAAGCACGCCTCAAAGCGGGCGACTGTTTTGAAACCGCGATGCGCTGGGTGTATCGCGCCGCGCTGTGCTCGCCGGATTTTCTCTACCACATCGAGCCTGCAACCAAGCTCGACGACCAGGCACTCGCCGCGCGCCTCTCCTACTTCCTGTGGAACTCCGCGCCGGATGCTGAGCTGCTGCAACATCCACGCGACTTTAACAACCAGGTCGAACGCCTGCTTAAAGATCCCAAATCCCAGCGCTTCATCGACGACTTCCTCGGTCAGTGGCTCAAGCTGCGCTCCATCGGTGCCAATGACCCCGACAAGAAGCTGTACCCCGAGTTTAGTCCGTATATGCAGGACAGCATGGTGGCCGAAACGCGCGCTTACTTCCGCGAACTCATTGAGAAGAACCTCGATGCCGGTGCTCTGGTGCAGTCAGACTTTGCGATGCTCAATGAGAAGCTGGCGGTGCATTACGGCATCACCGGCGTGAGCGGTCCGGCGATTCGTCGTGTGGCTTTGCCCAAGGATTGCGCGCGCGGCGGTTTCCTCACTCAGGCTGCGGTACTGAAAGTCACGGCGAACGGCACGACCACTTCGCCTGTGGTACGCGGCGCATTTGTGATGGCGCGGCTGCTGGGCAAACCGCCCGAACCACCACCGCCGAATGTGCCAGCGGTGGAGCCGGACGTGCAGGGGGCCACCACCATCCGCGAACTGCTCGACAAACACCGCGCCGACGCCACCTGCGCCTCCTGCCATGCGAAGATTGATCCGCCGGGGTTTGCGATGGAGTCCTTCGATGTCATCGGCGGATTCCGTGACCGCTACCGTTCGCTGCATGAGAAGGGCGATCCCGCACCGCGCGGCAGCATCGATCCCAAGATTGGCATCAGCTTCAAGCTCGGCCCCAAAGTGGATGCGAGCGGGCAATTTGCGGATGAGCGTAAATTTGGCGGCATCGCCGATTTCAAAACGATGCTCGCAGCCGACAAGCACACGCTGCTGCGCAACCTCGCGCAGCAGCTCATCATTTATTCCACCGGTCGCGATGTGGCCTTCAGTGATCGCGCTGCGTTGAATGACATCGTGACTCGTACCGAAAAGCAGGGCGGCGGCATCCGCACCCTGCTGCATGAGGTCGTCCTCAGCCCCCTTTTCCAAACTCGCTGATGAAACATCTGCTTCTCCTTTTCAGTCTCATCGCATTGCATCTGCCTGCGGATGAATCCAAGCACCGCATCATCGGCCTCAGTGAACCTGCGCGGGAACAGGACCTGCGCGAGCAGGTCAAAACCATGCCTGAGGTCGAAGTCGCGGCCCTCAACTTCGACAGCGCTGAAGTCACCTTCCGCTACGACCCGGCGAAATTGATGCCCGGCTACAATCCGAAGAAGCCGCCGGCGCCTGAAGCGATCACCAAACGTCTGGAAGATCTTCTGCGCGTCGCGTCAAACGGCACTTTCGCCTTGGTGCCGCTTTCCACTCTGTCGGCGGACAAGCTGCAGAAAATCGAGATCCAGTGCGGCCTACTCGACTGCAAAGGGTGCCGTTATGGAGCGTACATCGCCATCGCCAAACTTGATGGTGTCGAACGCGCGACGGTGAATGAACATGCTTTGCTCACCGTGTGGATTGATCCCGCCAAGACCAAACGTGAGACTCTCCAAGCTGCCTTGAAAAAGGGCAATGTGGAAATCAAGACTCTATGAAAACCGCCGTTTGCCTGTGGCTTGTTGTAGCAAGTTTGTGCGCAGCCGAACTGCCTGACATCCGCAGCGTACCGGCAGATCTCGAAGTGCCTGCTTTGAGCGATGGTCCGCCTGCTCCGGGCAAACGGGTCAAAGTGGGGCTGCATGTGCTCTATTTGCCGACTGATTGGAAACCGGGCATGAAGATGCCGGTGATCGTCGAGCTCGCTGGCAATGGGGGCTATACCAACAAGTTTGGTGATGTGAGCACCGGCCTGCCTGAAGGCAGCAATCTTGGCTATGGCCTCTCTGCGGGGCGGGGCTTCATCTGGCTGTGCGCGCCGTATTTGAATGAGAAGGGGGATGCAATCGCGATCACCTGGTGGGGCAATGCGCCGACCTATGATCCGCAGCCGACGCTGAAATACCTCCGTGACAGCGTGAAGTCCGTTTGTCGTGACTATGGCGGCGATGAGTCGAAGGTTGTGCTGTGCGGGTTCTCGCGTGGAGCCATCGCCTGCAATTATCTGGGTCTTTACGATGATGAAACGGCCAAGCTGTGGTGCGGGTTTATGTCCTACAGTCATTACGATGGCGTTAAAACCTGGCCGTATCCTCATTCAGACCGTGCCTCGGCGCTGGTTCGTCTGCAACGTCTGGGCAACCGACCCCAGTTCATCTGCGGCGAAGGCTCGAATGCACAGGAAACTGAAGCTTATCTGCGCCCGCTGCTGCCCAATGCCGACCTCACTTTTCTGAGCACTGGCTTCCGCAATCACAATGACGCATGGACGCTGCGGCCCAGTCCTGTGCGTGACAAGGCAAGGGAGTGGTTGCGTAGAGTCACTGCGGTGGCGGTGAGGACGGAATGATTGGGTGAATGGAAAGGAAAGCGAGGCGAAGCTCGAACAAGGGCGTCCGCACCTTGCAACCCACGCGTAACCGGATACCTGCTGTACCGTTCTCTCTCACACATGAAGCAGTTGTTCCATCCCATCAGTGCCCTGGTGCTGATCCTCGGGTTGCTTGGTTGCAAGCGCCCGCCATCCAACATCCTGCAAGGCTATGTCGAGGGCGAGTTTGTGTACGTCTCGTCTCCGCTGGCTGGCAAGCTGACGAAGTTGAATGTTCAACGTGGAGCGCAGGTCAAAGCAGGCGATGTGCTGTTTGCGCTGGAAGATGTTGCTGAAACTGCGGCGCGCGATGAGGCGAACCATCGGCTGCAGCAGGCCAAAAACACGCTGGAAGATGCGCAGAAAGGCAAGCGGCCCTCGGAGATCGAGTCCATCCAGGCGCAGTTAAAGCAGGCACGCGAGGCGTCGGCTTTGGCAGAGATCGAGCTCGCGCGGCAGCTTGAGCTGACAAAATCCGGCGCGGTAGCAGTGGACAGCACCGATCAAGCCCGCAGCGTCAACATTCAGAACCACAAACGTGTGGAGCAACTGGAGGCGGATCTGAAAACCGCTGGTCTGGGCCTGCGCAGTGATGCGGTGGCAGCGCTGGAGGCGGAGGTGAAGGCCCGTGAGGCCACGCTGGCCAAGGCGGCGTGGGATCTTTCGCAAAAGCAGCAAAGCGCGCAGCAGGCAGGAGTGGTGAATGACACTCTCTACCGTGCCGGAGAAAGGGTGGAGGCGGGCCGACCCGTGGTCTCCCTGCTGCCGCCAGCCAACATCAAAGTGCGCACCTTTGTGCCGGAAACGCGGCTGACGACCTTGAAGGTCGGTGATGCGGTGAAGGTCCGGCTCGATGGTGTGGCCGAAACGCTGAATGCAAAAGTAAGCTTCATCGCGCCGCAGGCGGAATACACTCCGCCGGTGATTTACAGCCAGGAAAACCGCAGCAAACTGGTGTTCATGATTGAGCTGCGTTTTGACGATGCGGTGGCGGCAAAGCTGCACCCAGGGCAGCCGGTTGATGTCGAATTTGCGCCCTGATGATGAGTGAAGAACTGGCCATCGACGTGAAAGGCATGACGAAGCGCTTCGGCACGCGCACCGTCGTGAACCAGATCGACCTGCAGGTGCGCAGGGGCGAGATCTATGGCTTTTTAGGTCCCAATGGCAGCGGCAAGACCACCTTCATCCGCATGCTCTGCGGTCTGCTCAAGGCGGACGCAGGCAGCGGTACCTGCCTGGGGTTTGATGTCATCAAGCAGAGCGAGGAGATCAAAAAACAGGTCGGGTACATGACGCAGCGCTTCAGCTTTTACGAAGACCTGAGCATTCGCGAGAATCTGGATTTCGTGGCGCGCATGTATGGCATCAAAGATCGCAAAACGGCGGTGAGTGCTTCCATTGAACGACTTGGCCTGGCGGGGCGTGAGCGGCAGCTTGCGGGCCAGTTGTCAGGCGGCTGGAAGCAGCGGCTCGCGCTCGCGGCGTGTTTGATCCACGAGCCCAAGCTGCTCCTGCTCGATGAACCTACCGCAGGCGTTGACCCCAAGGCACGCCGTGATTTCTGGGAGCAGATCCACCAGCTCGCCGCCGAGGGGCTGACGTTTCTCATCACCACGCACTACATGGACGAGGCCGAGCGCTGCCACCGGCTCGCCTACCTCGCGTATGGCAATCTGCTGACCCACGGCACGGTACAGGAGGTGGTCGAAAGCGCGCACCTCACTACCTGGTCGGTCAAAGGGAACGATTTGATCAAACTCGCCGGGGAACTCCGGGGCAAGCCCGGCGTGCATCAGGCCGTTGCGTTTGGCACCACGCTGCACGTCAGCGGTGGTGATGCCGCGGCGCTGGAGCAGGCCATCGCGCCCTTCCGCAAGGATTACGAATGGACGCTCATTGGCTCCGGCCTGGAGGATGTGTTCATTCACCTGATGGATCAATCGAAGGACAATTTCGCCGAATGAGCCACCGCTTTTCCATCACCCGCTTTCTGGCGATCATCATCAAGGAGTTCATCCAGATGCGGCGTGACCGCGTGACCTTTGGCATGATGGTCGGCATTCCGCTGCTGCAGCTCACGTTGTTTGGCTTTGCCATCAATTCCGATCCCAAGCACCTGCCCGCCGCCGTGCTCGTGAATGACCAGGGACCGCAGGCGCGCACGCTACTCAGCGCCCTGCGCAACAGTGGCTACTACGAGTTTGTGCAGCAGGTGCATAGCGAGGCCGAGGCGCGCGAAGTGCTGGAGCATGGCGAAGTGCAGTTTGTCATCACCATCCCGCAGGATTTTTCTCGCAATCTCTTGCGCGGCGACAAACCCACCTTGCTGATCGAAGCGGACGCCACTGACCCTGCCGCGACGAGCAATGCCATCAACATCCTGCGCCCGCTGCTGACGACCGCGCTGCAAAACGACCTCAAAGGGCCGCTTGCTTACCTGGCGCAAAGCGAGGCACCCATCGACCTGCGCATTCATGCGCTGTACAACCCGGAAGCCGTCACGCAGTACAACATCGTCCCCGGCCTCATGGGCGTGGTGCTTACGATGACGATGGTGATGATCACCGCGCTGGCCATCACACGTGAGCGCGAGCGTGGCACGATGGAAAACCTGCTCTCGATGCCGACGCGTCCGTTTGAGGTGCTGCTGGGAAAAATCATTCCGTACCTGTTTGTTGGCTACATTCAGGTGGTGCTCATTCTCGTCGCCGCGCACTTTCTCTTTCATGTGCCGATGCTGGGAAATCTCGGCCTGCTTTTTGTCGCCGCGTTTGTTTTCATCGCCGCAAACCTCGCGGTGGGAATCACCTTCTCTACGCTGGCTACCAACCAGTTGCAGGCGGTGCAGGGGTCGTTCTTTTTCTTCCTGCCCTCGCTGCTGCTCTCCGGTTTCATGTTTCCTTTTCGGGGCATGCCGCAATGGGCGCAAACTGTCGGCGAGGTGCTGCCGCTGACGCACTTCCTGCGCATCGTGCGTGGGGTGCTGCTCAAAGGGAATACGTTTGCCGACATTTCGCTACAGCTCTGGCAGATCGGGCTGTTTGCCCTCGTCGCTCTGTTCATCGGGGTGTTTCGCTACCGGCAGACGCTGGATTGAGGGGGTTCCCACGGTTCTGGCTCACGCTCCACTGAAACTGTAGAAGCTCGAAAGACTCGTCCCCGCAAACCGCTTCTTATTACCATGATGCTCCGCCACGCCCTGTGCTCCGCTCTTCTTCTTACGCCCTGCTTCGCTGAATCGAACTGGCCGCAGTTTCGTGGCGAGGGAGGATTGGGCCTCGGCACGGGTAAACCGCCGGTGGAGTTTGGGGCGGAGAGGAATTTGAAGTGGCAGGTGGAGGTGCCGTTTGGGCATTCGTCTCCGTGCCTCTGGCAGGACAAGATCGCGCTGACGGGGCTGGATGGCGGCAAGCTGGTGACGCTTTGCCTGAGCCGGAAGGATGGGCATGAGCTGTGGCGTGCGGTGGCTCCGGTGGAGAAGGTGGAAGGCGCGCACCGCATTGGTAGTCCGGCCACACCGACGTGCTGCACGGATGGTGAGCGCTTGATCGCTTACTTTGGCTCCTACGGGGTGCTGGCGTATGATTGGAACGGCAAGGTGCTGTGGCAGAAGCCGCTGCCACCGCCGATCGTGGAGTTTGGCACCAGTGCCTCGCCCATCCTTGCGGATGGCAAGGTGATCATCGTGGCGGATCAGGATGTGGGCAGCTACATGACCGCGCTGGATGTGAAGACGGGCGAGCCGGTGTGGCGTGTGGACCGCAGTGAATTCCGCCGCAGCTTTTCCACGCCGTTCATCTGGCGGCATGACGGCATCGAAGAGCTCATCGTGAGCGGATCGCTGCGGACGCGCAGCTACGATCTCAAAGACGGCAAACTGCGCTGGTCTGCCAGTGGCATGGCGCGTGTGTCGAATACGAGTCCCATTGCCGTAGGCGATGTGCTGATCGTCTGCGGCTGGAACGCGGGTGGTGACCCTGACGACCGCGTGGAGATGGAGCCGCATGACGCCTTCCTCGCCGCGCATGACGCGGACAAAGACGGTCTGCTGAGCGAGAAGGAGTTTCCCGAGGGGCCGCTGCGCGACCGCTTCACCATCATCGACGCGGACAAGAACGGGACGGTCAACCAAGCCGAGTATGACGCCATGCGCGCGATCTTTGCCAATGCGGCGAACCAGCTCTTCGCCATCAAGGCCGGTGGCAGCGGCGACATCACGGACACGCACGTGATCTGGCGGCAGACGAAGCACCTGCCCTATGTGTTCTCTCCTGTCATCGCCAACGGCCGCCTCTTCACCGTGAAAGGTGGCGGCCTCGCATCTGCGTATGATGCCAAAAGCGGGAGCCCCATCTTTCAAGCCGAGCGCCTGGATGCCTCCGGCGAGTACTATGCGTCTGCCGTGACGGCGGATGGCCGTGTGTATGTGACGAGCCAGCGTGGTGTGATCTCTGTGCTGGATGCGACGAGCGACACGCTGAAGGTGCTGGCGAAGAATGACCTCAAAGCGCCGGTGTTCGCTTCCCCTGCGATCGTGGATGGCGTGATCTATGTGCGCACGAACAAGTGCCTGTGCGCGTTCGGGCACTGACAGACGTATTGTTACGTGCGTTCGAGATAGACCACAAAAATCAGCCGCCCATTCTTCCAGGGGGGGCCGCCGATGAACAGGGGGCTGTCTTTGCGCAGGATGGCATCGCTTTTGACCAAAACCTGATGCCGACGCCAGACCTGGAGATGGAGATTTAACCCTTCATTTTCAGCCGGGCCTTTCGAGTCGATTTTCATGAACAGATCCTGGGAGGGAACGATCCAGGATTCATATTCACGAAAAATATCCTGCCGGTGCTGGCCGAGGACTTCGAAGTGTTTGAACGGAAACACCTTGGCCAGACGCTCGTGGAGCTTGGGCAGATCGGCGTGCTCCGGCTCCTTACCACCGGTCAACTTCTCTGATTCGTTGGTGGCGAAAATGAGGGCACCCCAGACGTGGCCGTCGGTCGCGTGTTTGACGGAAGTCATCACCGGCTGAGCTGGGGCTTCCTGGGCACAGACGGACGCTGCGCAGAAAAGCAGACCAAGAACTGGGAGAAAGACTTTCATCCTTCGGGCGAGATCAGCGGATTTCCAAGTGAGTCATGGGAGATCATGAACACGGCGGCACCTTTCTCGTCGTACATGGTCGTCGAGGCGAGTTCGGGCTCCATTTCGCTGCGCTGGATGTTGACCCCGGAGATGTGTTTGTCAGCGGGCATGGCATCCAGGCCATCAAGCATGAGCACCGTGGCATCGGCATCGTGGTCATGGTAGGTGCGTGCCTGCACTCGAAGATTGGGGGTGTAGGAGCTGAGGATCATGCTTTCCGAATCGTCCGCTGAGGCCGGTTGCAGTAGAAAGAAGCCCAGCACTGCCAAGGCAGCAGCGCCGACCAGTGCAAACCATGGCTGGGTCAGCCATTGAAACATGGCACTCCAACTGGTGGCTGCCTGCTTGGAGCGGGCGTCATCCAGCGCCATCTGGGTGATGCGCACTTCGATCTGGGTGTTGAAATAATCCGCGTGCGGAACGCGAATTTCGGCAGGCAGGTGGCTGCGCAGGCTGGCGCTCAGGGCGCGCATTTTCTGGGCTTCGGAGGCGAGAGCAGGATCAAGCTTGAGGCGTTCCTCAAACGTGGTGCGTTCGGTTTCATTCATCTCGCCGTCGATCCAGCGGATGATGTCTTGTTCTTCAGAGGGATGTTTCATAAACGTCGTGGAGTTGTTCCTGAAGTTTCTTGCGGGCGTAGAAGAGGCGCGACATCACGGTGCCGAGGGAGCAGGGGATGAGTGCGGCGATTTCTTCATAAGCGAGCCCTTCGACTTCGCGCAGGACGATGACCTGGCGGTGTTCGGGCGAAAGTGTGGCGATGGCGGCTTGGATGCGCTGGCCGAGCTCGGCGTTCCGCATGGCAGCGTCGGGGGCCAGATCGCCATGGGGCGTGGCTTCCGCGCCGACGGCGATGCGGTGTTCGACGCGTTCGTCGTCGAATTCACCATCGCCCTGGATTTTCTTCTTCCGCAGCCAGTCATAGCTGACGTTGTGGGCGATGCGGTAGAGCCAGGTGTAAAACCCTGCATCGTGTTTGAACGTCGGCAGGGCACGCCAAGCCTTGATGAAGGCCTCTTGGGCGAGGTCCCATGCTTCGGTTTCGTTCTGGATGAGGTGATAGGTCATGGCGTAGATCCTCCCACGGTAGCGCGTGACGAGAACGTCAAAGGCGCGGGTGTCGCCTGCTTGGCTGCGTTTGACCAAGTCGAGGTCAGAGACTTCGCCAGGGTCAGTCGAGGCTGCGGCAGGCATGGAGTGTTAATGGCAAAGGATTGACGGCCTTGACTGGGGATTTATTCAGATCGCAGGACCTATTGGAGCCAAAAAACTGCGAGGATCGTGGAATTAGGGTATTTTCAGGCTCTGACCTGGGCGGATCAGATCGCTGCTAAGGCCGTTGGCAGCCTTGATTTTTGACACGGAAGAACCTCTTTTCCGGGCGATGGAGGAAAGGGTGTCGCCTTTCGCGACCGTGTATTTCGGTTTTGTGGACTTTTTACTGGTGGTTTTAGCGCCCGATTTCGAAGTCATGGACTTCTTCTTCGCGGAGGTGCTGGTAACCGTGGCCTTCTTGTGGGTGGTGGCAGGAGTGGACGGCGGCGTCACCTTTTTCGAGCTGCCAAAAGAATAGGGACTGGCCGGAGCCTCGGGCTGAGCCGGGAAGGAGTTGGGAGCAGGCGGGGTCTGATACTTCGGGGTGGAGGAGGCACCGCCGCCCTGGCCTGGGTAAGGATTGTAGTGACCGTCGTTGCCGTAATTGGAGGCATAGGGGTCGCTGCTGCTGGATTTCTTCGTGTTCTCACACGAAACCAAAGCTAGGCAGGTAGCGGAAAACGCAATGAAACGAAGGGCGGTCATGATGGGGAGAGGTAGCAGCCAGCAAATCTGCATGGCAAAGAACCAGCGCACTAATGAAATCGGGCGCATCCTTTTCAATGCCTAATTTGCCACTGTTGCGCCTGCGCTGCGATTTCCTGAGGTTGGCGAAATAGCGGCAGCCAACGCGGCGTTGTCCCCATGAGGGAAATCTTCCGACACAGACCTTGCCAATTCGCCCGGCATTCCCTAGCTTCGCGTCCCACCCCATGAAAATCGGATTCAATCTTCTGCTCTACTCAGGCCACATCACCGAGGCCAACTATCCAGTCATCGAAAAACTCAAGGCCGTCGGATACGATGGAGTTGAAGTTCCAATCTTCGACGTCAGCAATCCGGCGCACTTCAAAGGCATCGGCCAGGTGCTGAAGGACAACGGCCTGGAATGCACCGCCGTCACGGTGCTGCCGGATGAGGCGCACAATGCGATCAGCCCCGTCGCGGCGAATCGTCAGGGTGCGATTGATCATCTCAAGCGTGTGATCGAGTGCGCTCACAACGCCGGCGTGCAGACGTTGGTGGGGCCGTATTACCAGGTGCTGGGCCAGTTCACCGGGGCTTTCCCTTCGGAAGCTGAACTCGCCGGTGCTGCCGAAGTGCATCGCGCCATCGCTCCTGTGGCAGAGGCTGCGGGCGTGAAGTGCGCCATCGAGGCGCTGAACCGCTTCGAGGCTCATCTGCTCAACACGATGGAGCAGGCCGCTGCGTATGTGAAGCGCGTCGATCATCCGAATTTCGGCACGATGTATGACACCTTCCACGCCAACATTGAGGAGAAGAACCCGCTGGCGGCCATCGACACTGTGTTTGCCTCCGGCAAGCTCAACCATGTGCATATCTCTGAAAATGACCGCGGTACGCCTGGGCGCGGCCACATCAACATCGTCGAGCAGATCAAGCACCTCAAAAAGATCGGCTACGACGGCTGGATGACTATCGAGGCCTTTGGCAGCGCCCTGCCAGACCTCGCAGCCGCCACCCGTGTCTGGCGCGATTTCTTCCCCAACACCGAGCAAGTTTATACCGAAGGCTACGCGCTGATCAAAAACGCGCTCGCCTGATTTCAAGCCTCGTTCAACTCACCCATTTTTCCCATGAACATACCGACCACCACCCCCGCTGCGGCCACATCGCGCCGTCAGTTTATCGGCAGCACTGCTGCCGCCAGTGCGCTTACCGTTGCCCAGTCCGCCTGGGCCGCTGGCAGCGACGAAATCAAAATCGGCCTCATCGGCTGCGGCGGTCGTGGCACCGGCGCTGCTGGCCAGGCCCTCAGCACCAAGCAGGAGGGCGTTACACTGCACGCCGTGGCCGACGCCTTCAAAGAAAAGGCTGACGGCGCGCTGAGCAACCTGCGCAACAAGGTCCCTGACAAGGTGAAGGTCGATGACTCCCGCGTTTTTGCTGGCACCGACGCTTACAAGAAGGTCATCGACTGCTGCGACCTCGTCATCCTCACCACCCCTCCCGGCTTCCGCCCGTATCACTTCGAAGCTGCGGTGAACGCTGGTAAAAACATCTTCATGGAAAAGCCTGTGGCGGTGGACGCCCCCGGCGTGCGCAAGGTCCTTGAGATGGCCAAAATCGCTGACGACAAGAACCTCAAGGTCGTCTGCGGCCTGCAGCGTCGTTATCAGAACTGCTACCGCGAAGCCCTCACCCAGGTGAAGGAAAACGGTGTCATCGGCGACATCGTCTCCGGCCAGGTGTACTGGAACGGCGGCGGCATCTGGTTCCGTGACAAGCGTCCGGACCAGACCGAGCTCATGTATCAGATCAACAACTGGTACTTCTTCACTTGGCTCTGCGGCGACCACATCAATGAGCAGCACATCCACAATATCGACGTGGCCAACTGGTTCCTCGGCGGTCCTCCCGTCAGTGCCGCAGGCATGGGCGGCCGTATGCAGCGCGTGGACAAGAAGTTCGGCCAGATCTATGACCACCACTATGTGGAGTACACCTATGCCAACGGTGTCCGCATCAACAGCCAGTGCCGCCACCAGTCCGGCGTGAGCAACGCCGTGCGTGAAGAATTCACCGGCACCAAGGGCAAGATCTACCTCGACAACAGCGGCCGCTGCTACGCCAACAACCACAAGGGCGAAACCATCTGGAAATATCGTCCGGGTGGCAAGGACGCAGCCGCTGGCAAAGGCGGTGCCAAGAAGCTTGATCCAGATCCATATCAGACCGAGCACGACACCCTGCAGGCCGCTATTCGTGATAACAAGCCCATCAACAATGCCTACTACGGTGCTGAGTCCACCATGACGGCGGTCATGGGCCGCATGGCCACCTACTCCGGCAAGGAACTGAAGTGGGAGGAAGTTCTGAACTCCAAGGTTCAGCACATGCCGAACATCATCACGCCAGAGTCCGAGCCACCGGTCAAGCAAGACGCCGACGGCTGGTATCCGATCGCCATCCCCGGCAAGGATATTCCTGGCGCACCGGTGGTGTGATGCGCTTGATGTGAGTGATTCTACGGCCCCGGTTGCAGCGATGCGCCGGGGCTTTTTTGTGATTGGTGGCTGGCAGAATGACGAAACCCTTGCCAGCACCCCGTTCCATTCGCTACAACCACACCTTCATGAACACCAACCGCCGCACCTTCCTCACCAGCTTCGCCGTTTCCGCCGTCACCACGACCCTGCTCTCCCGCGATTGGTCCGGCCAGACGCCGGAGCGCTATCCTGACCCCGATGTCATTGTGATCGAGCCGGAGTTTGAAAAGCTCATTCAGGGGAACTCGCCCATCCGCCGCCTGCACACGGGCATGCTCTGGGCGGAAGGCCCGGCCTGGAACGGCAGCGGGAATTACCTCGTGTGGAGCGACATCCCCAACAACGCGCAGATGCGCTACCTGCCTGAGGACGGTCACGTCTCCGTGCTGCGCAACAACGCCAACAACAGCAACGGCAACACTTTCGATTTGCAAGGCCGCCATATTTCCTTTGAGCACGCCACGCGCCGTGTCGTCCGCTACGAGCTCGACGGCAAGATCACGGTGCTGGCCGACAAGTTTGAGGGCAAACCGCTCAACGCACCCAATGACGGTGCCGTGCATCCCGACGGCTCCATCTGGTTCACCGATCCCGGCTACGGCAGCATGATGGATTACGAAGGGAACAAGGGGGAACTGCTGCTGAAGGAGGCGGTTTATCGCATTGATCCGAGTGGGGAGGTCACGAAGATCACGGAGGATTTGGAGAAGCCGAATGGGCTGTGCTTTTCGCCGGATTATAAGAAGGTGTACATTGTGGATACCGGCGCGCCGAAGAACATCCGCGTGTATGATGTGGATGGGAAGAAGGTGAAGAATGGGAAGGTGCTGGTGACCAATAAAGGAATGCTTTCCGACAAGGCCGCCAAAGGAAACTCCGACGGTATCCGCTGCGACATTGAGGGCAATCTCTGGGCCAGCGCCGGCTGGATCGGCGACGGCTACGATGGCGTGCATGTCTTCAATCCTGAAGGGAAACTGCTTGGCCATATCAAGCTTCCCGAAACTGTCAGCAATCTGTGCTTTGGCGGCCCCAAGCGGAACCGCCTTTTCATGACGGCGTCGCAGAGTCTCTACTCGCTCTATGTGAATACGCGCGGGGCGCATCATTGCTGAACAAGATTGGAGACGATCGGTTTGGCCGCAGAGGAGCAAAGAGGCAGAGGGAGCAGAGAATTTGAATTCGTTCAAAGCCTCTGCCACCTCTGCTCCTCCGCCCCACTGCGGTAAATTCGAACAGCCCATGGCAGCCGCAGTTCCTTGATCTCAAGTGCTGCCCACGCTAAACGATGGCATGGATGAATCGTATATGCAGCGCTTCGGTGGCATTGGGCGGCTTTATGGGGCGGCTGCGCTGCCGCGTCTTGCGGCTGCGCATGTGGCCATCGTGGGTGTTGGGGGCGTGGGTTCTTGGGTCGTGGAGGCGTTGGTGCGCAGTGGCATTGGCGAGCTGACGTTGATCGACATGGATGACGTCTGCATTACCAACACGAATCGCCAGCTTCCGGCGCTGGCGCATACCATTGGTGTTTCCAAGGTGGATGTGCTGGCCGCGCGCGTGGCGGAGATCCATCCTGCGTGCCGTGTGAACCGCGTCATTGAGTTCCTCACTGAATCGAATGTGGATCGCCTGCTCGCGCCGAACTTTGATTTTGTGGTCGATGCGGTGGATCGTACTTCAATCAAGGCGCTCATCATCGCCAGGTGCCATGCACGCGGTTTGCCGGTCATCACCTCAGGTTCCGCAGGTGGTCGGCGCGATCCCACCGGCATCCGCATTGCCGATCTCGGTCATGCCGGCGCCGATCCGCTGCTCCGAGGCGTGCGCCAGTGCCTGCGCCGCGAGCATGGCTTCGCCAAAAGTGAGCAGGGCCGCCCTGTGACGATGGACATCCCCTGCGTTTTCTCCACGGAGAAGCCAGTGTTCCCTTGGGCTGATGGTTCCTGCTCACTCGAAGCCGAATCCGGTGCTGAAACCGGCCTCCGCCTCGACTGTGCCGCCGGCTTCGGTGCCGCCACATTTGTCACCGGCACCTTTGGTTTTGTGCTCGCGGCGGAGGTGGTGAGAAGGCTGGCGAAGGCAGATTGACCTGGATGCGCCACGGCGCATTTCGGGCAGTTGCGCGACAACGCGCAACACTACTTCACCACCGGCTTGCCCGCAGCTTCCCAGCCGCCGAAGCCGTCGTCAAGATGGATGAGATGGGTGAAGCCGAGTTTTTCGAAAACAGGCAGCGCACGGGTGCTGCGGCCGCCGGCTTGGCAATGGACGAGGGTGGGCTGGGTCTTGTCGAGTTTGGCGAGCTGGGCTTCGAAGTCTTTCGACATGATGTCGATGTTTTTCGCGCCTTTGATGTGCCCTTCTTTGAATTCATCCGGTGTGCGCACATCAATGACGGCCACTTTGCCGTCGGTGATGATTTTGGCGGCTTCGTCGGCTTTGACGTGTTTGACGGGATCTGCGGCGAGCATGAGGGTAGGGAGTAGAAGGAGGAGGGTGGCGAGGAGAGTTTTCATGGGATGGGGGATTTTCAATCAAGTTAGACGGAGCAGTGGACTTCGACGGGCATGCGGCTGAGGCGTTGGTAGAGTTTCCTCAGAGCAAGCAGGGGCCACCAGCGGTAGAGGTAGATTTCGAGCGGTTTCCACATGGCCACCCAGCCGATGATGGTGAGCCCTTCACGGCCTAGGATCTGCCAGTTGCCAGCAGCGGGTAGGAGCAGGGTGGCGATGAACTGGCAGGTGCCGAGGAAGACCAGGCCGATCAGAAAAGAGGCGCGTCCTTCGCGCATGAGGCGCTTGAAGTCGCGCAGGGTCATTTCGGCGCGATACTCAAAGTAATGGGCGACGGAGTCAGCGACGAGCTGCCGTGCATCGGCGACATCGGCAGGATGTTTCGCCAGATGCACGACGAGCTTCAAGTCATGCTTGCGCGGATGCTCCTGTGCCCAGGAGACGATGAATTCCTCGGCATCATGATCCAGATCACGTTCATGGAACGGCGAGGGGTCCAGGGAGTTGAACAACTGGTTCAACTCCGTGAGTTTCACCTCGATGAGTTCGGTCATGAGCGTGATGCGGTTGAGGCGCTTATACCTTGGCGGCTGCGTAGCCCTTGGCGACTTCGGCCCAGTTCACCACATTCCACCATGCGGCGATGTAGTCGGGGCGTTTGTTTTGATATTTGAGGTAGTAGGCGTGCTCCCAGACATCCAGGCCAAGGATCGGGGTGCCGAGATCGGCGTCATCGACGATGCCTTTCATGAGTGGGTTATCCTGGTTGGGGGTGGAGGTGATCTTGAGCTTGCCGTCCTTGGTGACGATGAGCCAGGCCCAGCCGGAGCCGAAGCGCTTCACGCCGGCCTCGCCGAAGAGTTTTTTGAAGTCGTCGATGCTGGTGAAGGTGCTCTGGATGGCGTCGCCGAGCTTGCCTTCGGGGCCGGTGGGACCGCTGCCGGCGGGGGCCATCCATTTCCAGAACCAGGTGTGGTTCACGTGGCCACCGCCGTTGTTGCGGATGGCGGTCTGGGAGGCTGCGGGGAGCGCTTTGAGGTCGGAGACCAGTCCAATGGCGTCGGTATTGGTGATGCCAGCGGTCTTGAGTGCATCGCCCAGCTTGGTGATGTAGGCGGTGTGGTGCTTGCCGAAGTGGATGTTCATGGTCAAGGCATCAATGTGCGGTTCCAGGGCTTCGGGAGCGTAGGGCAGGGGAGCCTGGGTGAGGTCCAGCGCGTGGCTGGTGGTGGGTACAAAGAGGGTGCCTGCGAGGGCGGTGGTGCTGGTGGTGAGGAAGGCGCGTCGGTTCATGGTGGTGGGTGGTGGGTCCAGTGCAAGCATACGAAAGCCGCGTATGCGATGTCACGGCGAAAGTGCTGCGTGCAATCTTTTGTCACCGTGGTAGCTTCTAAACTGTCATGGCCGCAGTCACCCATCCCCCCGAATGGACTACTCCGCAGTCCTCTTTTCGTTCCCGCGACGATTGGAGCCTGAAGTGGTGGATGATGTTTGCGCTGATTCTCTCCGTGGTATTCCACATGATGCTCGTGGTCGGGTTTGACACGCTGGGCATTTCAAACGTGAACGCCACCAAGCCGCGCGAAGTGCCGGAGCGTTTGCGCCTTAACGAGGACGTGCTGAAAGACCAGCAGGCTATCAAGGAGATCCCGGAGATCATCGCTCCGGGCAATCTGCCGGATATGAAGGCCTTCGAGCCGAAGCTGGATGATTTTGACAAGCTGCAGGAACTGCCGAAGAACCAGGAGATCGATCTCACGCCGAACGTGAAGGAGATCACCAACTTCCTTCGCGCCAACGATCCTGGTGACGGCGCGCCTGGTATTTCCAAAGGCAGCGATATGGCCAAGCTGCTCGCCCCGCAGGCTGTGGCTGCGCCTGACATCGCCACGGAGATGGCCAGCGTGCGGCGGGATGTGCTGTCCAAGCCCGTCTCGGAAAAACAAATGCTGCTGGATGCCGGCGCTGTGGACCCCGGAGAGGGCGGCAAGATGGACAGCGGCCTGCTCGATGCCGTGAAAAGCCAGGGCACCGTAACCGCCGCTGGCGCACGCGTGAAGGGCTTCAGCAATCTGGATGACCTGCTCGGAGGTGGTGGCAAGATGGGCGGCAGCACGGCCCCGATTTTGATGCCCACCGATCTGCTGTTTGAGTATGGCAGCGACCAACTGGCCGAAGCCGCGCGCCTCAGCCTGATGAAGCTGGGTTTCCTCATTCAAAAAAACCCGGACTCGCTCTTCATCATTGAAGGCCACACCGACAGCTTCGGGGGCGAGGACTACAATCTTGAGCTCAGCATCCGCCGCGCGAATGCCGTGGTGAGCTGGCTGCGCGAGTCGCTTGGCCTGGGCACGGACCGCATTCAGGCCGTGGGCATGGGCAAAGCGAAGCCGATCGTCAGCACCGCAGGCACGGCGGAGCAGCAGGGCATGAACCGCCGCGTGGAAATCAAGGTGCGGCCAAAAAAGTAACCCGTTTCACGTCAACCTCGCAGCACGCATCTGGGTGAAGTCTGTGTTCTTGCAATTAACGAAATTCTGGCTGCGCGGTGGTCGCTGGGCCGTGATGTTCGCGTGTTTGATTTTTTTTGCGTGGTGCTACGTGCAGGCCTTCCAGCGGCAGATGAGTGGGGAGGGCGCGAATACGCTAGCTGAGCACGAACGGCTGTATCTGAATGCCGCCATCGAGACACGGCGAGACCTGACCCTGGATTTTTCCAAAAGCGTTTCCCAGCCCCTGAATGACTGGCTGCCACACCGCACGGATGGCGTGGTGCGCCCGCTCTGGCCCTGGCTAGCTGCATGGAATGTCGGGGCGGAGCAGCCGCGATCCTCCAGTGCCTTGAGCGCGGAAGATCAACGCGTGGTGAAATCTGGCAAACGTTGGCTGATGGGCCTGAGCCTGGGCTTTTTATTGATGCTCGGCCTGGCGGCAGCGCGGGCGTTTTCGGTGCCAGCGGCGCTGCTCACGATTATCACCATTGGCTTTGGCGTGCTGCTGCCCTCCGCCGCAGCGTTTGCGCCCGATGTGCTGTTTCAAGTGCTGTTTCTGCTCCTCTGGGTGTGCTGTGTTGCGGCGTTGAAGCGCAACTCGCTGTGGCTCTATGGCTTGATCGGGTTTCTTTCAGCGCTGGCGAATCTGACGCTCCCCACCGCCACCACGCTGCTGCTGGTCTTCATCGCGGTGAGTACGCTGCGCTGGTTGTGGGGCTGGGTTCTAGCCCACTTGCCGCATGAGGGTGGCACCTCGCTCTGGGTGTGGCGAAATCACTGGCTGGGCCTGATCCTGCTGGGGGCGTGCCATCTGATCACTGTGGGCCCCATGCTGGCGTATTCGCACGAGAAGCTGGGAGACGCCGCGCCCTTTCACTGGCGCTGGTTTGAAAATGAAGCGGCCATGCAGCAGTGGATGGCGGCACATCAGACGCGTGACTCAGTGCTGGCTGTTCCTGCGGGCGAGCTGCCGAGCTACACGAACTACCTTGCTGCGCATGCACCCGCCGCTGTGCAGGAGCGCCTGCGCCAGGGCGGGCTGAAAATGACGGAGGAGGTGCTGCAGTTTCCCTGGAGCTTTGATTCACTGCCGCATGAACGCGGGGTGTTCGTGCTGGTGCTGGCCTGCATCTTGATCTTTCTGCTGCTGATCATCGGGTTTGTGGCACCACGGGCAGCGCATGCCGGGCAGGCCCTGCACCCTGAAACGGCCCCGCTGGCGTTGTTTGCCCTATTAGCCTGGGTGGCCTGCACCCTGGATTTCGGCTGGGACATGCCGGTGCTGACCTGGGGGAATCGCCATCTCGCGCTGTACCCACCGCTAGTGCTCAGCCTGCTCTGGGCCAGCGAGGCGCTGGTGCATCGCGCCCGCCGCCGGAAAATGCGGCTGCCGGTGTTCGTGCTGTATGAAACGGTGCTGTGGGCGCTCTGCATTCTGGCCTTCTGGCGTGTGATCGCGGTCTTGCAGCCAGCCTCTTTCGCGGCATGAATGCCCGCCCCGCTGCATGGCTGCCCCCAAACACCGCTTCATTCTCTGCTTCGATTTCGATGGAACCCTCGTACACCCGGAGGGCGACCCTGTGTACCATCCAGGCTTTGGGCAGATGATTCAACTGCTGCGTAACCAGGGTGCCGCTTGGGTGATCAACACGGGACGCAGCTTAAGCCAGACGATCAATGGGCTTGCGCAGTATGGCATCTTCCACGAGCCGGATTTCATCATTGCGCAGGAGAGCGACATTCATAAGCCGGGCTTCTTCAGCCGCTGGACCGACTATGGCTCATGGAACCGCCAGGCACGCCGTGCGCAGGAGCGCTTCGCCAAAGACCACCAGGCATCGCTCCAGGCCATCCGCCAGATGGTGGAGACGCAGACCCAGGCCTCGTTCATCACCGGAGGCGAAGGGGAGATGGGCATTGTCGGCACCAGTGATCTCGAACTCGACGGCATCTGTGCCTACATCGACACGCACGCTCAGCAGTTCCCGGACATTGGTTACCATCGCAACGGCATCTACCTGCGCTTTTCACACAGCGGCTACAGCAAAGGCACCGCGCTCAGTGAACTGGCGCGCCTGCTCGGGCTGGATGCCTCAGTGTGCTTTGCCGCTGGCGACAACTTCAATGACCTCAGCATGCTGGACCCCCGCCACGCGCGCATGATTGCCTGCCCGAGCAATGCGGTCGATCCGGTGAAGCAGGTCGTGCATTCGCGGGGCGGATTCATCGCCACGCGCCACGCCAGTGAGGGCATGATGGAGGCGCTGGCACATTTTTTTGGAAATTCTTCGACCCCAGAGGCCTGATTTCGCCTTTTTTTAAACCTTTCGCGGGAAGTTTTTCCTTGCCGAACGGTTTGAGGTGTGGAAACCTCTGCGCCCCTCGTCCCAAACGACGGGATCAATTCTTACTTTTTCAGGTTATGGCATACGCAATCATCAAAACAGGCGGCAAGCAGTACAAAGTCTCCGTGGGCGACAAGTTCGACGTGGAGAAACTCGAAGCTGCAGAAGGCGACACCGCGACCTTCGACCAAGTGCTCGCCGCTGGCGAAGGCAACAGCATCAACGTGGGCGCTCCGACCCTGGCAGGCGCAAGCGTCTCCGCCAAGGTGATCAAGCAGCACAAGGCTGACAAGGCCACCACCTTCAAGTTCCGCAAGCGCAAGGGCTTCCACAAGACCCGTGGTCACCGCCAGCCGCTGACCCTCGTGCAGATCACCGCCATCAACGCCTAATTTTTTAACTCTCACTTCTTATGGCCCATAAAAAAGGACAAGGTTCCGTCAAAAACGGTCGCGACAGCCAGAGCAAGCGTCTTGGCGTCAAGAAATTCGGCGGTGAAGCCGTCATCGCAGGCAACATCATCCTCCGCCAGCGCGGAACGAAGTGGGTTCCAGGCCGCAACGTCGGTCTTGGCCGTGACCACACCATCTTCGCCCTCGTGGACGGCAAAGTCCTCTTCGACAAGGATGGTCGTCGCGTGAACATCGAGCCTGTTGCTGTTGCTGCTCTTCCAGCATAAGCGATCGGTCAGTCTATTTTCATCAGGGCGCGGATCACCTCCGCGCCCTTTTTCTTGCCCAAATTTTGCGTCGAGTTTCAATTACCTACTTTACATATCGAGAATAAGGATAAATAATCCGCCCCCCGCATGAATCCCGACCAAATCCAAGCTCTCAACGATGCCGCCCGTGGCCAGTCGCCCCAGGAAATCATCAAGACCGCCCTCGCTCATGCCGACGGCGGGGCCATCGTCACCACGAATTTCCGTCCGTATGAGGCGGTGATCCTGCATCTCGCCACGGAGCAGAGTCAGGACATCCCGATCCTCTGGGTGGATCACGGCACCAATCTCCCTGAAACCTACGTCTTCGCCGAGAAGAGCCGCGTTCGGCTGGGTCTCAATCTGCTGCCCTACTTGCCAAAGATGACCGCCGCCCACTGGCTGGCGCTCAATGGCGGTCAGGTGCCGATGCCGGATGAAGTCGAGCGCGTGGAGTCGTTCAGCCGCATCATGAAGCTGGAGCCCTTTGAGCGCGGCATGCGCGAGCTGGCACCCAAAGTGTGGATCACCGCGCTGCGCAAGGAACAAAACCCCCAGCGTGCCGCCACGCTGCAGCCCTTCATGTGGGATGCCAAGTTCAACTGCCTCAAGGTGAACCCCATCCTCGACTGGACACCCGTCGAAATGGACGCCTACCTTGGCGAGCACAACCTGCCGAACGAGCGCACCTACTACGATCCTGCCAAGGGCGACGAAAAGCACGAATGCGGCCTGCACGCCAAGCTCGTCACCGACAAAGCGTAAGCGTCCATGGAATTTCTCACTCACGAATTCGCGCTCTACGTGCTGGCTGGCTTCGTCGCTCAATTGATCGATGGAGCGCTCGGCATGGCCTACGGCGTCAGCGCTTCGTCCTTGCTGTCCGTCTTTGGCGTGTCGCCGCAGGTGGTCAGCGCCACGGTGCATGCGGCGGAGTGCTTCACCACGGGAGCCTCAGGCATCTCCCATCATGCGTTTGGCAATGTGGACCGCGTGTTGTTTCGGAAGCTGCTCATTCCAGCGGTGATCGGCGCGGTGGTGGGTGCCTACATCCTCACTTCGATCGATGGCAAAGTGCTGAAACCTTACATCTCCGTCTATCTCATTGTCATGGGCGTGGTGATCATCGCCAAGGCCTTCACTCGCGTCCCGCCGCGCAAGGTCACCACACATCTTGCTCCGCTGGGATTCTTCGGCGCGCTGGTCGATGCGATGTGCGGCGGCGGCTGGGGCCCCATCGTCGCCTCCAATCTCATCATTCGTGGCAATGACACACGCATCACCGTTGGCAGCGTGAACGCCGTCGAGTTCTTCGTCACGCTCGCTGCTTCCATCACCTTCTTCCTGACCATCGGCCTCACGCATTGGAACATCATCCTGGCGCTCGCCATCGGCGGTGTCATCGCTGCGCCTCTCGCTGCGTGGGCCGCGAAGCACATCCCGCACAAGCCTTTCATGGTGATCGTCGGTCTGCTGATCGTCGTCATCAATTCCCTGCGCATTTTCAAGATTCTTTAATTCACGTCCCCGTCTCATGTCCGCGATCACTCATCTCCAATTCCTCGAATCCGAGGCCATCTACATCCTGCGCGAAACGGCGGCGCAGTTCCAAAAGCCGGCGCTGCTGTTCTCCGGTGGCAAAGACTCCATCGTCATGGCCTGGCTGGCGCGCAAAGCCTTCCATCCTTCGCGGCTGCCCTTCCCGCTGCTCCATGTGGACACTGGGCACAACTTTCCCGAAGCCATCGAATACCGCGACTGGTTCGTGCAGGAGATCGGCGCCACGCTCACGGTCGGTCTCGTGCAGAAGTCCATCGACGACGGTCGCGTGCAGGAAGAGCAGGGCTACAACGCCAGCCGCAACAAGCTGCAGACCGTCACGCTGCTCGACACCATCGAAGAAAATCAGTATGACGCCTGCCTCGGCGGCGGTCGTCGTGATGAAGAAAAAGCCCGTGCCAAGGAGCGCTTCTTCAGCCACCGCGATGGCTTCGGCCAGTGGGATCCCAAGAATCAGCGTCCTGAGCTTTGGAACATCTTCAACGGCCGCAAGCAATTCGGTGAACACTTCCGCGTCTTCCCGCTGAGCAACTGGACCGAGATGGACATCTGGCAGTACATCCGCCAGGAAAACATCCCTCTGCCAAGCCTCTACTTCAGCCACCAGCGCAAGATCATCGAGCGCCACGGCCAGCTCCTCGATGCCACCACCGGCATCATCCCGCTGCACGACGAAGAGAAGCCCAAGGTGAAAGAAATGACCATCCGCTTCCGCACCGTCGGCGACGTGACCTGCACCGGCGCCGTCGAATCCACCGCCAGCACGATTGATGAAATCGTGGCTGAAGTTGCCGCCGCCCGCCAGACCGAACGCGGCACGCGCGCGGATGACAAGCGTTCTGAGAACGCCATGGAAGACCGTAAAAAGGAAGGGTACTTTTGATTCGACGGTATGGATGTCGTGCTTGATACCAACGTGATCGTTAGCGCCCTGTGCTCAGCCACAGGAGCTTCGTTTGCTTTGATCCAGGCGCTGCCCAGCCCTCGCTTTACTCCCGTCCTGTCGCCGACCTTATGGAATGAATACCTGGATGTGGTGCATCGTGCAGAAGTGATTCCAGCCACTGTGTCGAAAGCAACTCGTGATACCATTTGTGATGTGGTGCTTGCGAACGCAAAACTGCGGCGCGTTCATTTTCTTTGGCGCACCCAATTGCCCGATCCCAATGACGCTCATGTATTGGAGGTGGCGGTAGCCGGGCAGGCAGATTACATTGTGACTCACAATATCAAAGATTTTGGCCCTGCACAGAGTTTTGGCATCACCGCCATCACACCGGGCAGTTTCATCAAACTCATTGGAGGACTGCCATGAACACCCTGACGATCAAACTAGACGATAATGTCTTCAGCAAGCTCACTGCTTTCGCAAGTCGGCTCGGCAAGTCGGCTGAAGAAATCGTTGCGACAGTGACGACTGAAGAACTGGCAGAGATCGATGCACTGGACAGGCTCGAAGCCACTCAGCGCGAAGCCAAAGCGCGTCTTACCCCCAGCCAGATCAACGCTGCATTCAATGAAATCCGGGCATTGAAGACCGCGCCATTGCCGGGCGACGAACTGCCCTCCCTTTAATTTATTCCTGCTCAAGAAACACTCATGGACGTCCTCGTTAACCCTACTGAATCCTCTCTTCTTCGCTTCACGACCGCTGGTTCGGTCGATGATGGCAAAAGCACCCTCATCGGCCGCTTGCTGTATGACTCGAAGTCGATCTTCGAGGACCAGCTTCTCGCCGTCGAAGAATCTTCCAAGCGCCGTGGCGATGCGCATGTGAATCTCGCGCTGCTCACCGATGGCCTGCGTGCGGAACGCGAGCAAGGCATCACGATTGATGTGGCCTACCGCTACTTCGCCACGCCGAAGCGGAAGTTCATCATTGCTGATACACCGGGGCACATTCAGTACACGCGCAACATGGTCACCGGGGCCTCCACTGCGGACCTTGCCATCATTCTGATCGACGCGCGTCTGGGTGTCATCGAGCAGACGATGCGCCACACCTATCTCGCGAGCCTTCTGCGCATCGGCCACATCGTGCTGGCGGTGAACAAGATGGACCTCGTGGACTTTGACGAGGCCGTCTATAACAAGATCGTCGCCGACTTCCAGGCCTTCGCCAAAGGTCTCGATCAATTGCCGCAGGTCACACCGATCCCGATGAGCGCGCTCAATGGCGACAACGTGGTCGATAGGTCCGAGAGCACGCCGTGGTACACCGGCCCTTCGCTCCTACAGCATCTTGAAACCGTGCAGGTGCACAGCGAAACCGCTGCTGATGAAGCACGCTTCCCCGTGCAGTGGGTCATCCGCCCAATCTCTGATCGTGAAGATGCGAAGCTGGGCAATCTGCACGACTACCGTGGCTTTGCCGGCCGCATGGCCAGCGGCACCTTCCGCGTGGGCGATGACGTGCTCGTGTATCCGTCCGAGATGAAGTCGAAGATCACCGGCATTCACACCTATGAAGGCCCGCAGGAAGAGGCGATCCCGCAGCTCAGCTACAGCATCACCGTGGCCGATGAAATCGACACCAGCCGTGGCGGCATGATCGTGAAGGCCAACGAGCCCACGCAGACCAGCCAGGAATTTGATGCCATGATCTGCTGGTTTGCCGACAAGAAGACGCTCAAGCCACGCAGCCGCTTCCATCTGCGCCACACCACCAACGACGTCCGCGCCGTCGTCACGGATGTGCTCTACAAGGTGAACATCAGCACGCTGGAAAAAACCACGGAGAGCAAGGAGTTCTCTCTGAACGACATCGGCTGCATTCGCCTGCGCTGTGCCTCGCCCATTTTCTTCGACCCGTATGGCAAGAACCGCACCACGGGCAGCTTCGTCCTCGTCGATGAACAGACCAACAACACTGTTGCCGCTGGCATGATCATCAAGTCACTCGTGGATGCGGGTGACGAGGATGCGGAAGTGGCGATTTGATGGCTTGGACGCCAACGGGTTCAAAGCAGATCGTGCTTGCCAGTCGAGATACGACTGGCTTGTGTGCGCGCATGTATATCCAACAGGTTCTGTTGCTTGGGGTTCTTTTCAGCATCGCCATCACTCCACTTTCCGCGAATGATGCCAGCATCAATCTCGGCGCTCATGGTCCTGAGCCGGTAGGCGAGTTCCAGGGTGAGGAGTCGGTCGTGCGCATGGTCTCGGAGAAGATCGACATCACTTTTGGCAAGCAGGAGACTCAGGTGCATTGCCGTTTTGTCTTCCGCAGTAGCAAAGTGGGAGCGAATGCAGTGCAGATGCTGGGGTTCCCCGATTTTCACACGGACGGCGACACCGGCACGATTTACTCCATGATCAGTCGTGTGGATGGCAAGGAAGTGGCCTCGAAGAAACTGCGTGGCTGGCAGGATTTAGGAACTGCGAAATGCCACCTAGGCACATCTCCTGACGGGGCTGCCGCCGATTTTTATACCATCACCGTCACCTTCCCACCGGATCGCGATGTGATCGTGGAGCGTGAGTACAAAGCCAGCAACGGCCGATCGGTGATGGGAGACACCTTCTTCTCCTACACCACGCGCACGGGTGGCAGTTGGAAAGGGTCCATCGAAAAGGCGGAGTTCCACGTCACCCTGGATGGCTGGAAGCTGGAAGACTTGGCTTTCGAAGACGGCGAGCAGCGATTTGATCCCCGTCTCCAGCGCAAATATGGATCGCCGAATCTCAGTGAATGGACCGTGGAGGCACCCAATAAGATGAGCCTGGTGTGGAAGAATTTTGAGCCAGCCGTGCATCAGTCCCGTCAGAACATCCACCTGCAGACTTGGTGCGTGCTTCCGCAAAAATGACGGGGGGGTAACTTCGTCAAAGACCGAGGTTGGTGACGAAGACGCGGGCGTGGTGATCTACAGCATTTAGTATGATTTGATAGCCTGCCGCGCACTGCCATCGCGCGGGAAAAAGCGCATCGCCTCTCTCCGCCGTTGATAAGGCAAGCCCAAGTCATTCTTCGGCGAGAGGTCGGGTGAGGGGGGCATCCCATGCTGGCGAAATGGTTCCGTCGTCCCCTCACCCCAACCCTCTCCCCGAAGGAAACAGGCGTTGTCATCGTGGCTTCGGGGCGGGGAGAGGGAGAGCCGCTTTGACTGCCCTGGAATGATTTGGCTCCCAAATGATGGAGCACGAGTTATGCGAGATGCTTCAGCGCGTCCTTTCAGTCCGCCATTGATCCCGTCAATCGAAGCTTCAAGACTATCAATGTCCTGAGCGGTGCCTTTGTGGGCAAGAAATGCGGGGTCATGAACGACCTCATCTCACTCTCCCTTCAGGCAGCAGGCGTGGTTTTCGCTGCTGATTTTGCCGCCGGTTTCGTCCACTGGATGGAGGACGCTTACATCCGCGAAGATACGCCGGTGTTGGGGCCTTGGATTGGCCGTCCGAACATCGTGCATCATCACCTGCCCCGACGCATGACGCGCAACACCTGGTGGCAGAGCAACAAGGAACTGCTGGTGGCGATGGGGGTGCTGCTTATCGCCACCGCGTGGCTGGGCTGCCTGATGTGGCAGGTGTGGCTCTTTGCGCTGGTGGGTGGGAATGCGAACGAGGTTCACAAGTGGTCGCACCGCACCCGGCGTGAAAACGGCCGCTGCATCACGCTGCTGCAAGATCTGCGCCTGCTGCAAACTCCGCAGCACCACACGGTGCATCACACGAACCCGAAGGAGGTTCATTACTGCCCGGTCACCAATGCGCTGAACCCCGTGCTCGATGCGCTGCATTTCTGGACGGGCCTGGAGTGGCTGCTGGCCCATACCGTGGGTCTCAAGCGCCAACCGGACAGCTCTGTGCCTGGTCAGGGCAGTCCGCCGGAGTGGATTGCCGAAATGCGCCGGGCGGGTTGAGATAAAATCACTCGTCGCCTTCACGGTTTGCGCCATCTTCGGCGATGTTCGGCCATCTACCCGGTCCCACCATGTGCTGCCAGAAGGCGGCGTCTCTGTATCGAGCGCATTTCTGCGGGCTCGGCACGAGTTTGCACCGGCACTATGGCGCTTGGGCGCGCTGGCTGGTGAATCGGGACAGCGCCTTTCTCGCGCTGCTCGGCTCCGCTCTGGCGAAAGCACCGCCAGAGCTGTGCCAGACGACGTGCTGCAACAAGTTTGCCACGCCGCGTGATCTCGTGGCGGACAGTCCGGTGCTGCACTATGCCGCAGCCATCACGGTCTGCGGACTGAGCACGAAGCTGGATGACGATGCGCAGGATGAACACGGCTGGAGACGCCACGCCGCACGCCTGGGCTCGAAAGCATTCGACACGCCTATTGGTGATGCCATGGGCCTGCTGCATGCGATGCGTTTTCCCGTCCAAGACGTTCGCGCCTGGATGGCGGGGCAGGCAGACATCGAGCACCTCTCCGCCAGTCTCCTTGAGTGTGCCGCCCCCACTCGCGCAGCGTATGGCGAGATCGTGGGCTACCTGGCGCATGTCTCTGATGCGCCGGAGGCCAAGCCGCTGCTGCATCAGCTCGGCGAGAGCTTGGGTTTCCTCATCTATGCGCAGGATGCCTGGGACGACTGGGCACGGGACAAGAGGCGCGGCCAGTTCAACCCGCTGCACGCCTTTCCTGATCTCTCCGCCCGGCGTGCCGCTTTGCTGCCCTCTCTTGAACAAGCCCTCGCCAATCTGCGCCGCGCGTTTGATGCGCTGCCGTTGCGGCGGAATCGTGATCTGCTTCGTGCGGTGTTGATCGCGGGTGCGGAAGAGCGCGTGAACCAGGTGGCGGAAGAAAAAGACAAGCGGCCGAAGCATGTGCAGTCGCCGATTGAAAACACCGCGCGCAAAAGCTCCTGCTGCGACAAATGCGACTGGTGCTATGGCTGTGATGGCAATTGCTGTGAGTGCTGTGACTGTGTGCGCCACTGCCGCCCTGGAGCTGGCGGCGGCAACATGATCGACTGCAATCCCTGCGATGGTGACGGCTGCGGGTGCTGCGGCTGTGATTGCTAGACCACCGCCGCTACCTTCGCGGAAACACCGGGCTGCATGGCAACCGCATCCCCGCTCCGCTTGCCGATGAGCTTCTGCCCCAAAGCTGAGGCCGGGGTGATGACGACGACCTCTTGGCCCTCATGCAGCACTTCCGTCCCACCTGCGAACTGACCCAGGAAATAATGCGCCACTTCGCCGGGCAGCGCCAGACTCGCCAGTGCTCCGAGTGTGATGGCTGCGCCTGGCTCCAGAGTGCTACCTGACAACGCGCCAAAAGCCCGCACCGCCTCCTGCAACTCCGCCACACGCTGTGCCTGCCCACGCGCGACATAGGAGGCCTCCAGCGTGCGCGTGTCGTACTTGTTCTCCGCCTTGCTGTCCGGGTCCGTGGCTGCCGCGAAGGCCCCCTGCGCGGCACGGGTGAGCGCGGCGAGTTCGGCATTCAGCACAGAGAGGATTTGATCGAGGACGGCTTGTTTATTCACGGGGAGGCAAGCCGTCCGCTGTTTCGAGAGAGGGATCAAGGGTGAAAAAGAAGGATTGACCTGCCACGGCCATTTCAGGTAAAATCCGATTATGAAAACGCACCGGCAATCTGATACGAGAGCGTTCACCTTGATCGAACTGCTCATTACGATCACCATCATCGCGATTCTGGCCAGCCTGACGGCGGCGGGAATCGTCAATGTCATCGACCAGGGCAATCGCCTGAAAGTGCGGGCATTTGCGATGGATCTCAAAAGCGGCATCGAAAACTTCCAGACCGAATACAACCGCTACCCCACCGACTCCAATGTCGCAGGCTCCAATGGCGAGGACGCCCCCGAAGTGCTGACCGATGGCAGCAACTCGCTGGTGGACGCCATCATGGGCATTCCTCCCTCATCAAGCGGTACGCTGGATATGAATCCCAAGCGTATCTCTTTCTCATCGTTTCCTCCTGCAAACAACGGCCGCCATGGATTGGTCGGCTCTGTGCGCCCCTTCAAGCTGGCTGACATGTATGGCCAGCCCTACCACATCCTGCTGGACACTAATGGGGACAACCAGGTGAAAAATCCCGATGTCAGCAACACGGACCCGAAGATTTCGACGAACCAGGCGGCCCATCTCGTCACGAAGGTGGCGGTTTACAGCAGCGGCAAAGACCAGATTCCGCGCACGGGTGATGACATCACCACTTGGCGGCCCAAGTAAGCCGCCCCACGGTGCCTGCGCTAATTCCCCGCCGTCTTGAACACCTCGGGATGGTCCAGCACCAGCTTCTTCACGCGCAAGGCCTGTGACGAAGGACAATCGGGCAGCCAGGTCGCGTGCTCGATCACCTCACGTCCGCCGATGGTGCCGATAATCACATAGGCGCTCAGTAACGTGCCCAGCACGTCGGGATGTGTGCCATCCTCCGCATACAGCGGCAGGGCCGGATAGGCATCTTGCACCAGCCACCAAAAATTTCCCACCGGGCTGACCAGAACGTGTGCTCCCGGATTTTTTTCCAGCGCCGATTTCACGGCGTTTACGTTGGCGAGGTGGATGCGGGCACGCGCCTCCCCAGGGCTCTTGCCCGTGAAGAGCGCATCGGGCGCTTGTTTCTTCCAGAGGTTCGGGTGCCGCGACCACACCTGGAAATCGACGACGAGCACCTGCGGATTCACTTCGCGAGCTAGGCTGACGAGCTTGGAAAGGCCGGTATCCATCAGTTCTTTGGCCTTGGCGTCGATGGCAGCGGCGGAAGATATGACGCTTTGTTCCTGCACCACGATGACATCCCAGGGTTTGCCGTCGTCTGCGCCTTTTTTCAGCAAAGCCAGACCGTCGGCATTGGTCGAGTGCTGTTCCAGCGTGTAGTTGCCCAGCAAATTGCTGCCGATGTGCGGTGCTAGCACCTTGGAGGAAAGCAGCAGCTCGCCGACCATGCTGGGTAGGCGGTTGAGTGCCATGTAGCTGTTGCCGAAAAACAGGATGCGCACATGGGGCACCTCATCGGCGGCGTGTGCATGCCAGCCGCAGGCGGCGAAACCTGCCACCAGCAAACGACGTCGGGACCATGGAATGGAGGATAGGGCTTTCATGTGTCAATACTGATGGGATCATTTCAGCGCGGCATCCGCCACGCCATCGGCTTTGCGGTACAGACTCGTTGGGATGAGCATCTGCGGCGGCAGTTCTTCGCCTTTCGAGTAGCGCATAAAGGCACGCACCACCTCCGCGCCCATCTTGTCTGGGAACTGAATGGGGTCGGCGTAGATTTTGCCGTCTTTGATCGCCTGCTTGCCTTCGGGCTGGCCATCGAAGCCGATGATCATGACCTTGCCAACCTTACCCGCTTTTTCCACAGCGCCGCGTGCGCCGAGAGCGCCGGGGTCATTGATGGCAAAGATGCCGACGAGATCTGGCTGCGCCTGTAGCATGTCCTCGGTGGCCTTGTAGCCCTTGTCATTCGCGCCGCCGCAGTCGAGCTCGCTCACGATTTCGATCTTCTTTGCCGCCGTGGCGTTGTGCGCGGCCAGCACTTCTTTGAAACCTTTCACGCGCAGGATGCAGGACTCCACCTGCTTCATGTCGAGCACGCCGATCTTCCCGCCCTGCCCTTTGAGCGCCTCGATCATCGCCTCCGCTGCCATCTTGCCACCGCCGAAGTTGTCCGTGGCTACTTGCGTGGCGATCTTCACGCCGGGCTCGTTGCAGGGCACATCCACCGTGAACACTGGAATGGCCGCTGCATTGGCCTCCTGGATCACCGTCACAATCGCTTTGGAATCCGTCGGGCTCAGCACGATGGCGGCCACGTCCTTCACGATGAAGTCTTTGATCTGATTGCTCTGCCGCGCCACATCACCGTCCGCGCTCACGACGAGCGTGTCGTAGCCATGCATCTTCGCCTCGGCGATGATGCTGTCGCCGATCACCTTGAAGAAAGGGTTCTGCAAAGACAGCAACGACACCGCGATGGTGCCACGCGATGCCGCGTGTGGGTCAGCCGTCTTGCCGCAGGCGGCAAGCAGGACGGTGCAGGCAAGAAGGAGGTGGCGGAAATTCATGATCTGCATGCTAGCACAGACACTCCCTGGGCGTGCAAGTGCTCAATAGCGGAGGAATTCTTTGCGTCTCGCCGCAAACGCCTGCGTCTCCTGCTCCCAGTCTGTCACCACTTTCTTCCACGCGTCGCCATCGCGTATGGCCTTCACACTGGCCGTACGATTGAGCAGCGTGTCCACCAGCGCGAGCTTGAACTCCTTGGGGTAAAGTCGCTGGAAGGTGCAGGCGATGGCGATGCCCACCTCGACAGGCCGCAATGCTGCACGGTCGGTGATCGCCATGCGCACGCCGCCGCAGGCCTCGCCTTTGAACACACTGGCCGTGGGAGTGAAGCGCAGCGGTGTGAACTGCACTCCGGCGAGGCCAAGTTTGTTCAATTCATACGATAGCCGCAGATCATCCACATAGGGCGCACCGAGCACTTCAAACGGGGTGTCCGTGCCGCGCCCCACGCTGATGCTGAACTCCAGCAGGCCGATACCAGGATACAGCAGCGCAGCGCCCAAGGAGCGCATGTTCGGCGAGGGATTGATCCACGGGAGGCCGGTTTGATCCAACAGCAGGCCGCGCTGCCAGCCTTCGACTGGGATCACGTGCAAGTCGCAGTCGATGTGGCGCTCGGCGTTCAACATGGCGGCGAGTTCGCCGGCGGTCATGCCGTGGCGCAGCGGGATGGCGTGCGTGGCGGTGGGTTTTTCGGCATCGATGACGGCGGGGCCTTCCACCTGGATGCCGCCGATGGGGTTCACGCGATCCAGCACGTAGAAGGTCTTCTTCGCCTTCGCTGCTGCTTCCATGCACAAGCGCATGGTACCGATGTAGGTGTAAAAGCGGCAGCCGATGTCCTGGATGTCGAAGACCAGGGCATCTACGTCAGCGAGTTGTTCCGGCGTCGGCGCGCGCTGCTCGCCAAACAAACTCAGCACGGGCAGGCCGGTCTTCTTGTCCGTGGTGTTGCTGATTTTTTCCTGATCGAGTTCACCGCGAATGCCGTGCTCGGGGCTGAAGAGTTTCACCAGCTTCACCTCGGGTGCATTGGCGAGAAGATCGATCGTGCTAAGCCGCTGCGCGTCGATGCCCGTTTGATTGGTGATCAGGCCGAGGCGCTTGCCCTGTAAATCCGCAAACTTTCGCCGCACGAGTACGTCGATGCCGTTCAAGACGGTAGGCACTTCAGTCTCAGCACGCGGCCAGGGCGGGCCGTTGGCAGGCGTGAGCTTCACACACTGTGCCGCTGCGGTGCCGATAGCTTCATACAAATCACGCACGCTGCCCTTGCCATGCGGGTGCAAGCGCGAACTCATGAAGATGACGAAGGTCTTTGACTGCGGTTCGATCCACAAACTCGTGCCGGTGAATCCCGTGTGGCCAAAGGACCCCAGCGGAAACACTTTGCCACGCGGCCTGCTGAAAGCCGAGTCGATGTCCCAGCCGAGGCCACGCCGCTCAAACACCGTCGCCACCGTCTGCGGTCTTGTCATGAGTCCAACTGAGCCCGGCTTCAAGACATCAGCGCCATCCTGGAGAATCATCCGCGCATACTTCGCCAGATCCCCCGCTGTCGTGAAGAGTCCCGCATGGCCGGTGACCCCGCCCATCTTACGCGAGGTGGGGTCATGCACGACACCTCGCAGCATCACGCCGTCTTCATCTTTCTCCGTTGGCGCGATGCGTGGCTTCCAATCCTGCGGTGGTAGGAAACGTGTGGAGTCCATGTGCAGCGGCTCAAACACATGTTTCGCCGCAAACTCATTCAAGCCCACACCGCTCACGCGCCGCACGATCTCGCCGAGCAGGATGAAATTGATGTCCGAGTAGCGGAAAAAGCGATCAGGCAGCCCATCCGACTCGGATGCTATGGCGCGCTCGATTCCCGCTGTATATCCCGTCCATTCCGGCTCCTTGGGAATGCCTGCTTTCAAGCCTGAGGTGTGCGTCAGCAGATGGCGCACCGTGATGCCCCCGCGAAACTCCGGCAAGTAGCGCCGCACCTCGGCCTCCAGCTCGATCTTTCCCTGCTCCATCAGGAGCAGCACACACGGCAGTGTCGCCACCACCTTCGTCAGGGATGCCGCATCAAACACCGTGTCCTCCGTCATCGCCTCCTTCGCGGGCAGCAGCGCACGCTGACCGGTCGCCAAGGTCATCTTCTGCACACCCGTTTCAAACCAAAGCACCGCACCCACTGGATTCCCCTTGGCCACGGCTTTAGTGACCACTGCACGCAGAGAGTCAAACTCGTCCGCGTGTGCGAAGGAGCAGAGAAGGAGAACAGTGAGCGAGCGCAGCATGAAAAAATTCATCATGCCAGAAACGCGGCTTGGGTGCCTATTTCTTTTTCTTCTTCGCTGGAGATTTGCAGGCAGATGCTACTACCGCAGATCAAACAGATAAAGCAGGGCCGCATAGCCGCTGGGCAAAGCGTCGGGTTGAGCCTCCAACTCCTGCCCGTACTTGCAGGCCATCTTCACGAAGTAGTGCGCATGAAACAACGCCTCGACCAGAGGCCGCGTGTGATGCAGCCAGTTCTCGTTGTGTGACAGCTCGAACTTTTTATTCGTGCCCTCGCGCACGATCTGCATGAACCAAGCGTTGAGTGGTCGCTCTGGCAGCAAGCTTTGCAGCAGCTCAACGGCTTCCTGGGTCAGCTCCTGCACATAATAGACCTTCAGCGATTGATGGTAGAAGCGATAGATTCCATCCTCGATTCCCCAGTGACGCTCCATTTTTTCAAGAAGCGCGCGGAGTTCCTCTGCCTTCTCTTTTAGCCGGGCCAGGAGACGGCCACGCATAGCGTCCTCAGCCTTATGTCGGTCGTGAACATTCATTGCGGTGTGTGGAGATTTTGAAACCACAGCCGAGGGTTTTGCAGTAGCTTGTGCGATTAAAGCGCTGGTTCGTGCCTGCCTTTGTTGACGCCAATCGGATGATGTTGGCAGAGTGATGAAGTCAGACTGGAAATGGTGGGAGCACTGCTGCCACAGTGTTTGCAGGCGTATTTGGGCTTTTCAGCTCCCTCATACAAGACGTGTTTGCCTTTGTTCGCTCCTAACGGATGGCGTTGGCAGGTTGAAGAAGTTAGACTGGCGATATTGGAAGCTTTGGTTCCACAATACTTACAATAGCAGGACATGGTGAGTTCGGCGAGTGATTCAGCATTCAAGCCTTGGCAGCGACCCTCTTGAGCTGGATACCATTAGCTTGGGCGAATAAAACAAGCTCATCCAAGAGTCTATTCGTTTCTTCTTCGCTAGCAAGTCGCCCCATATCAAAGCATTTTCCATATATTCCTTTTGCTGCATATTCTGCAGGAAGTTCACCGGAGTTTACAATAAAAGTTTTCATTGCTTCTTTGGATTCAGTAAAAGAAAATGCTACATTTTGTGGTCCTGAGACTATAAATCCAACTTTGGTTGACGATAACTCAGGTGCGAGATAGTGGGCAACATTTGATTTAACCAAATATTCATCTTCGGCGCAGAACCATCCAGAATCGCTGATTAGTATAACAGAAAATCTCAACGACGTTTTATCGTCCTCGCCCTCCGGCCTAAAGTAAAACTCGTAAAAAACCATGTTCAGCCAATCCCAGGCACAGTTATCAAGTTTGCCTTTTTCTTCTCTTGGGCTCACATTGCTGAAATAAGGTATGCCACCTCGGTATGACAATCCAAACTGTTTACCAATATAATTCACTGCATCCAGAACTATGCGTTGGTAGTCGTGTAGCAGTCTGTAAGCTTTACGGACATCGAGTAAAGCTTGGTCAATTTTAGAGGCAGATGGAATTATTGAAGGATTCATGGTGACAGTATTATTTTCTGCGTAGCTGAAATAGTCCAAGACAAGAAATGATTAACGGACTTAGGCGATGCTTTTCAAAGTTGAAATCTGAAAACCACTGCCCGGTTGAAAACCCATGCCAAGCAAATAAGTCAATCAAATGAGTAATGGTTCGAGCGCAGGCGTACGTCTGAGAAGATTTATATTGTATGCCCTCCATTTCTTTCTTCATACGCTTACATTCTGCCAGTAAATGCTCCCATTTACACATATGCACAGTACAGCTTCTATTGATGAAAGGCACCTCCTCGTCTTTTTTGCGATTACCTACGCCGCCCAAGGCAATCATCCTTACCGGAATTTTTTCTTCACCAAATTCATTGGCATAGGCAGTCACTTCTTTTTCCCACTGGTCTGGGTCTTGCATATCAGCATCTCTCCGCTTTGCTTCAACAATCAGATCAAAGTTGGCAAAACGTATGAATAGATCTGGAATAACTCGATTAGTATTAACTGTTCCCTTTGGATTCCAATTAGGAAAAGGCTCTACGCTCAATGGTTCACCGGCGTGCTTCGGCAAACAGTCAGTGTAATAACAAGCATTCGAGAGAATCTTCCAGAAAACTTCAGACGGTAGATGTAACAGGTGGGTGAAAACTGATGCAGTCAGCGAGTCTTCACAATGGTTGATGAATTTTCCAAGCATGGCGAGTACGTAGTATTGGGTAACAAACTAGTCAATCTGTAAAATGGCGGCGCAAATTTTATTCTGTAAAAGTGGCGATCAGGTTTGGGATGGTTCAGCGGAGTTCATGTTGAGGTAAATTTTGCCGGTGCTCCACTCATCGCTTTGCTCGCAGAGCAGGGCGGAGACGAGGCGCAGGAGGGA
>CAINGK010000218.1 GCA_903848465.1 uncultured Verrucomicrobiota bacterium
GTTCGGCATCGCTACGCTCGCCTCACTCCGCAGCCCCCAATGGGGCGTGCATTGCAAGGCTAAAGCCTTTTACAGAACAGACTTTACACCCCCTATCAACCGGTGAGAATTGATAACGTTCAACACAACAACCGCATTGATGATGAGATCATCGCCAATATTCGGAAAAGCAGGTTTATTGTTGCAGACTTGTCCATGAATCGAGGAGGCATCTACTTTGAGGCAGGTTATGCCCTCGGAATGGGATTACCGGTTATTTGGACCGTAAAGCACTCTGCATTGAAGGATGTACATTTCGATAACCGACAATACAACTTTCTGACTTGGGACGATTCTAATTACTCTGAGTTGTCTAAGCGGATAACAGATCGAATAGAGGCAACAATTGGCCGCCCATCCTGATAACGCGTGATTCAAAGCCCAAAGGGCTTTCGTCATGCAGCCCAGGAGTGCCGAGCGATAGCGAGTGCTCTCCTGGGAATCGCACCACCCACGATTCCCGCAAGATCATGAACCTCAACGAGGTTCCGTCACCTGGACGTCCTCAAGGAGAAGCGTGCCGGTTATGGGGATCGAATTGTGTCGGCATTGGCGACACAATTGGAGGCCGATTTTGGCCGCAGCTTTGCCGAACGAAACCTGACCTTTTTCAGAAGCCACTTTGATCGTTCCATCAGGCTGCCGCCGTACTTCACCCATGAGCCGTCTGCCTCATGAGACCGAAACAAGACCCATGAAGCGGGTGCGTTGCACACTCTTCGTGGGCTTGTGCCTGGCTGTGACGCTGCGTGCCGCAGAGACCGCCCCGCAGGCGCTGCCGCCAAATGATGATGGCGCGATCCCTCGTGCGGTGAACATGGAGGACTTCGAAGCTCTCGTGACGGACTCCCCCTTCACCCGCTCTCTCGGTGTTTCGGATTCACTCATCCTCACGGGGGTCGCGCATTTCGAAAAAGAGGTCTTCGCCACGCTGCTCGACACCAAAACCTTTGAGTCTCACGTCGTCTCCAAAACGCCCAATTTTCTGGGATGGCAACTGATCGGCGTGGGCGGTCATAGTGCCGAGATTCAGACTTGGTCGGCCAAGATCCAGGTTCCTGGAGGCGAGGTCATTTCCGTCCGCTACCAGAAACCACCACCCAAACCGGCGCGCACCAAATCGGGTGGCAGTGTTTCCGGCGGAGCCGCTCCGTCCTTAAGTTCGGCCCAGGTGAACGAGGCGAAAGCGGCCGCCGTGAACTACAAGGAGGGCTTCTCATCTGACGGTTACCCCAAGGCCCCGCCACCGGAGATGGTCGCCAAACTCGGACGCCTCAGCACCTCCCAGCGCGAGACCATCAACCAACAAATGTTCGGCCTCCGCAACCACCCGGTCATCAAATTCGCCGAGCTTGTTGCGCAGCACCTGATGCATCGCTCCATAGCGCTTCATCCCGCCGAAGGTGCTCAACAATTCGTCGAACTCACCTCGTCCCATGCCAATGAGGGCTTTGAGGGTTCGGGCGTCCTTGATAATCCGGGTGAATTGCAGCATTCACCACGTACGCCACCCAACTCAATTAACTTATCTTAATTATCCGGCAACAAGTCTAATGAATAAGCCGCCGCTCACCCAAACAACACCATCTGCCCCGCGTCCGCGTCACTCACGGCCTTCTTCCTCACTCTCGCGGGCACGCTCGTGGCCACCGGCACTTCTTTGATGCTTTCCGTAGGCTAGTGCCCGGCTTCAAGTTGCCGCATCACTTTTTTGGCGTGGTCGATGACGTTTTCGGAAAGGCCAGGTCGCATCACTTGCGGGCCATCGCGGAATAGAAGCGGCCTTTTTTATCGGTGATGCCAAACTCGATGAGCTTCGACTTAAACTCCTCGGCGGTCATGGTGCGAATTGCATGCTCCACTTTTTCAAACACCTCATCTGAGAGACGGCCAGGGATGTTGTACCGTGGTGTTTTAATGGATGGGCGGCGCTTCACAGGCCTAGGGACAGCGCTCTTGGTCTTTGGCTTAGTGTCAGGCATGGTGTTTAGCGGGGTTGAGGTGGACGAAAGTAGCCCAGAATGCACTCAGAGTCACGCACGGCGATTTGGATGTGTGATTTCTGGCGGATCTCCGAGCCTGGAAAGGCGGGTGGCCCCTCTTGGAACACGCCCCTCACCGTCTGGATCGACTGGCCTTCAACCGCCTCCATCATGGGGATGACGAAATTCAGCACATCGCAGTCGAGGCGATGCAAGGGGCCTTGATTGCGTGGGAGAAGTGACTCCTGTCGGCTCTGATAGCGGTCGTAGGCCGAGTCCAAAACCGCCGTGGCCCGAGTATCGAGGAGGTCGAAGCAATTGCCCAACTGGATGACGGCACCAATCACAGCGGGCTTTTTGATGCGTTTCGGATCACGTTTTTTCTGCTCCACGGCCCACTCGAAAGCACGTTCCGGCCCGAACTCCCAAAAATAGATGCCGTAGCCGAGCCAGTCGTAGTCGTTCTCGCTCGCGGCCAGATGCTCGCCGGTCAATAGGACGCGGCGCACGACGGATTCATCGCAGCCGTGGTAGGCGATGATGGTGCGCTGGTAGTCGAAATGCCGCATGGCGAGATCGTAACTCGGCATCTCGATTTGCAAGCGGCTTTCTTAGCCGAAGAGCACCATCTGCCCCGCGTCGGCATCACTCACCGCCTTCTTCCTCACCTTCGCGGGCACACTTGTGGCCACCGGCACTTCCTTCACGCTCTCCGCAGGCTGGTGGCCGGCTTCGAGTTGTTGGAGGACTTCCTTGGCGCGGTCGATGACGTTCTCGGGCAGACCGGCGAGTCGGGCGACTTGGATGCCGTAGCTTTTTTCGGCGCAGCCGGGGAGGATCTTGCGGAGGAAGATGATCTGCTGGTTCCACTCCTTCACGGCGACGTTGTAGTTCTTCACGGCGCTGCGGCTTTGCGCAAGCGCTGTGATTTCGTGGTAGTGCGTGGCAAACAGGGTGCGTGAGCCGACTTTGTCGTGCAGGTGCTCGGCGACGCTCCAGGCGATGCTGAGGCCGTCGAAGGTGGAGGTGCCGCGGCCGATCTCGTCGAGGATGACAAGGCTGCGCTCGGTAGCGTTGTTGAGGATGAGCGCGGTTTCATTCATCTCGACCATGAAGGTGCTCTGGCCGCGTGCGATGTCGTCGCTGGCACCGATGCGGGTGAAGATGCGATCCACCAGTCCGACCTCGGCACTGGCCACGGGAAGGTAGCTGCCAATCTGCGCCATGAGGGTGAGCAGCGCGGTCATGCGCAGGTAAGTGCTCTTACCGGCCATGTTCGGACCGGTGATGAGAATAAGGCGGCTTTCCTCCGGCTCCAGCGTGATGTCGTTGGGCACGAAGCGCTCGCCGCTGGTGAGGTTCTGATCCAGCACGGGATGGCGGCCGTCGCGGATGAAGAGGTTGCGCGTTTCGTTGAGGACGGGCCGGGTGTAATTGAACAGGCGGGCGGTTTCCGCGAGCGAGCCGATGGCATCGAGAATAGCGATGGTTTCGGCAGTCTCCTGGATGTGAACGAGGTGCTCCAGCACGCGGCTGCGTAGGCCGAGGAACTCCTCGTACTCCAGCGCCTTGCTGCGCTCTTCGCTGCCGAGGATCTTGTCCTCCATGCGCTTGAGTTCATCGGTGATGTAGCGCTCGCCGTTGACGGTGGTTTGCTTGCGGTGGTAGTCGGCGGGGACACTGCCGACGTTCGCCTTGGTGATCTCGATGAAGTAACCGAAGACGGCGTTGTATTTGATCTTGAGGCTCTTGATGCCCGTGCGCTCGATCTCGCGGTTTTGCAGGTCGGCGATCCACTGACGGCCCAGCGTGGAGGCGGCACGGAGTTCATCCAGAGCAGGCAGGTATCCCTCGCGGAAGACGCCGCCTTCCTTGATCTGCATGGGCGGCTCATCGGCAATGGCGCGCTGGATTTCCTGCGAGATGGCGGTCAGGTCGTGCAGACGGGCGAGCAGGAGAGGGATCATCTTGATCCCTCTTTCCATAAGGGGATCAAGATGATCCCTCTCCTGGATGAGCTGCTCCAGTGCGACGCGCAAGGCGGGCACGACTTCCAGCGAAGACGCGAGCATGAGCAGATCACGCCCATTGCCGCTGCCCTGGCTGAGGCGGGAGCTGGTGCGCTCCAGATCGCGCACTTCCTTGAGCAGGGTGCGGATCTGGCTGAAGAGCATGGATTCCTCCAGCAAAGCAGCGATCATGTCCTGGCGCTGCGTCAGCGCGTCCAGATCACGCAGCGGGTGCAGCACCCAGTGGCGAAGTTTGCGTGCGCCCATGGGCGTGCAGGTGCGGTCCAGCGCGCTCAGCAGCGTGTGCGCATTGCCACCACGCGCGGTGACGAGTTCCAGGTGGCTCTGGCTGGCGGCGTCGATGAGCACCACGTCGCTGATCTGCGCATATCGCAGACGCTGGATGTGATCGACACTGCGGCGGAGTTGGAACTGGAGGTATTGCAGAATGCAGCCCGCAGCACCGATCGCGGCACTCAGGCCCTGGCAGCCGAAGCCGTCGAGCGACTGCACTTTGAAATGCTGCGTGAGGCTGTGCTGCGCCTGATCAATCAGGAAGAGGTAGCCTTCGATGGGTTGCGCGCAGGTCGGGCTGCCGAGAGCCGCGATCAAATCACCCTGCTCCTCGCTGTAAAGGATCTCGCTGGCCTGGAGGCGTTCGAGTTCATCCGCGAGTTCGGTGGTGTCCTTGAACTCCGCCACTTCGAACTCACCCGTGGTGTGGTCCACATAGGCCAGCCCGAGTTTTTTGCCCTCACGGAACACGGCGGCAAGGTAGTTCGAGCGGTTCGAGTCGAGGAGGTTAAGGTCGTTGATGGTGCCTGCGCTGAGCACCTGCGAGACGGCACGCTCGACGATCTTCCCCGGCACCGGGTCCGTAGTCTGCTCGGCGATGGCCACGCGCTTGCCCGCTTTGATCAGCTTGGCGATGTAGCCCTGCGACGAATGATGCGGCACGCCGCACATCGGCACGCCGTTGCGCTTGGTCAGCGCGACATTGAGGATGGGCGCGGCGGTCTTGGCGTCCTCAAAGAAGAGCTCATAAAAATCGCCCAGGCGGAAGAACAGCAGCACGTCCTCCGGCAGTTCGCGCCGGATGGCGAGGTACTGCTTCATCATGGGAGTGGTGCTGGCGTCGGACATGGGAGAGGTGCAAGGAGGCAAGAGGTTGGACGGGAGGTCAAGATGGAGCAATGACGAATGACGAATTCAGTGGCGAACAGGCGCAGCCCGGCGTTTTCCAACCCTGAAGATTTTGGTCTGAACAAGAGTGTGCTTGATCCGATGCCGCAAGTTGGCAAAGTTTCACACCATGAAACAACCCCAACGCGAAGCCCTGTTTGATCTTCTCAGTCTCTCCATCTACGCCGATGCACACATCTCGCTGACCGAGGAGCGGCTGCTTGAGTCTGCTTTTATCGCTGAAGGTTGGGATTCGGAGTATCCGAAGAGCCTGTTCATTGACGAGTCCATGGCCCGTGCCCGTGAGATGTCTGAGAACGCGGATGACATGTTCGATTACATCAATGAGAAGGCGCAACTCTTCACGACCAAGGCCACACAAAAAGAAGTGCTCGGCGTGGTGAAGAACATCCTCAAAAGCGACGGCGAAACGCATGAGGAAAACGAGTTCTACAACCTGCTGGTGCAGGCGCTGCCCAAGGTGGGCAAGTAAGCGCGCTTACTTCAGCACCGGCTCGCCGAGGTGCTTCTTGAAAAAAGCAGCGGCGATGTCCACCGTCTCCGCGCACCAGGGGTCGCTCATCCAGAACGGATGCGGCGCTTCCTTGAGGGTATGCACGGCGGTTTCGATGCCGAGGGCTTTGAGCTTTTCCATCATCTCGGCACGACCGACTTTGAGCGTGTCTTTTTCCCCTTCGATGTAAATCGTGGGCAGCACACCGGCGCGCACGTGATTGATGGGCGAGGCTTCTTTGTAAACTTCTGGTTTTTCCAGGGCGTTGCCGCCAAAGAAGAGAATCGCGCTCTCATTCTTTTGAAAATAGTTGGAGTCCACAAGGTTCTGCGTGGCGGCCATGACGATGCAGGCTTTGACGGCGCTGGATTGCTCTTTGAACGGGCCTTCACCTTCAAACTCAGGCAGACCGGTCGTCATCGCGGTCAAGCCGGAGAGATGCCCGCCGGCGGAGCCGCCCATGCAGCCGATGCGTTCGGGGTCGAGCTTGAGCTCCTGCGCATGCGCCCGCAGGCAGCGCAGCGCGGCTTTGCAGTCGTGCAGTGCTGCCGGGTATTTGGCCTGCGTGGAGAGGCGGTAGCTCACCAGGGCAGTGACGAAGCCGCGCTGGGCCAGGCGTTCCATCATCGGCTTGTCAGCCTCCACCTGGCGGGCCTTCCAGCCGCCGCCATGAATGTCCAGAATGCAGGGCCAAGTTCCTGCCGCATCAGGCACGTACACGTAGAGTTCGACCGTGTGCTCTGGATACTGCGCGACCTGGAGGATCTTCAGGGTGAATCCGGCCGGAGTCTGCGGTTTGAGCGCTTTCCACTTGGGGCCGTTGGGGCTGGGCTTGGTGGCAGGCTTGGAGTCGGCGGCATGGAGAGCGCCCAGTGCAAGGGCAAGAACAAGGCAGAGAGAGAAACGAAAAAACATGGGCGTGCATAACGCCCGCCCCCCGTCCGGTCCTTGCGCTATTTCTTGGCTTTCGGCACCGTGCCCAAGGTCGTCGGGCGGTCGGAAGTTTTGCGCATGGCCTTCCTTTTCGCCGGTGGGGCGCTTGGATCAAAGGCTTCACCGCCGAAGACCGTCGCGCCTTTGTCGGTCATCACCAGAGAGGGGCGGTTGTTGTCGTCATCACGGTAGTAGGTACGCTGCTGGATCTTGCCATCCGGGTCCACGACCGCGTGGCAAAAGATGTGCGGCTGGGCCAGGAACAGGACGTGCAGCTTGTTGTGTACGTCGATGCTGATCTGCGGCTGCACCGCCATCATGGCAGGCCCCAGCAGAAAGGTGGCGATGTAGGCACCGCTGCGTTCATCGGTGAGGCGGCAGTAGAGCTGCAGATCGTCAAGCTCACGAAACAGGATGACCTGGTAGCGGCATGCGCGTCCGGCGTTGCGGAAGCCCTGCGGCACTCCAAAGGGCTGGTCGAACATGTTCGGCTTGGAGTCGGTGATGGTCATGCGCACCTTGTTGGAGGTGTAAAACTGACCGGTGATGGGGTGCAGCACGTTCGCCACCATGTTGAAGGAACCTAAATCAGCGGTGGAATAACCGCCGGAGATTTCGACGGTGTGTTTCATCGTGCCGCCCGCCTTCATGGTGATGGGTGCTTCTGAGCTGATGCCCACCGGGGCGAGCCTGCGGCCAGTTGATTCGGTGATTTCAAACTGCAGCCAATCGCGTGCGCCATGACCGCCCACGATCACATCACCACCAGAACGATTGGTGATGGTCACTACCGCCACGACTGGCTCGCCGGTAATGAACTGGTTTTTTAACAGCGTCAGGTTGGTAACATACTGCGCACGGGCCTGGCCACAGCAGCAGCAGAGGATCATCAGAAGCAGGAGACGGTTCATAAATTTTAGGGATGAGATTTGGCGGGTGCAGCGCTGGTGGCGGTGCGAAAGCCGCGCGCCAGTGTAGCCTCGTCCGCAGATTTTGGAAAGCGTCTGTCGGTGAGAAGCTGATCGTTGCTCTTCAGACCGAAGTGTCCACCGCGCACGACGGGCACCTTGATGTCGATGAAATCCGGGTGCGAGGCCCATTCACCGGACGGGCTCTCCCCCGCCGTCCACTCGCTGACGTTGCCAGCCATGTCGCACACGCCATAGGGGCTGACATCCAGCGTGACGCGGGTGATCGGAGCCCAGAGATTGTACCCGTCGATCTGGCCACCCTTGCCTTTGGGAGAGGGATCGTAGTCGTCGCCGAGATTGGCGGCTTGGCTGTTGGGCTTGTTGCCCCAGGGGTAGAGCAGGCCCTGCTCACCACGGGCGGCCTTTTCCCACTCCTGCTCGGTCGGCAGCCGCTGGCCACTCCATTTGGCGAAGGCATAGGCATCCCACCAGTCCACCTGGGAGACGGGCGTGTTGAGCGTGATGCTCTCGCCATTGAAGGTGGTGCCCGCTTTGGCGGCTGCGTAGTACTGGCCCCACTTCACCGGTTCGTGGCTGGTTTTGGTCTGGGGCTGCAAGGGATGGTCGAAAGCTCCTGCTGCCGATTTCTTCAAGGCTTTCAGGAAGTCGGCATACTGGCCGATGGTGACCTCGTGCTTGCTGATCCAGAACTCCGGCAGTTTGATCTTCTCATTCTTTTGGTACACGAAGGTGCCTGCGGGGATGCGCACCATCTCGATGGGCAGCGCGGACGCATTGGCGGCTGGCGGCGAGTTCTTGCCGTTCATCAAAGCTCCGAGTCCGGCTACCACGACGAGGACGACGACGATCATCACCCAGACCCACCAGGGTTTGGTACCGTTCACACCCACCGGCAGTGACTCGGCCTCGATTTTCCGCACGATGCTGCGCTCACGCATGTCATCACGCACATCGTCGAGGGCATGCAGCAGGCCGTTCCAGTCGTGGTTGGCATCTGCCAGCGACTGCAGCAGGCCGCGCGCCTTGCCCTCGGCAGCGACGGGGCGCATCACTTCGAGAAACCCTTTCACATCGGCCTTCGGATCGCGCTTTTTGGCGATCGCCGGACGGAAGAAATTCACGATGCTGGCCTGATGGTCGGCATCAATGTAAATATCCCGTGGGGTGATGCTGCGATGGTGGTAACCGCGCTCCGTGGCAAACTGCATGGCCTCTGCCACGCCGAAGAGCACCTCGGCCAGACGGCGTTCGCTGAGCATTTCATCCGTCAGTTCGATCTCCAGCAGGCTGCGGCCACGCGGCAGCTCACGGGAGTAGAACAGCCAGCCGTTGGCTTCGCCTGCCTCATACAATGGGGCGATGCGGGGGTGCATCAGCGAGGCCTTCACGCGCTCGCGCTCTTTGAATTGGGCCACCACCTCCGGCTGCTTCAGGCATTCCGGTTTCAGCAGTACCAGCGCCACGGGGCGTTGTACGGTGATCTGCAGCGCCCGGTAGGTCTCTGCCTCCCTTTCGATGTAGAGCCGCTCCAGCACCTGGTAATTCCCCAGCACCGTGCCCGGTACCATGACGGGCGGCGGTTCATTGGCCTCCGTCGGCAGCGATAGCAGGGAGCGCACGCGCTCCAGCAGCTTCTCTGGGAGGTAAGGCGAATCTTTGAGCACGAGGCCGTCGGCGATCTGGTCCTCAAACCCGGTCAGGTCATAGCGGGTGCTGAAGAGCACGCGCACCTGTGGAAAACGTGCGCGCACGGTGTCGCGTAGCGCGAAGCCAGTTTCCTGCGTGGGGAAGATCGCCTCGGTCACGAGGATATCGAGCGAGTCAGCCTTCGCCACCCAGGCGGCGGCGAGGGCGGGATCGGGGAAATCGACCACGTTGTAGCCAGGGAGGTTATCCCTTAGACAGGTGGTTCGGACGCCGCGCAGTGCGGCATTGGAATCGACAAACAAAAGAGTCATGCAGGCAGTTCAGTGGCGATCATTTTCCCATGGGCGGGAGCAGCGGATTGGCACCAGCGGGAACGCCGCCCGGTGCGGATCCGAACTCCAGGAGATCGCGGGGCTCAGCGGCCACATCCTGGAGTTTGTTGTTGTAGTAGAGCCGGAGCATGTACCCGTAGTAAGTACGGCGGCCATGCTGCTGGATTTCGGCGGCGGAAAGAGCGGGCAGGTGGTAAACGACATCCAGCACTTCCTCACCGGTGCCGTTCCAGTCCACCGGAGCGGACTGCCAGGTTTCCACCGGTTCAGGGGCGATGGTCTGCGCTACTTTGACGTTGTTCACGCGGTCAAAAAAGAACACCTCAAGGTTCAGCTCCTGCGCGTTGATGGGGCGATTGCCTGCACGGACAATGGGCACACGCAGCACGTAGCGTTCGCCGGCGTTGACTTTAAAATCACGCTCCACCTGGCAAGCGCCCAGGCGCAGGAATTTTTCGCTGTCTGCACCTGCGGCATTGGGCAGCCCCGGTGCCGCCACCGCTGCTGAGCCCGCGCCCAGCCGCCGTGAGGCCAGCTCAAAAAAACTGCCCGCCTTTGTGGCCCCGAGGAGCTGAATGCGCCGCCAGGAGTCCGTGGCCTTGGCCTTGAGGCCCATCTGCTCATAGGTCTGCGCCATCTCGGCGATGATCGCCGGGTGGTCGGGGTTGACTTGGTCCGCCTTGCGCAGCAGCTCCAGCGCCTGCTGCATATCGCTCATGCCACGAATTTCTTTGGCCGCAGTGATGACGTAGTTCACATCGCGCAGCAATTGTGTGGCGGCATCCGGCTTCGCACTGAATTCAGGGGGGATCGTCCTCTCAGGTGCGGCAGGAGCTGGTGGAAAGGCCGCTGTCTGGGGAGCCGTAGGCATGCTAGGGGCTGGAGCCGCTGCTGGGGGCACCGGAGGCACGTACGCAGGGGCAGGCACAGGCTGCCCGGCTCCGGGCTTGCTGAACGAGCCAATGGGCGGCGGCGCACTGGAAACGGGTGCTGCAGGTGCCAGCGACGCAGGTGCTGGCATGAGCGACCCCGGCAGGGGCGGCGCGCTGGCGCTTGGCCTCGGCAGGGCGAACTGGCCGATCTCTGGCACCATGCTCGGCCTAGGCGCAGGCATAGACGGCGCGGCTGCCACGGGCTTGGCCGCAGCCGCATGGGGGCCGCCGGTGGTGAGGAGTTTGAGCGCCAGGGTCGTCTGTACCAACGCCAGAACGCACAGCGTGCCCCAGGCGAGCGCTGAGGTGCGGTCGCGGTCGGACGACAGAATGGTGGATGGTGGAGTCACAAGTTGCTGAAAAAGACGCTCATGGTACGATTTAGGCCTCCTAGTGTCAATGCTCCAGGGTTCTTCGTTCAAAATGCCGGAAGGTTACTCCCTGCCGTTGTTCTCTCATGCCATTGAAACGTCGCCGCACTACCGTCCGTGCGAATTTTCCTTCACTCCCGCCGAAATCGCGGCACAACTGTGCCATCGCGAGGGTCTGGTGTGGATGGATTCGTCCCTGGCGACGCCCGGAGCCATCTCCGTGCTCACCGCCGAACCCGTCGCAGTTTTGCGGGGTCACATCGACCGGGACTGGGAGCAAGTGCGCGCCGCACTGCGCATTCCCCGGGCCTCGGCGGGCGGTTTGTACGGCTGGGTCGGCTATGACGGCCATTTCGTCTTCGGTATCTATCCGCACGGCCTCGTCTATCACCATGACACCGCCAAGTGGTTCGAATTTGGCGACTTCAAATGGCAACCCTCTGACCACAAACCTGCAGCCGCCCCTACGGGAGCGCGGGCACTCCTGCCCGCATCTCTTCCGCGCCTGCAGTTCCAACCCGGCGTCAGCAGCGCCGACTTCATCCGCAGCGTCGAGCGTGCGCAACGCTACATCGCCGCCGGAGACATCTACCAAGTGAACCTCTCCTACCCCTGGCAGGCCGCGTGGCCGCAGGACGCCGATGCGCTGGCGCTCTATTTGAAACTGCGCGCCGTCTCTCCCGCCCCGCATGCCGCCTTCATGCAACTGGCCGGGACGAGCGTGCTGTCCGCCTCGCCCGAATTGTTTCTGCGCATGCAAGGCTCGCGCATCGCCACCAGGCCGATCAAAGGCACGCGCCCGCGCTTCGCGGATGATCCCGCACGCGACAGCGCCGCCGTGCATGACCTGACTACCTCGGAAAAAGAACGCGCCGAACTGCTCATGATCACCGACCTCGAGCGCAACGACCTCGGCCAGGTCTGCGAATTCGGCAGCGTCGCCGTGCCGGAACTCTGGCGGGTGGAAAGCTTCGCCCAGGTGTTTCATCTCGTCTCCACCGTCACCGGCACGCTGCGCCCGCACGTCGATCACGTCGATGCCTTCCGCGCCTGCTTCCCCGGCGGCAGCATCACCGGCGCGCCCAAAAAACGCGCCAGCGAAATCATCGCCGAACTCGAACCCCACGCCCGCGGCCTCTACACCGGCGCCATCGGCTGGTTCGGCTTCGATGGCCGCAGCCAATGGAACATCGCCATCCGCACCGCCGTGCAGCAAGCGGACAAGATCACCTTCCACGTCGGTGCCGGCATCGTCGCTGATTCCGTGCCGCAGAAGGAGTATGAAGAGACGTTGCACAAGGCGGCGGGGATTTTGGCGGCGGCGGGGTGAGGGGATAGGCCGCGCTTGCGGTACATGGCGATGGGTGGCAAAATCACCGCATGACCGCGATAGTTACAATGAACGAAGCCGGGCAAATCGAACTGCCCGACTCCTTGCGGAGCCTCTTTGGTCTGAAACCGGGGCTTCGTGTGCGGGCGGAAGTTACAGAGGGGCGCATTGTGATCGTCAAAGAGAATGGGCCGGTGGTGATGGATGGAGAGCTTGAAAATGGCGTTCTCGTTTTGCCCAGACTCGGCATCAAAATGGACGCTGTTGCCTCTGTCCGCGCTGATCATCTGGTACAACCAGAGACACTCGCTGCGACCTCATGTTATGACATAGCGCACGAACTGGCAGGCTCGCTCAAAAAGCTGCCCAAAGACCTGGCGACGAATCCCCAATTCATGGAAAACTTTGGCCGGTAAAAGGACGGGTTCTACTGGGCACAGGTTCATTGGTTCCCTTCCTGGCAGCGGCGAAATAAATCCCCGCATGCTTTAGCCTGAGCCAGCAAAAACTATGAAGCCTTTTTGCGTCAAATGCATCTCCAATGAAAGCTGAAATCCGTTGGTGCTCGACAAATCTGTTCCCCATAATGCCGTTGACGTACTCGACAAAATTGTTTCTCATCAAGTAGCTCTCCCAACCTCTCTCATCAATCGCCTACTTTGACTCAGGAACTTCCAATACCACCAGTCGCACTCGAACATCGCTCAGTTGAGATGCTGCGTGTGTGGCTAGCTAACGACCAAGTTCATGTTTCGCTGAACATTGGCTTCTGGGAAGACCGGGATATGGACGAGCGCTCTTGCTACGGCATCCTGCTTGCTGACATCATACATCACATTGCCAACGCCCATCAAGAGCAGTATGGGCACGATATTGGTGAGACGTTCGAGCGAGTGAAGACCGCTTTTCTGGCAGAGGTCGGTCACTCTACAACGAACCATATTGGCGAGTTCGTCCCAGCTACTCTGCGGGATGATGCAATATAGTGACTACCAGCCATGAACACAACAACACGCCATCGGCCAACCAAGGGCGAACATTAAAGGGTGCATTGCTGCGAGCCTGAGCGAGCCATTGGCACTTGACGAAATTGTTTCTCATCAATTCATTCGCCCAAGCAACCGAGTCCATCGCCATGACCTACTATCGCACCGACGGCACCACTCGTGGGCATGGCATTTTGGGTGGGCTATTTTCGCTACTGATACTTGGCGGCTGCATAGCCTTTTTCATCAGCACCCTTTCGGAGCGCAGCAAGGAGGCTCTAGTTGCATTCTGCTTCATCGGCTTTCCCATGACCATTGTAGCCGGATGGCTATTTGCTTTCTCCATGCGTCATGTGCTGCAGCCCCAGAACACCTTCGTTGAGATCACCGGCGATCACCTAGCATGGCGAGACTGGGATGGCTTTGGTACGAAGAGTGTTGAATACGCTTTGACGGCGATCCGGGCATTCAAGCGGCCGGATGAGGGTTCTGATTGCCTTGTTTTGGATGACGGCACCTATGTCGCTCTGCCCATACTCGCCATTCGAAAATATGGTGAGTTCATACAGGCTCTCAGGCAGGCTGCACCCACGATCCAGATGCTGGATAGTCACGATATGCCCATGTCATGAACAATGATCACGAACGAACAGGGGCACTGCTGGCAACGCGTTGGGACTCCGGCCTACCTTTGACTATTGCCGCTTGATTGAAGATCTGTGATACGTGGCGAAATAAATCCCCACCTCCCTTTGACTTCGCAAACCCAACTCACCGCCCAATAGCGTCATTGTCCTTGATGAAAAAGAAATCGGGGTGGCCGGGTTCGCGCTGGGCTTGGAGGCGTTTGCCGTCTTTGAAAAAGCCTTTCGTCGCGTCATCCCAAAGGAAGCCGCCGCCGACGGCGGTGAGGATCTTCACGATGTCGTCCTCGGTGGCGTCCTTGTCCTCGCGCTTGAAGAATTCCCACACGGAGCGCCCGTCCTTGAACACGACGTGGATGGTGTAGCCGTTCTTGCCGTACTCACGTTGTTCCATCCCATCGCGAGGCTTCATCAGAGTGCTCGGGCCATAGCGTTGGGTCACTTCCTGCGCCGTCTTCCCCAGGCAGACGAACTGGGAGACATCTTCGTGATCGGCGATGGCCTCGAGATTCATGATCGAAAAGAAGTCGTCGTGCCGGGGCTGCCTCTCCGCCTTCACCTTGCCGTCGTCCCTGAGGTAGCATTTGTCAGCCGCATGCCAGGTGAAGTGATGCCCACCTGTGGAGGCGTCTTTCAGCAGGGCCTGGATGTCGCTGTCGGTGATCTTCTTGTCATTGCGCTTCGTGAGTTCCCAGATGGACTTGTCATTGACGAAAACGACATAGGTCGTCAGGCCATTCTTCGGGTACTCGCGCTGCTCCCAGCCGCCACGGGACCGGTAGGTCTTGCCCTTGCCCAAGCGTTTCGCGATTTCGGTTTGGTTCTCACCCAGGTGGGCCATGGCCGGAGCCACCAGCGCTGCGACTGCGATGAAGAGTAGCGATGCTCGGAAGATGCGATGGGTGCTCATGGTGGTTGAGGATTAGAGCAGGAGGCCTGTGGGTTTCAAATTAATAGAATCTTGTGATTGCAGGCTGGGCCAGATCAACCACAGAGGCCTGAAAAAAACCTCTCTTCTGGAAATCTCTGCGTTCATCGTGCCTCTGTGGTTCTTTCTGTCTGCCCGCTTCCTCACAGAATAAGCTATGAATCTGAAGACATGAGAGACTGGTGCTTCTTTCGGTTTTGGACTCTGCGTTCTCCCAATTTCTGCGGTGCAAGGATCGGCTTTCTGGCTCAAAGCAGCAGGGATGTTTCTCTCCGTTCCACCATCCAGCGGCTTGAGTTCAGTTGCTTCATGATAAGTCGCCATTCCCGAAGCGTTTGTTCCTCCCTCATGAAGCGCCTCACCTTTCTCGCCCTTGCCCTTGGCAGTCTTTTCGCCCCGCTGATCCACGCCGCCGATGCCGGGCGGGTGTATGAACTCCGCATCTACACCTGCAACGAGGGCAAGCTGGACGCGCTGCTGGCGCGCTTCCGCGACCACACCTGCAAGCTGTTTGAAAAGCATGGCATGATCAATGTCGGTTACTGGGTGCCGGTGGACAAGGAGAACGGCTCCGACACCACCCTCATCTACGTACTGGAACACAAGAGCCGCGAAGCCGCCAAGGAGAGCTTCAAGGCCTTTGGCGCAGACCCCGAATGGCAGGCCGCACGCAAGGCCAGTGAAGAGGCGGGCAAAATCCTCGCCAAGGCACCGGAGTCGATCTTCATGACCCCCACGGATTACTCGCCCCCGGTGGCCATCGCCAAAGGCAGCAAGCCACGCGTGTTTGAAATGCGCACCTACACGACGCCCGCTGGGAAGATCGACGCGCTGAACGCTCGCTTCCGTGACCACACGGTGAAGCTCTTCACCAAGCACGGCATGACGAACCTCGCCTACTGGACGCCGACGGATGCGGACAAAGGCGCTGGCACCAAGCTCATCTACATCCTCGCCCATGACAGCAAGGAAGCCGGGCTCGCCTCCTTTGCCGCCTTCCGCACGGATGCTGACTGGATCAAGGCCAAGGCCGCCAGCGAAGCCGCCAACGGTGGCTCCCTCACCATCGAGCCGCTGTCCGAAGGCGTGAAGAGCATCTACATGAAGGCGACGGATTTCTCGCCGATTCAGTAAAGGGGCGGGGGAATCCAAGGCGTGCTTTGAAACCCAAAGCACGTATTGCAGTACCGGCTTGAGCCAGTTCTGGATCTGGACGGGCGCTAAGCGCCCTACCGGAACCGGCTCAAGCCGGAACTGCAATACGCGGTCTCGATAGCGCGATGCCATGGAGCTTTTCATGAGCCAGTAGAGCGGGTGAAACTACGCGAGATGGGAAGATAGGCTGCCGCGCATGGCAAACCTGCCAAAGTAGCCCCCACTCCATATGAAAGTGGGTGATGCGCTTCTTTCTATCGACCACGATAAGGACGGCGGACCTTTTTGAGCGCCTGCGTCGTGACAGACCCGACACAGCGGTTCTCTACCAGCCCTGAGGTGTCGCGCCACGCAGGGCTGGTAGGGATGCGCTGTGCGCGTCCCTAGATTCCTTCGTCCCAGCGCGCGCTGCTGACTCAACACTTTCCCCCTTTCCTGCCGCACCGCCTCCGATTCGTGCGAGATCACCCATCTGCAAAAGTAGTACCTCGCCAAATGAAAGTGGGTGATGCGCGGCAGTGAAATGGCGGCCTCGAATGGCTCATCCCAAGCGGTGGAATCAAGGGGGACAATGCCTACTGCATGGCCTGGCACCCCTCCGGCAGAGTAATTATTTCGGGGTCTTGTGTCGCACCTGCGACATTCGGCGGGCAGGCCATGACGTCTCGCGGCGGGGCGAAGGCTTACGGGGCAGTTCTCCTTTTAAAGTGACGGTATGGCGCTAAATTGGGCCTTAGGGTCGTCCTAGGTCAGGTTTTCGGCCCGACCCGGCTACAAACCAACGCGTTGACAGGTACGGTGAACTCGACACCATGCGCGCCCCTCCAGCCGGGCCCCCCATCCGGCGAGCGCGACCCAACAACCCACCGACCGATTGAATCCAACCACCCTCCTGTGCCTTGCTGTTATGTGCGTCTCCGCTACTGCGGAAGAAGTTAAAAGCTCAACCACACACCCCCCAGCAGGCGCTCCAGGCCAGGTCATTGCAGGCGTCAAGACAACCGCCTACACTCACGACGAAAGCGATCACATCGAGTACGGTGCCCGCACGGCTGCCGGTACCCTCCTCAAGCACGGCCAGGTCCGCAGCGCTGCTGCCGACTGGTCCATCTACCCGGTGGGCACGGTGTTCCAAATCAAGGGCGATCCATCCATCTACGTCGTGGATGACTACGGTTCCGCTCTCGTAGGCACCAAGACCATCGACCTCTACAAGCCGACCTTCGACCTGATGCACCACTGGGGCACGCGCCGCGTGACCATCCAGGTGCTCAAGTGGGGTTCCTTTGCCCGCAGCCTCGCCATCTTGAAGCCACGCGCCGGTAAAGCCTGGCACGTGCGCGAAATGGTCGCCCGCATCCAGTCCCGTCCGGTTTAGGTAGCCGTAACCTTGCAGTAGGAGCAAAAAAGCGCGACAGCTTCTTGGAGTGCGGTGACAGAGATGCAGGGCGCAAGCCTGCATCGGCGGCACCGCTTTCGCGGGGTGAAGGATGTACTGCGGCCTTACCCCGCCGCCCGGCCTGCGAAAGCGGTGCCGCGCTAAAGCTTGTCACCTCACTCCAAGACGCTTCGCGTTCGCGTAGGCGCTGGACTTCCTACAGCCCGCCTTCACCATCTGGCGAGTTTGAGCATGCCTTGTGAAAAGACTTCGACGGCAGCGTAACGGCTTAAGCCAGAACGCTTTCAGGCACCCGGGCCACGATGCGCCCTTCGGGGTCACGCACGACGATTTTGCCGTGGATGATCTCAGGGGGATCGCTGATGCCCTTGACGTAATCGGCGGCCAAGTCCTTGCTGCAGCCAAGGGACTGGCGGATGCGGATGGCGAGTGTTTCAGGGTCGATGTCAGTCATGGGGACCGTATTCTAAGCCACCTTTTCGGCAAAGTCGTGGCAAGAATCACCGCATAATCGGAAAAGACTGCGCCTGTTTTTCGCTCGCCAGTGCGGGGCATGTCTTCTTATGATCGGCCCAAATTCATGGAAACACCGCTCTCGCCCCTCGACTTCGCCCGCCGTGCCCGCCGCTTGTATGCTGACCGCGCAGCCGTGGTGGATGGCGACCGCCGCTTCACCTACCGCGAGTTCTTCGACCGCTGTGACCGCTGGTCCTCTGCGCTGCAGCAGCTCGGGGTAAAGCCGGGAGAGCGTGTGGCCACCATCGCGCCCAACACGCACTCGCACCTGGAGGCGTTCTACGCCGTCCCGCAGATCGGGGCGGTCATTGTCCCGATCAATTTCCGCCTCACGGCTGCTGACTTCGCCTACATCCTCAATCATAGCGGTGCGTGCGTCGTCTGTGTGCATGCCGACTACCTGGATGCGGTCGATTCCATCCGCGATCAGGTGCCTGGGGTGGAGCATTTCATCGCCCTCACCGGCAGCAAGCCCGGCTGGACGGACTACGAGGCCACGCTGGCCGCTGCCGCGCCCGATTTCACCGCCGCTGAAATCTGCGAGACGGAGATGATCGCGCTAAACTACACCAGCGGTACCACGGCCAATCCCAAGGGCGTCATGGTTTCCCACCGCAACACGGCCTTTAACATCATGGGCCATCTCATGCACACCCACATCACCAGCGCGGACCGCTACCTGTGGGTGCTGCCCATGTTTCATGCCAATGGCTGGACCTTCGTCTGGACCGTCACCGCCGTGGGTGGCCGCCATGTCTGCCTGCCCAAGGCAGATCCCCGGCTCATCTTTGAAGCGATCACACGGGAAGGCATCACCCTGCTGTGCGCCGCACCGACGGTGCTCATCGGCATGGCCAATGCGCCGGAGGAGCTGCGCCGGAACGCACCGCGTGGCGTCCGCGTCATCACCGCTGGCGCGCCGCCTGCCGCAGCCACCATCGAGCGCATGGAAGGCGAGCTCGGCTGGGACATCACCCACGTCTATGGCCTCACGGAGGTGTCCCCCATCGTCACCATCAGCGAGACGCGCCCCGAGCATGCGCAGCTTGCTCCGCATGCCCGCGCCGTCATCAAAGCCCGGCAAGGCGTCGAATACCTCGCGAATGCCGAGGTCCGCGTCGTCGATGACGCAGGCCGCGAAGTCGCCCAAGACGGTGCCGCCATGGGCGAGATCATCATCCGTGGTAATGCCGTGATGAAAGGCTACTACAACGACCCCGCCGCCACCGCCAAGGCCATCCGCAACGGCTGGTTTTACAGCGGCGATGCCGCCGTCGTGCATCCCGACGGCTACATCGAAATTCGTGACCGCTGGAAGGACATCATCATCAGCGGCGGCGAAAACATCTCCTCCGTCGAAGTCGAGGGCGTGCTCCTGCGCCACCCCGCCGTGCAGGAATCCGCCGTCGTCGGCCTGCCGCACGAAAAGTGGGGTGAATCCCCGCAGGCCTTCGTCGTCCTGAAACCCGGTGCCAGCACCACGCCCGAAGCCCTGCGCCTCTTCTGCCGCGAGCACCTGGCCCATTTCAAAGTGCCGCATGGCTTCGACTTCATCCCCGAACTGCCCAAGACCGCGACTGGGAAGATCCAGAAGTACGTCCTACGCGGCGGGCGGGCGAACATCGCTGCGCAGTAGCACCATGCCCGGAGCATAGGCCTCCGGCCTGTCAACGGATCGAGGCGTCTCGAACCTTGATTGAAGACCTGAAAGTAATCCAGGGCAGCCAAAAGCGGCTCTCCCTCTCCCCGCCCCTGATGCACGACGACAAGCCAGATTTTTCTTGGGGGAGAGGGTCGGGGTGAGGGGACGACGTACATTCCTCACCGGCATCGGATGACCCCTCACCCTGCCTCCACTGCCATTTAGTTTAGAAGACAGCTTTTTTCACGGTGCGTTGGTAGAGGTAGGAACGAGCGGCGATCTGGGTGCCGCGAGGTGAGGCCCGAGCTGACCGGCAGCACACGGGGCTGGCGATGAACAAGGCGTGCA
>CAINGK010000219.1 GCA_903848465.1 uncultured Verrucomicrobiota bacterium
AAACCAAGCGCCAAGCGCGCATCGGCCATCGTTCGCGCAACACAAAGCGCATAAGAGAACCCGCCAGTTAAAGCCGGGCTTGTTCAACCACAGGGGCATTGGCTGGCTCGTTCCTCGCAGCCATGCACCCTTTGATGTTCGCCCTTGTGTGGCCGATGGTCTGTTGTGGTGCTGCCTGAGTCATCTGTAGTCTATCGTGATGCCCTGAAACTGCTTCTCAAGCTTAAAATCGTGACCAGTGCCCTTGAATGTAACCACGACCCGATCTGGCTCGATCCAACTGACAGTGGCCTCATCCTTGTCTGTGATAAAGATGGTTCCGGCCTCGTCAGGCAAATGCTCACCGGCACCGATAATGGAGCCTTGGCTGTTGAAGCCAGTGGTAGCGCCGCAGCCATGCACCTGGATGCGATGCCCGAAAGCCTTGTAGCGATCTTGCACGGAGCACGCTGAAAACGTTAGCCCAACCTTAGCCACCGGCAAACCACGAAAGGGCCGGAAACCTTGTGGAAACCTTTTGGGAACCTTGACGGCACCTTGGCACTCTGCGGGATTGGCAGAAGCGCCCGAATCAATGCCCGTCGAACCATTACAAACCATTACACGGGCGCAATGGTTGGCGCTTGCCGGTTTTTGCTACCCATTTACCACCTTGCAGGCTGGCTCCCAATTCGCACCAGCGCTTCGAGATGCCAACTCTTGCCAATCAGGCTTCAAAATCTGTAATGGTTTTGTAATGGTTTTTTGTTCAATTTGGCGCAGTTTGGGGTTATTTGGCGCAAAAGTGAGAGGCTTGATTTAACCCCTCAAACCCCATATAAACCACTCTAATTCAACACTTTAGAATGGAGCCAGCAGTCGGGGTCGAACCGACGACCTGCGGTTTACAAAACCGCTGCTCTACCACTGAGCTATGCAGGCGTATTCGTGAGGGGCCATGATAATAATCGCCCGCGTTCATTCGGCAAATGGATTTACAACAGGATTAGACGGGGGATGGTCAGCCCCTGTCCCCTTCCTCATGCTCATCACCAGCTCCTCCAATGAACGCATCAAACACGCCCGCCGGGTACGCGAAGGACGTGAGCGCGATCTGATCTTCGTCGAGGGCGAGCGCCTCGTGGCTGAATGCGTTTCATCTGGCCTCCCACTGCATGCCTGCTTCACTGCCGCCACGCCATCCGCAGCGCAGCACGCCTTGCTGGAGCGCATCTCCTGCCCGGTGTTCCAGCTTTCGGAGTCCGTGCTGGAATCCTTGAGCGACACCACCTCTACTCAAGGAATCATCGTCATCGCGGAGCGCCCGTGGCCCGCGCTGGATCAGCTCTTTGCCAGCCCCGTCCCGCTCATCCTCGGTCTCGACCGCATTCAAGACCCCGGCAATCTCGGCACCCTCGTGCGCACCGCCGAATCTGCCGGCGCGAGCGGCATTTTCTCCTTTGCAGGCTCAGCGGACGCCTTCTCACCCAAAACTCTGCGCAGTTCCATGGGCTCTGCCTTCCGCCTGCCCATCCTGCCGGATGTCTCCGGCCTCGGCACCATCGAAACCTGCCACAGTCGGGGCCTCAAAACTGTCGTCGCCACCGGCGAGGCCGACCTGCTGCACTACGACTACGACTGGCGGCAGCCCACGCTGCTCATCCTCGGCAACGAAGGCCGTGGTGCGAGCCCCGAGATCATGCAGGCCTGTGACGCCCGCGTGCGCATCCCACTCCACTCCCCCGTGGAATCCCTCAACGTCGCCGCAGCGGGAGCCGCGATCTTGTTTGAGGCCGTCAGGCAGCGGCGGTAGCAGCCCGTGGGATGGGTGTGGCGACAGCCCTGGTCTTTATACACTTTTTTCGCACGGAATTGTTGTTTTGGATTTCGGAAGGCTGCTTGGGTCGAAAACCGCGCGGCGACATTTGTTTTGTCGCAATGGAGGTGTCAAGCCTCG
>CAINGK010000220.1 GCA_903848465.1 uncultured Verrucomicrobiota bacterium
CTTGCGGCTGAGTTTGGCGAGTTCACCGGTATCTCGCAGGCTTTCGCTTGGTGCAATTCCGACCGAGTGCCTCTCGTACTTGGGCAGACCAATTTTTTCATGGAGTTCGACATTTGTTTCTTCAATTCCAGGAAAGAGTTTCAAATCGTGCGCAAGGCCGGCTGATCATTGGTGATTGTCGGCAGTTTCAGAAAAGCTGCCAAGGAAGATACGACTCTGCACCAATGCCAGCATCAAATCACGCACGCGATACCCATCCTTCGCGCAGGCATCCAGCATCGACTCAATCTCCTGACGGTCGGAGAAACGCACCGGCGTGCCCGTAGCATAAAGGGTGAACTGCTGCAGCAGGTTCCGCGCGAGCTGGCGCGGGTCGGCGGCGATGAGGGTCTTGAGATCTTTGACGTTCCTGAAGGTGCGGCCATCCAGAAGCTTGCCGGCAGAGTCCACGGGGGCGGCGAGGGTGTAGCTGTAACTGTGTCCAGCGCGGTCGATGCCGGTGATGCGCTGGCCTTCTTCGAGGCCACGATAGTTTGTGCGCCAGCCACCGAGGATGTCGAAGTTTTCCAGCGCAAGGCCAACGGGATCGAATCGCGCATGGCAGGCGGCGCAGGATTTGGATTTGGTGTGGAGTGCGAGGAGTTCGCGGATGGTTTTGGCACCGCGGATGTCGGGCTCAACGGCGGGCACGCTGGCGGGTGGTGGTGGAGGTGGCTGGCCGATGAGGCGCTCCATGACCCAGGCACCACGAACGACGGGTGAGGTGGTGGTGCCGTTGGCGCTGACTTTCAGAACAGCGGCCTGGGTGAGCAAGCCGCCGAGGGGGCTGTCCTTGGGCAAGCTGACTTTGCGCATGACGGAGCCGCTGAGGGGTGGCAACTCATAGTGCTTGGCGAGTCGGTCGTTGGCGAAGACGAAATCTGTTTTTACCAGCACGGAGGCGGGAAAATTTTCACGGATCATCGCGGTGAAGAAGGTGCGCGTTTCGCGCTCCATGCTTTCCACGAGGTATTCGTCAAAGCGATACTCGGGAAAGAGGCGGATGTCGGGATCGTCGCGGCGGACGTGGCGGAGGCTGAGCCAGCAGTCGGTGAAGTTTTTGACGAAGCGCTCAAAGCCGGTGCTGGCGATGAGGCGTTCGGTTTCTTCGCGCAGCACCTGCGGATCACGCAGTTGTTTGCGCTGCGCCAGATCCATCAGCTTGGCATCAGGACGTGAGTTGGAGAGGAAATGCGAAAGCCGGGAAGCGATGGCGAAGTGATCGTCTGCCTTCACCGGTTCGCGCACATAGATAAAGTCGCCGGAGGCGAGGAAGGCTTTGTAGCCTGCGAGCAAGGCCTCGGCAAATGAGGCGTTTTTGGCAAGTTGCGCCTGGATGAGCGCGTCGAACATCAGCAAGTCTTCTTCGGGCACAGGCTCGCGTGCGGCGAGTTTGACGAAACGGCGCAGCAGGCGCTTGGCCTCTTGCTGCGGGTCTTTGGGTTTTACCTCCACGCCGAGATCATCAAACAGCACACGGTGGGAGGGCGGCGGCCAAGCCTGCGACTCCATCGGCCCTTCAATTTCGAGCCACTGCACAGCGACTCCTGGCTGACCGCCTTCCGGGAACGGTGGGTAGCGGTAGGAGGGGGCGGAGCCGTTCGGGTTCATCGCCAGCGGCATGGGCAGACCGAGCAGGCTGTACTCAATGGCTTCACCTTCACGCAGCCGCACCGTGGTTTCGAACACGCGCTTTTCAGGCTGTATGTCGATGATGCCGCCTGCGTCATGCACCTCATTGATGATGTCCACGCCCGCAGGCTTGCGAGTGCGGAAGGTCATGGGCAAGGGCTGCGTGGCCGGGGTGATCACGTAACCGGGCTGCTGCAGGACGGCGCGGGCGGAGAAGCGCAGCTTGTAGTTGCCGGTGCGTTTAGCGGTGAAGTGTTTGGGCGTGCCCAGGTAGGGCCAGCTCGCGGCGCGGAACAGGGCCATCTCAAGGGTTTCGTCTTTGGCGCTATCTTTTTCGGTGGGGCCGCCCTTGTCTTTGCCTTTGAATTCCACAGCCTTGTTGTCGCGAGTGAAAAACATGGCCTCGCGATTTCCGAACGTCCCGGTTCCTGGAAACAAATCGGTGCCGACCGCGCGATATTTGATCACCGGTGGCGGGGCCGCTTCGGTGGTCATGGCCGTGTGCAATGCGGCTTCTGCAGCGTCAAGATAGGCGACGAGCTGCACCCGTGACATGTCCAGCATCTCGGTCGTTTTGTTGAAGCGGTGCCCCTCCCGGTCTTCCGGCAGGATGTCACGGATGTCGAGCTCGGGGAGTTGCAGGATGTCCCGCAGGTTCTGCTCATACTCATCCCGATTCAGCCGCCGCAGCGGCCCGCGCCCATGCGCGAGCACTTCGGCGTGATCGACCTCATAGATGGAAGCCGCCAACGACTTCACCAATTCGGCGCGCTCGGGTTTGGGCAGGTCTTCAGCCTTCGGTGGCATCTCGCCTTTTTCGACGCGGTCATAAATACGAACCCAGCGCGCGCGGTTGGCGTTGTCTTTGAGATCAAAGGACAGCGCCGTGAGATCGAGGCTGCCCTTGGTGTTGTCCTTGTCGTGGCATTCGACGCAGCTCTTCTCGATTTGAGGGGGAGCGTCAGTCGCAACTGCCACCGCCAGATTCGATACAAGCATGACGAACCCTGGCAGGCGGCAGAGACGCATGATATGAAACGGGGCCTTCTGAGGGCGAAGATAAGACATGAGGCAACGGATGACTAGACTTGTTCTCGGATAACAAACTGGATGAGCGCGAGCAGAAAGTGGCAGGGGCGCTGCGCTCAGGATGGGTTGCAGGCTTGGGTGGCTAGGTGGTGATTCCACAAGCCTGCGCTCACGAGGGCCACCCGGTCATCAA
>CAINGK010000221.1 GCA_903848465.1 uncultured Verrucomicrobiota bacterium
GTGCTCCCCTGGGTTCTGGCAGACAATCCGGGAAGCAAACCCAGTGCTCCTCCACACGACGCCGGATGCCAGCAGCGTCTGCTCCGCCTTTACGCCACAGGCAGCTGTGTCCAGAGTCCCGCGCAGCACCATGCCTCCGGCTTCAGATTTCACACGAACTCCGTTTGCGTCAGTCTATTGTGCAAGCCTCAATAAAGGTGCCTGACTCACGTGAACCAGGGGGGGCGGTAAGTGAACCAATTTCAAATAAATCCTGAATCGTTTGAAATTCAAAAGTAACGCTTAATTCGTGATGAAATCCTCAGTGACCTGGTTCCCAACAAACGGCCAGAGCACAGTGTGAATAACTACACATTACCTTCACAGCGTTACGTCACACCATCACTACGCTAACTCTAAGTAGTTTTCACAAGCATCCCATAGACTGTCGAGGGTGAGGTTCTGGCCTTGAAGCAACGCAGGAGTAAGAGTCGGAGCAGCGGTGGAGACCGAGTTGAGGTTTGTGCCTGCGTAGCAATGCAGCTCCAGGAGCGCGGACCTCCGAGTCCGCAGCGTTGATTCGCTGCGCTCACCCTTCGGGCTCCCTAAGGTCGTCTATCTCGCATAGCTCGGTTCCGCAAACAGGTGAAGCTCCGCAGCGTCCCCGCCACCCTTGCTTGCTCTGCCCAAAGCCCGGCATGTTTGCGACCATGAGCGTGAAACATCGGCCGCTGCGGGCTCGGAGGCCCGCGCTCCTTGGCCGCTGCGGCTCGCGGTGCCGCATTCACCTCAGGCTATGGGATGCCTGTGAGTAGTTTTAATTATAAACCTCCATTGCATATACGGGGGCCAACCAAAGCATTCATCCAGCCAGCGCAAAGAGAGTCGCCACTTCCTACGCCAGGCACACCGAACAGATCAACCACACGCACGCGCTGTCAGCGCGATCCCCGTCATTCATTCGACATGCTGCATTCGTCATTCTCCACCCCCACCACCGCCTTAATCACCCGCGACTCCGGCAGCAACCAAGCCTCCATCCGCTCTGGCAGTTCCTTGAACTCACAGCGGTGGCTGATCCACGGCCTCGTATCAATCTGCCCCGACTGAATCATCCCAAGAATGCGCGGAAAGTCAGAAGCCACCGCATTCCGGCTGGCAAACAGCGTCAGCTCCCGGCGGTGAAACAGCGGATCATCAATCAGCACCGGCTCTTTGGTGATGCCCACAAAAACGATGCGCCCCGTGAAGCGCGCATACTTCAGCGTGCCCGCCATCGATCCCGCATGCCCCGTGGCATCAAACACGATCTGGAAGGCGGCACCCTCAGGCACGGCCGCGACGACAGTCACCCCCGGGTAGTTCTGCTCCACAAAGGCACGGCGCGCAGGATTCAGCTCCAGGATGGTGATGGCCGCCTGAGCCGCACGTGCAAACTCCAGTACGGTCAGTCCAATAGGACCAGCACCAATAATTAGCACATCATCCGCCGCCGTGACTCGCGCCCGATTCACCGCATGGCACCCAATCGCCAGCGTCTCCACCAGCGCGAGCTGCTCAAAGCCCAGCGCGTTGCAGGCATGCAGCTTGTGCGCTGGCAGCACCATGCGCTCGCGCATGCCGCCATCGCAATGCACCCCAAGAACCTGCAGCGTTTCGCAGCAGTTGGTGCTGCCGCGCTTGCAGGCATGGCAGGTGCCGCAGTTCAGGTACGGCTCCACCGAGCAGCGGTCCCCCACCTGGAGATGCGTGACGCCTTCCCCCACCTCCAGCACTTCCACCCCCAGCTCATGCCCCAGGATGCGCGGAAACTCAATGAAGGGCATCTTACCCAAATAGCCGCTGAAGTCCGTACCGCAGATACCAATGGCCCGAATAGCCACCAGCGCCTCATTCGGCCCAGGCGCAGCAGCCTCCGGCAGCGGGGTCCAAACAAAAGTCTTAGCAGCAGTGAGAGTGAGAGAAGTCATGGGAAAAGAGGAAGACGGAGCATAGGCGTCCCGCCAGTCAGTCGGATCGAGGCGTCTCGCTTTTTCCGAAGTCTGCGACTGGGTAAAGGAGCATTCAACATCGGTCACTCAAAAAGTAAGGCAGCGCACTTGGACCTTGGACTGAATTTCCGTCTGTTCCGCGTATTCCGTAGGCCGCCATCTCCGTTTCGAGACCCAGCGTTACTTCGCCACATACCGCCCCTTTTCCACCCTGATTTGCGGTACGCGCCGCTCTTTCTCAAACACCGCATACCCTGGCTGCAACTCCTGCCAGAAGTCGCGATGGACCGGGTCCGCCGCATTCATCCTCTACGCTGTCATCCGAAACGGGAAAACATGTACCGACACACTGCCGCTGCGCTTGAGCGCCGCTTCGACCACGAGGTAAATCTCCTCAATCACCGGGTCCGTCATCGCAAAGCAGCCGATGCTGCACATGTCGCCATGCACCATGATTAGGCTGCCCGTGCGCTGGTGCGCGAGGTCGTAGGCGTTGGGGTAGCCAACATTGAACGCCAGGTGGTAGCGGCTGGCGGGATTGAGCTGTTTGGCAGTAAAGCTGTAAAAGCCCTCCGGGGCCTGCATATCGCCCTCACGGGTTTTAGGCCCCAGCGCTCCCGAGAAACAAGCGATGGGGTAGGTGCGGAAGAGCCGCCATGCCGCCTTCTCATCCTGGAGCCAAAGCTCCAGCTCACGGCTCTCTTTGAAAATGCGGATGAATGCAGGCTGGCCAAGCTGGCACTGCTTCGCGGCAAGTTCATCATGCAGTTTCGGCAGGAGCCGCGAACGGACATTAGCTAAGCGCTCCGGTGCCTGCATGCCCACCCAGTCATCCGGCGCTGGTGGCGCAGCATAAGGCAGTGGGAGGAAATCACGCGAGAGCACTTGCACGGCACAGGAAATCCAGGAACTGACTTTCGTCAACGATCCTGCCCGCGCTGCTAAGAGGCACGAGAATAACAGGCCGACCACGAGCAGCAGGGTGCGCGTTTTCATACCACGGTCTCAAGGTCAGGGGGCGGCTGGTGGGACAAACGGCTGCTTGCCGCGCACGATGTTCATCGCGCCATTGAGTTCACCGCCCGGTTCGATGGAAACGGAGCGTGCAGTGACATCGCCATTGATGGAGCCGTTGCCGCCGATGAGCACGGGGCCAGAGCTGTAGATCGTGCCGGTCACGCGCGCCTGGATGTCCACCTCGGTGGCATGCACCGCATTGAGGAAGGCGACGTCCGCCCCTTTCTCGACCACGAAACGATTGCAGCGGATTTCACCGATGATGCTGCCGGTGGTGCGGAAGGTGGCGTCTCCCGAGCAGGTGACGTTGGCCTCAATGATGCCATGGCATTCGAGATCACGGCACTGGACACTGGTGGCGGAGAGACGTCCGCGTTTGCGAATGAGAACATCCCCACGCGTCTTGACGGCCTGTGTGGAGGTCATGTTGATCTCCACATCCTCCAAAGAAATGTAAGCGCCGCAGGCCGGGCAATTGGCAGACTTGGCCGAGCGCCCGGTTTTGAACTTGTGCCCACAGTCAAAGCACTCGGCGTCTTTGAAATACTGGTTCCGGTACATGCCCCGCTCCTTCATCTTCTGCAAAGATGTGGCGGTATGCGGAGCCGGCGCAGGAGTGGGGGGCGGTGAGTTGGACTGTGGGCGGCGCATGCTCGCCGTCATCGGTTCACCCACGTCGTTAGTCACTGCTGCGGCTGTTTCAGCCGGTGGCTCAGGGGCTGCCGGTGATGGCAGATTCTGGCTTTGCAGGAAGGCACCAAAACCATCGGCCGCAGTCGGCGCAGGCTCGGGGGGGGCTTTTTCCGCAGGCTTGGCTGCGGGTTCCTTGACGGGCGAACTGGCGGCGGGTACGTCCGCCCAGGAATCATCCATGCCCACACCGGAGCGCGTCACCGCCGAAGCGACCACCCGGCGCTTTTCCACGGTGAGGTGTACCCCGCACTTTTTGCAAAATGTGGAAACAACGAGGCGCGGCTCATACTGAGCCGCGCCACAAGAAGGGTACGCCACTTCGATCTGATTCTTGGGTGGCGTGGGAAGGATGCTGGTCTTCGTGCCGAAGATCCGCCTGAACACTCAGGTAAGGCTAGTTAAGGTTGTGGTTTGGCACCACCGAAGGCGGGCTTCGTTTCAGCCTTTTTGCCGACCTGGGACTGACCCATGAAGGTGGCACCTTCTTCGATGGCAAGGGTGCCTGCAGCGATGTCACCCACGAGGATGGCGTTGCTTTTCAGCTCGCAACGCTCAGCGACGGTGATATTGCCTTCGACTTTGCCGAAAATGATGACGGAACGGGTTTTGACTTCGCCCTTGATCAGAGCGTTTTCACCCACAGTGAGACTGCCGTCGGAAATGACTTCGCCTTCGATCTTGCCGTCGATAATGAGGTCGTGAGAGAATTTGATGGAGCCTTTGATTTCGACGTCGTTGGCGAGAACGTTTTTACTGGTGGGCATGACGGGAGCTGAGTGTGAGCGTTGAGGTTGTGCAGCGGGTGCGTTTGAGAGAATGGGAGCGCGCTCGGCTGCGGGAGCCGGTGCGGATGCCTCGGAACGCCTGTCTTCCTTATGCCCTTCGGGTTGTCCAATGATTTGCCTTAACATGAGATTTAAAATATAGCTGGCTATTAAGTTGAGTGTCAATCTTTGGCTTGGTTATTTTTTGTGATTTGGATGTAACAAGTTTGCGGCGCGGGGTTGCGTAGGGAGAGTTTTGGGGCTGTGTCGAGTCATGATGGAATCTGTGTTTATCACAGCCGTGGAGACGGCCTGTGCGCTGGGTTTGCGGCTAGAAGAGTGCCTGACCGCGCTGCGTGAGCGGCGTGGCGGGCTTACCCTGTCTGGAGCCATGCTTGGCGCTGGGTTTGCGGAACTGCCCGTGGGAGCGCTGCCTTCACGCGAACTCGTGAAGGGACGGCGCTATGGCGCTGCCAGCAATGCCGCAGTTCAAGCAGCCACCGCAGCCGTGCGGCGTGCGGGCTGGTCCGCAGAGGAAATCCGCGACTCCTGGCTGTTCGGTGCCAGCAGCCGAGGCAACGCAGGAGAAATACTGGGGGTGAATGCATGGCGCAGACCGCTACGCAGGTTCAGTGCCAGCAACACCATGCACTGTGAAATACCTGCCGCCGTCAGCATCGAGCTGGGCATTCGTGGTCCCTGGCAGATGGTTTCCAACGGCTGCTCCTCCGGCCTGGATGCCCTGGGCATGGCCTGGCTGGCCGTGGGTGCCGGACTGGCTCCACGCGCGGTCGTGGTAGCGGTGGATCTGCCCCTGATCGCCGCACTCCTGCAAGATTTTCGAGACACCGGCCTGCTTTCCCGCAACGGCATCAACGATCCCTTCGCGACCACCACCAGCGGCTTCCTACCCGGAGAAGCTGCCGTGGCCCTGACCCTGGAGCGTGACGGCTCAGGTCGTCCCAAGCTCTGCCGCCTGGAGCATTACAGCGCAAACAGCGATGCCTACGATGCCCTCATGATCCCCGACGACGGCGGCGGCATCGAAGCCTGCGTGCGTGCCGCCTTGGTTGCGGGAGATCGGGACAAAGTCGTGGCCCTTTGCCCCCACGCCACCGGCACGCAAAATCACTCACGCGTCGAGCCCCCTGCCCTGCTGCGCGCCATGGATGGAAAAATGGGGCCGTTGCTACCTCTCAAACCACAAACCGGCCACACCCTAGGCGCAAGCGGCCTGCTGGACGTGGCCCTGCTGGCTGCCTGCATGGCGGAAGGCTGGCTGCCAGCGGTGCTGCCAGGACTGACGCCACCCGCCTGCGGCCTGCCCTTGAATGAAGAGCCCCTCCAAGTCACGGCGGGAGATCGCGTGGTCAAGCTGGCCTCCGGTATGGGCGGGCATAATTCAGCCGTGTCATTGATGGCGGTCTGATTCGCACTTGGCACCGGCGGCGAATTCGCGAAAGTCCGCGCACCGCATGACCCGCCTGCCGCTTTCGATTTCCATCATCTCGCTCAACGAAGAGGCGAACCTGCGCCGCTGCCTCGCCAGTGTCGGAGAACTGGCCCAAGAAATCGTGATCGTCGATTCCGGCTCCACGGATCGCACTGCCGAGATCGCCGCTGAGTTTGGTGCAACTTTTGTGCATCAGGACTGGCTGGGCTACACCGCCCAAAAAAACCACTGCCTCACTCTATGCTCCCAGCCATGGATTTTGGCGCTGGATTGTGATGAAGAACTCACCCCGGAATTGCGAGATTCGATACAAGCTTTCTTCGCCAACGGCGACGACCAACGCTTCGATGGAGCCTGGATGTCGCGCCTCGTTTGGTTCATGGGGCGCTGGATTCATCACGGGGATTGGTATCCCGACCGCAAAGTACGCCTGTTCCGCCGCGAGAAAAGCCAATGGGCCGCCGATGGTGGCGGGCAGGTGCATGAGCGGCTTGATGTAGCAGGCCCCTGCACCACGCTGCGCGGTGATCTGCTGCACTACTCCTTCAAAAACATCCAGCACTACCTGGTGAAGCACGTGCAGTACTCAAATGTCTTTCTACAAACCCAACAAAGCAAAGGCAAACGCTGGTCCCTCCTGCACACCCTGTTTCGCCCCTGCTGGCGCTTCACCCGCGCCTACGTGCTGAAGCTAGGCTTTCTAGACGGTTTCCCTGGATTGTGGATCGCGGCAGCGACGGCGTTCTTCACGTTTGATCGCTACAGCCGGATGTATGAAAATGCAGCGGAGGGCAAGGTGAAGTAACTGGATGAAGCTGGCACTGATCCATCCACAAATCATTCGTGGCTCCGGTGTGGAAAACTACCTCATCGAGTTCGCCAAACGGCTCGCATCAGCCGGACATGAACTGACGTATATCACCTCGCTGACCACACCCGAGATCGGTGCCGCGTTGCCTGGACGTTGGGAACTGCTGCCACGCCTGCGAGGCTCCGCCACGCTGCGCATGTGGCACTTTAACCGCCTAGCGCCGCGTGCCGTGCTTCGTGCCAGGGTGGACCTGAGCATCGGCTTTGGCCGCACCTGTGTGCAAGACATCCACCGCAACGGCACCGGCTGCCATCGGCTCTATGGCAATCTCTTGCCACTCTGGCAGCGGTTCAGCATGAAGCATCTGTACGAATTGCATCTGGAGCGTCGGCTCTACGCGGGGCGCGAGACGCCGCAGTTTATCACAAGTTCTGCACGAGTGGCCGCGCAGTTGCAGGGCATCTATGGCACCAATGGCGAGCGCTTCCGCATCATCTCGCCCCCCCTCGAAACCCAGCTCTTCCACCCCGCCGAGAGCCGGGCCTCCGTGCGCGAACTCTACTGCCGCAAGCTGCAAACCGATGCAGCTAAACCGGTGCTCATATTCGTCTCGCTCAGCCATCGTCGTCGTGGCCTAGAACCTTTACTGGAAGCCATGGCAAACGTTGATGCCACGCTCTGGATCGTGGGCAAGAGCCTCAGCCCCGCGCTGCTAGAAAAGATCAAACACCTCGGCATCGCCTCGCGCATCCGCGCCGTGCCGGTGACGAGCAACCTTGTGGAACTCTACCAGTCCGCCGACTGGTTTGTGCACCCCACGCAGTACGATGCCTTTTCCAACACCGTGCTGCAAAGCATGGCCTGCGGCCTGCCCGGCATCGTCTCGGTGATGGACGGTGCCGTCGATCACGTCCGCAACGGCGAAAACGGCCTCATGCTCTACCACCCGCAGCAGCCCCAAGAACTCGCCGCCCGCATTCAAGAAGCGCTCTCCTACAATGCACAAGCTTGGCAGGCGCTTTCGAATGCTGCCCATGAAACCGTGCGGTCATTGACCTGGGAACGCCATCTCGCGGAGTGGGAAGAAGTGCTGGCGGGGTGAGGGGTGCTCTGCTTGACAAAAGTGCAATTGAGTGCATGGTACTCTCGCGTCCTATGACACCCCGCGTTCTCAAAATAGTTTCTTCAGCCCGGCTGCGGCCAGGGTTCGGGATGACTATGTCATAGAGGACACAAGTCAGTTTTTTGCTGCTATCCCCGGGAGCCCTGAATGCCGTCAGTCTGCATCAGGGCCTTTTCATTTCCGGGGAGCAGCACGTTCCAAATTCGAACATCTGACTCTTATGAAACTCAATCTGACTGACTCGGGCCGCATCCGCAACATTGGCATCGCTGCCCACATTGACGCTGGCAAAACCACGCTCACCGAACGCATTCTCTTCTACGCAGGGGCCATCCATGCCTGCGGAGACGTGCATGAAGGCAACACCACCACCGATTTCTCGGACATCGAACGCGAGAAGGGCATCACCATCTCTTCGGCGGCGGCTCCATGTACGTGGACTCAACAACCGGTCGAAGGACTCAGCCGCCTGTTCACCGGGCAGCCCCATCGGCTCAACATCATCGACACGCCCGGCCATGTGGATTTCACCGCTGAGGTCGAACGTTCACTGCGCGTGCTCGACGGCGCTGTCGCCGTCTTCTGCAGCGTCGGTGGCGTGCAACCACAAAGCGAAACCGTCTGGCGTCAGATGGATCGCTATCGCGTACCACGAGTGGCGTTCATCAACAAGATGGACCGCCTCGGGGCTGACTTTGCCCGTGTGGTAGTTGAACTCCAAACCAAGCTGGGCGCTTGCGCCTGGCCCGTGCTGCTGCCCTGGGGTGCCGAATCCGCACTGTGCGGACAGCTCGACATCATTGAAGAGCGTGCATTGCGAACGAATGCAGCTTCGCCCACCGGCTTCATCGTGGAGTCCATTCCCACCGAATGGCTCACTGCCGTAGAATCCGCACGTCGTGATCTCATCCAAGCGCTCGCAAGTCTCGACGATGAAATCGCGGAACTGTGGATCGAAAACCAGCCCGTGCCCGCTCAGGCGCTGCGTGCAGCGGTGCGTCGTCAGACCATCGCAGGCCGCTTCGTGCCCGTCATCGGCGGCAGTGCTTACAAGCACATCGGCGTCTCCGCGCTGGTGGATGCCATCGTGGATTTCCTGCCTGCACCCGAAGAGGTGCAGCGCGTGAACGCCATCGATGCCCCACTCGCCGCGCTTGCCTTCAAGATCGTGCGTCATCCGCAGGCAGGCCGTCTAGTGTATGTGCGGGTGTATTCCGGAAGTCTCCAGAAGGGCACACCGCTCCTCAATCCGCGCCTCGGCAAAACCGAGCGCTGCGGCAGGCTGCTGCGTGTCTTTGCGAACCGCCGCGATGAACTCGAAAGCGTGCAAGCAGGCGATATTTGCGCCGTCACCGGATTGCGCGACTTCAGCACGGGGGATACCCTATGCCTCGAAGATCATGCCGTCATGCTGGAGCCACCGGTGTTCCCCGAACCCGTCGTCAGCATGGCCATCGAGCCCGCGAAGTCCGCCGACCAGTCACGTCTGGCCACCGCCCTGTCACGCCTCAGCGATGAGGACCCCACCTTCCGTGTGCGCACCCATGAGGAGACCGGCCAATGCCTCATCTCAGGCATGGGCGAGCTGCACCTCGAAGTGATCCGCGAAAAGCTCCTGCGCGAGCATGGCGTCGAAACCATCGCTGGCGCACCGGAGATCGCGTGCCGTGAAACCATCACGCAGGAGGCGGAGGCTGACCATTTGCTCAAAAAGCAAAGCGGTGGCTCCGGCATGTACGCGCGGGTCAAACTCGCCGTGCAGCCCCTGGAGCGCGGTGGTGGCTTCGTCATCGAAGACGCCATCGTCGGCGGCAGCATTCCCTCCCAGTTTATGGGCGCGGTGCGCCGTGGCATCACTGAGGCAGCCGTCGCTGGACCTCTGACCGGCAGCCCGCTGGTCGATGTCCGCGTCCGCATCATCGACGGCGCCTTTCACAGCAAGGACTCCAACGACCAGGCCTTCCGCCTGGCCGCTGGCGAAGCCCTGCGCGAAGCCGTGCGCCTCGCAGCTCCTGTGCTGCTGGAACCCGTCATGCAGGTCGAATGCACCGTCACCGACGAGCACCAGGGAGACATCCTCGGTGATCTCAACCGTCGTCGTGCTCGCATCACCGGCATCGACCATCGCGGTACCGAATCCGGCATCCTCGCCGAGGTTCCGTTGGCCGAGATGTTCGGCTACGCCGGTGCGATTCGCAGTTTGTCACGAGGTCGCGCGAGCTACTCGATGGTGCCTACGTCCTATGAAGTGGTGCCGGCATCCGTGCTGCCACGCATGCTCCAAGGATAACCAAACCAAACACGGCGGAGCCCGTCTCGATAGAGGCGTGCTCCGTTTTCGCATGAGGTTGAGCAATGATTGATCCGAATTACTCCGCGTGTTCGAGAACTTTTTGCCACTCGTCTTGTAGCTTGTGCGCTGCAATCATTCCCAGCAAAGGCTGGCGGTTCCAGTCATCGCCCAATCCCGTTAGCATACGGTTGATGTCTCGCAGATGCTTGGACGAGCCGCCTTCTCGGAAAAACTGCAGCTTGCGGACAATGACATACTCAGGTGGAGCAAACACCACTTTTTCTCCATCAAGATCGGCTTCAACAACATGGGCGATGCCCCAGGTGTGAAGTGCATCCCTGCTGGTCAAGTAGATGTCGGCTTTGAAGCCGGTTTCATGATGAATGAGATTGAAATGCCCGCGCTGTTCACGGCTGCGCTCTGACTCGACGACTTCGAATGGCGGGCAGTAAAATTCCTCGGCTGGGAAAGCTGCCAGGAAGCGTCGTACATCCTCACGTCGAAGGAAGAGAATGATGTCCACGTCATTCGTCATGCGCGGTTCGCCGTAGTAGATGGCCGCGACACTGCCGCTGACCATGTAGGGAACACCAAGCTGGTTGAGCTTCCCGGTAAAGATCAGGTATGACTCAGGTGACTGCATACATAAAAATCTCCTTCACCCTCTGCTGCACCTGCTCCTCAGTCCAATCTGGATGTTGCTGGCGTAGGCGGGCGGCTTTGAGCCTTCGCGCACTCCAGTACATCTGAAATGCCGTGCGCAGTTTCTGCGCGCCGGTCATGCGCCGCAGCGTGGCGATGTATTCAGGGGTGAGATTGGCGGCCATGGTGGGACGGTAGTACATGGCCGTTCACTTTGCACGAAAAAGGCGGTTGGGCATGCTGAGCAAGAATGGCGCTCTGTTGATGGTGTGCATCGTGGAAGTTGAAGGCTGGGGGCGTGGGAGCGCGACTGATGCGCCCCTGTCTTTCGACCACGACAAGGACGGCGGACCTTTTTGGGTGCCCGCGCCGTGACAGACCCGGATTCACGGACCCGCACAGCGCATCCCTACCAGCCCGGAAGTATCGCAATACGCTGAGCAGGTAGGGATGCGCTGTGCGCGTCCCTAAAATCCTTCGTCCCAGCGCGTGCTGCTGAACTCACACCACCGCCCCTTGCCAGTCGCGCCATCTCCGATCCAGGCGATACGACCGCACAGCAACAAGACTACTTCATAGTGCCGCGCGGTATAGCTCCACAAAATCTGCCACGCTGGGAAGGCGGGGATTGAACTGGGCGGTCCACTGTTTGGCGGCACTCTCGGCGAGGTCTTGGAGGTGCTCTTCCTTGGCACCGTATTCGGCGATGTTGCGGGGCATGCGGGCTTCCCAGAGGAGTTCGCTGACGCGGTCGGCGAGGTCGCCGTCGAAGTAGCTTTTGTAGATGGCGGCGATCTCGGGGTCGTGGGAATTGAAGCGGATGACGTGCGGCATCATCACGCCGACGGCCTCGCCGTGGACGACGTGAAATTTGGCGGTGAGCGGGTTGGCGCAGGAGTGGGCGGCGCCGAGCATGCTGTTCTCGATGGCGATGCCAGCGTAGGCTGCGCCGAGTTGCATCATGCCGCGTGCTTCCAGGTCTTTCGGGTCGCGCAGCACACGGCTGAAGCCGCTGTGGCAGAGGCGGAAGCCTTCGCGGGAATAGAGGGATGAAAACGCATTCCGCTTATTGGTGGCGGCGGTTTCGAGCGTGTGGGTGAGCGCGTCGATGCCAGTGCAAACGGTCACGCGGTGGGGTTGGGAGATGGTGAGTTCGGAGTCGAGGATGGCCACCTTGGCGGCGGCTTTGGGGTCGCCGCAGGCCATCTTCACATGTGTCTCGGCATCGGAGATGAGAGCAAAGCTTTGGCACTCGCTGCCGGTGCCGGAGGTGGTGGGGATAGCGATGAGTGGCAGCATCGGCTTCGTCGCCTTGCCCACGCCCCAGTAGTCGTGGATGCGCCCGCCGTTGGTGAGGATGAAGTTGCAGCCCTTCGCGGTGTCCATGCTGCTGCCGCCGCCGAGACCGATGATGATGTCCGCCTTGAATTCACGCGCAGCGGCCACGCAGGCGTCCACGTCTTCGGTGCTGGGGTTTTCCCGCACTTCGCCAAATACCCGCGCCTGCAGTCCGGCCTCGATGAGGAAGGAGACCGCGCGTGTCACGTAGCCTGCTTTCACGATGCCGGGATCGCTCACCACCAGAGCCCGCGTGCCGCCGAGATCACGGGCCAGTTCGCCCACTCGCGCGAGCGTGCCGGTGCCGTAAATGAGCCGCGTCCGCGGCTGGTAATCGAAGGGTGCGAGGGACATGACGAGAAGGTGCTGAGTTCAAATCCTACAAGAGGTTCCAGACACAGGCTGGCAGCCTGTATCACGACAAACCTCAAGCGCAGTCAATCGACCGGCGCTTGTAGAGGAACTCGAACATGTTGCCTTCGTGCGGCTGGTCCCAACTGATCTTCATTGTGGAGATTGGCCCGATGTTGAGGCGGTCGATGTCGCCGCATTCGAGCAGGTCGTTGATGAAGTTCGCGTCTTGCGTGATGGCGGTGACGATGAGGGAGTAGCCGATGCGGCCCAGCACCTCGCCCTGCGGCACTTCGAGCACGCTAGCGTAGGGGCAGAGGAATTCGCGGTTGGCGAGCGGGTGCTTGTTGTCCGAGCACCAGATGATGGTGGGGCGCAGGAAGGTGCCGCCTTGGAACTCCACTTTGCGCGGACCGTCGCGGAACTTGGCGGTGACGTCTTCAGCGCCGGGGGTTTGCAGATCGTGGTCGATGGCGCTGTCGATGTAGTCGGCCATCTTGACGTTGGCGAAGCCCGCGAGGCGAGCATTGTCATCTTCTGAGGTGGTGGGGCCCACGCCGCCAAGGCGCTCGGCCAGGGCGGTGGCGATTTCCTTGCCGTACTTGGGCACGATCACCGCCGAGGCGTTGATGCAGGAGCGTCCGCCGTTGTCACTGATGGAGGCGACCATGACATCGAGGTAGTCCTTCCAGTTTTCGATCTTGTCTTCGCCGATGATGATCTTGCTCCAGCCGGGGCCATGCACCTGCACGGCGGGATTGCCCTCGTACATCTTCGCCATGGCCACGTCGCCAAAGACGAGGTTGCGGCCACTGAGCTTGACGACTTCGCCACTGCCTTCGTGGTCGGTGGGGTAGAAGCCAAAAGCCTCCGCAGGAGCACCGGCGGCAATGAAGGCCTGGATGAGACGATACGGTGTCCACGGCTCTTCGCGGCCCGGCTTGATGACGACCGGGATCTTCAGCGCGATGGCGGGCAGCCAGAGGGAATTCACCGCAGGCGAATTGCTCGGCATGATAAGACCGAGGGACTTGGTGGTGGGGAAATAGGAGACAGGGCAGCCGGACTGCGTGCCGAAGCCGCGATCAATGACGCTCAAATCAAGGCCGCGGGTGAGGCCATTGAGGATCATCTTCATGTTCGTCAGCGCGAAATGGAGCTTGGCCATGTTGCGCTTCACCATGATGTGCGGCAGGCCGCTGGTGCGGGAGAGAGTGGCGATGTATTCTTCCGGGCTCTGCGTGTGGCCTTTGTCACCAAGTGGCAGGGTGCCGTTGAGGAAGAGGTCGCCTGCCTTGGCGGTGATCTCGATGAGCTGCTCGACGGTGAATTTCTTCAGGGCGGCGCGGGCTTCGCCGATCTTCGCCAGATCCTTGCGCACGATGCCGGCATTCACCTGGCTGATCTCGGCGCAGACCTCGCCAGTTTTGTGGTCTTTGACCTGAGCCTTGTCGAGCGACTCATAGGGGCGGCCTTTGCGGAGGGCGGGAAGATGGGGAATGGACATTGGCTGGTTGTTTTTGGGGAGGGTGTGAGGATTACGAGCACCGGTCACGCTGGGCAATGAAAAAACTGGCCTGTGTGGCCAAGTCTTTCACTTCTCTGTGTTTGCAGCGGCGGGCGCGACATCCGGCAGGCGCAGTTCTGGGGGGATCATCTGCGCCAAGACTGAGGAATAATTGGAGTAGGAGGGGTAGTCAGGATGCGGCACGCCCAGTTTCCCGACCGGGCGGTAGCGCCAGTGCTTGTACATCCACAGCCAGCATGCGGGATGCTGGCGGATCTCCTGCTCAAAGCGGTCCCAGATGCGCTGCGTCATTTCACGCGTGTCATCCGCCGCCGTGGGTTCGATGGCTTCAAACAGGCAGGCCTCGTAGCGGCCATCTGGCAGAGGGCGGCACACCCCGGTGATGATCGAAAGGCCAAGGCGTTTGGCGAGTTCCACATGCAAGGTGGGCACGGAAGTCCACACCCCGAAGCACTGGATGGCCGCTGCCGCTTTGCCCGGGACAATGCTCAGGTCCGTGAGCAAGCCTGCGTGGCCCTTGCGTTTGAGCGCCTTCATGAGCTTGATCATGGCATTGTCTTGAGAGATGAAGGTGTGGCCGGACTGCTCCCGCAGTTTCTTAATGAGGCGGGTGACGGATGGGTTTTTGAAATCCTGCGCCACCACGGTGAAGGGAAAGCCACGAAAGCCCCAGACCTGGCTGATCAGCTCGAAATTGCCAAAGTGGGGTGTCACCCACACCGCGCCGTTTTGAAGTGCTTTCGTTTCAGCGCTAGGATCGGTGATTTTAATGTCAAAATGCTGCTGCCAAGTGTCCGCCGTGAGGCTGGGGGACCAGAACAAGTCCACGAAGGTGCGGGCAAACACCTGATAGGAGTCGCAGGCGATGCGCCGCAACTCTGCCGGGGTGTACTCATCCCCAAACGCACATCGCAGATTTTCCAGCGCGGTGCTGCGCCCGCGCGCATCCCCCCAGTAGGCCAGCGTACCGAGGGCTCTTGACAATGGCATGAGCAGGTGGCGTGGCAGCCGTGGCAGCAGCCAAACGGCGAGATCTAGTAGTATGATTTCGAGGAAATATCGAGGCTTCTTCACTGAACTTGTAGAGGGCTTAAAACTTAACCAAGAGTGTGCTGTTTAGCATCCTCCTGCCAATCCTCAAGCCTGCGCTTGTTTGCCGCGCTCGGTTTCTGGAATCATGTCTGCGAGCAGTGATGAGTAATTGGAATAAGCAGGGTAATCGGGGTGTGGAACACCCAGCGCGCCCACAGGGCGGTAGCGCCAGTGTTTGTACATCCAGAGCCAGCATTCTGGGTGCTGGCGGATTTTGGCCTCAAAGTGATCCCACACACGCTGAGTCAATCGGGTGATGTCTTCATCTGGCTGCGGCTGGATGTCTGCCAAGGTGGACACTTCATACCGGCCATCTGGCAGCGGCATACAGACTGTGGGGATGATGGAAAGCCCCAAGCGCTGGGTGAGCTGTACGTGCAGCGTCGGCACGGAAGTCCAGAGGCCGAAGCAGCGGACGGCAGCGGCGGTTTTGCCGGGCGTGACGTTCAAGTCCACCAACATGCCGACGTAGCCACCCCGTTTCAGATGTTTCATGAGCCGCAGAATCGCGGATTCCTGGGGGATGACCGTCTGCCCCGAATGACTGCGGATGCGGCTAAAGATGGGGGTGAGGTCTGCATTTTTAAAATCCTGCGCCACCACGGTGTAAGGCAACCCACGAAAGCCCCAGGCCAGACTGACAAATTCAAAGTTGCCGAAATGCGGTGTCACCCACACGCCGCCACGTTCGCGCGCTTGCTGCTCGATCTTCTCATCATGCAGATGAACGCTGATGTGCTGCTGCCAGGTCTCGGGGGTGAGTTTCGTCGCCCAGAAGAGATCGAGAAAGGTGCGAGCAAAGTTTTGATAGGAGCCGCGTGCGATGCGTTTCCGCTCGGCCAGGGTGTACTGATCACCAAAGGCGCAGCGCAGATTCTCCAGCGCCGTATTGCGACCGCGCTTGTCACCATAATAAACAGCCGCACCGATACAACGCGACAAGGTCATGATGACGCAACGCGGCAGGCGTGGGAACACCCAAGCGATGGATTTGATCAGAGTCGTCTCGAAGAAATATCGAAGCTGCTTCACGTGGCGTTTGGTGTTTGCATAATTTCGCGTTACGATGACCCATGCCAGCGTCCAACCTCAATAACATTCTCAAAAGACTTCTCAAGCAGCCGACGGCACCGTTTCATGAATATCATGTCCGTGCAGAGATCGAGGCACTGCTCAAGGACTGCCCGCATGTGAAATTGAAGCGCGACAAGTTCGGCAACCTGTTGGCCACGTACAAGAATGGCAAGTCCAAGAGCAAACCCACCTGGGTGCTCGGTGCGCACATGGACCACCCGGCTTTCATCAAACCGCCCGGCAGTACCAAGAAAGATGAATGGGATTTCCTGGGCGGCGTGGGCAAACTGGAAGTGGAAGCAGGTGTGCAGCGCGGCCTGCGCAAGTCCCATGGCCAGATCGCCACTTGGAATTTTCCGGTCAAGATCACCAACACCCGCATCGAGGCCACTGCCTGCGACGACATCATCGGCTGCGCGGCCATTGTGATGACCTTCCTCGATCTGGCTCGGCTGAACATTCAAACCACGGTGCATGCGGCCTTCACCCGTGCGGAAGAGGTGGGTTGGCTGGGGGCTTGGCATCTCGCGCAGAACTGGCCGTTTGGCAGTGATAGCGTGTTCCTCTCTCTGGAGACCAGCCGTCCCGTCAAAGGTGCCGTCATGGGCGGTGGACCGATCTTGCGTGTAGGCGACCGCCTTTCCGTTTTTGACAACGAGGCCATGGCCGTGCTCGTCACGACCGCCAAGGAGCAGGGCATCCGCGTGCAGCGCTGCCTGCTGGATGCTGGTGCCTGTGAAGCCACGGCCACGCAGGCCTCAGGCATCCGCAGTGCGGGCATCTCCCTGCCGCTGGGGAACTACCACAATCTGAACGACTTCCGCCAGGTGGCCCCGGAGTTTGTGATGATGGATGATTTGAAGTCGATGATCGACCTGCTGAAAGCCCTCGTGGCCACCAAGCACGACGGCATCGGTGAACGCACGATTCGTGAGAGTGTGGAACTGCGCATGCAGGACTACGCGGCGCATCTGGCTGCGGGGACGAAGCTGTTTAAGTAGGCTGGGGCGTCAGACGATCACGTCTTTGACCATTTACTGTGCCGCCTTCACCTGATCCCATACCTTGCTGTATTTCGCGAGGTCAGGGCCGAGGTCTTCGATGACTTCACATTTGGCCTGCAATTCGGCAGGAATGGTGATGGCGGGATTCTTGAGGAACTCGGCGCTAACGTGGGCCAGGGCGGGTTTGTTGGGGCAGTAGTAGCCCATCCATTCCATGTTTGCGGCGGCGATGGCGGGATCGAGCAGGAAGTTGATGAGGGCGTGGGCTAGAGCGGACTGTTTAGCGGTCTTGGGGATGACCATGGCATCGCAGCCGATGGTGACGCCTTCACGCGGCAGCAGGATCTGGACTTTGGGGTTTTCCATCTGCACCTGAAACAGGTCGCCGCTGTAGCCATGCACGAGGAGGAACTCGGCGGAGTCGATGCCGGACTTGTAGCCTTCGTTGTCGAAGCGGGCGATGTTCTTTTTCCAGCGGATGAGCACGTCGCGTGCGGCGGCGAGTTGGGCATCATCATGCGTGTTGATGCTGTAGCCGAGGAATTTGAGCGCGGCACCGATGCTCTCGCGCATGTCATCCAGCAGGGTGACGCGTCCGGCCAGTGCGGTGCGGTCAAACATGGCCCAGGTGGCCTCGGCGTCTTTGATCTTGTCCTGGCGCACCGCGATGGCGGAGTAGGCGAAGGTGTAGGGCACGCTGTGCTCCATGGATTGATCCTTCACCTTGGCCAGCACGGTGGGATCAATGTTGGGCAGATTGGGGATCAGCTTATGATCGAGCGGGGAGAGCATGCCCTGCGCGTCCATGACCTGGATCATGTAGGCGGTGGGAAATACCAGATCATAGCCGGTGGCTCCTGCCTTGAACTTGGCGAACATGCTCTCGTTTGAGTCAAAGGTGTCGATGACAACCTTGCAGCCCTGCTGCTTCTCAAATTTTGTCACCACCTCTGGGCTGATGTAGTCGGCCCAGGTGTAGAGGTGCAGCGTTTCGGCACGTATAGCGACCGTGAGGCAGGCCCAGCCCAAGAGCAACGCGCAGTGCTTCATGGCCGTGCGGCGGCTCACGCGGCCAGCGGCTGACGCAGCGGAATGCGCTGCTGCTGGCGGAAGGCGGCTTCGGTGTTGTAGGCGGCTAGAAGCAGGAGGCTGAATCCGAGGTCACTCACGAGCGAATTGCGCAGGAAATACCAGGTGGGGAGGTATCCTGGCTCGCCTGTGGTCAGGGCCTGGACCCAACCGGCGAGGGTCTTGGCGTAAGCGGGACTGCTGAGCCAAGACACGGTGTTGGTGAGGAGGTAGAAAGCCAGCGAGCAGCCAGCCACACTGAGCAAGGTGCCAACCATGCCCATGCGGCCACGCCAGCGACTGGCCAGCAAGGCGGCGATGCCAAAGCAGAGATACACGGTCAGCGCCTCCAAATGCAAGCCGGTGGCAGCAATGTCCACCACCGCGAGCAGCAGCGGGATCAGCAGGAAGGGCACCCGCTTGGAGAAAATCAGCGTACCGGTGAAGGCCAGTGCCATCCACGGGGTGAAGTTTTCGAGCGCCTCAAGGGTGACAAAGCCTTTCAGCTTGGCCCAGCGAAAGGCGGCAGCGGCAACAATCAATGCCAGCGGCAGCAAGAAGGCGTGGGAGGCAGGGCGGGAATCGGTGGAGGGCATGAGGAAAGAGGGAGATGTAATAGAATCAAACGTCGAAACAAGCTACACGACGCCTTTTTTTCGCAAAAACGGCACCAGTTCATCCACCCCGAAGTCGGCCAGCACTTCGCCATCCCAGTCCATCGTGGGGGCCTTGCTTTGGCCGCTGAGGTCGATCATGGCCTGCATGGCCTCGCGGTTGCCGGAAACGGTGATGGGTTCATAGGCGATGTTTTTGGCATCGAGATATTCGGTGACTTCTTCACACCACGGGCAGCCGGTTTTGAGATAGACGACAGGTTTGATCATACCCGCATGATGTCGTGAAAACATGCCTAGGGCAAGCAGCCCGTGCGTGATTCGAGGTTGACCACCCCCCTGCCCTGAATAATGTCCGCCCGCTGTTTTCAGAGCCTTATTCAGTGCTCCGAAGCCCGTCCCTTTGAACCTCAACTCCCCATGCGCCCTCTTTTAGCACAGACCGCGCAGCAGGAACCGTTCCAACGGATGGATTGCCCGAAAGTTAGTTCCAGCGTGCTGCAAGTGCATGCGGGTGTGACTTTTGAGCCGGCAGGGCCAGTGCGGCCCAGCTTTGAAAACTGCAGCAGCCCGTGGTGGTGCTGTGGCAGGCCGCAGGTGCGGTCCGCCGCGTGCCGCGGACCCGTGGAAGAGGCACGCCGCCCGTTCCCGCCCGCCGCCCCTCCCAGCACCCCGGCCCTGCCTGAACACGCAACCCACCCCTACGTAAACTCAACTCATGTCCGACTATCCCAATCGCAATGGCGGAGGAAACTCCAGTTCCAGCTCCAACGGCAATCGCCGCCGCAATCGCAACCGCCCACGTGGACCCCGCCCCGAAGGTCCGCGTCCAACCCGTGAAGGAGGCCGCGAAAGTCGCAACGCCCCCCCTTCTCTCTTCCAGAAAATTCTGGGCTTCTTCGGCCTTGGTAAATCCAAGCCTAAAAGCCGCCCGCAGCCCGAGCGCAGCAGTGCCGACCCGCGCTCCACGAATGACAACCCACGCCCGCAGCGCGAACCCCGTGTCCGCCGTGAGGCACCTCCTGCCGTGAATCCGTCAGACATCACCACGGAACGCCTGTATGTCGGCAACCTGTCCTACGACGCAACCGAGAGCGACCTGTTTGAACTCTTCAATGGCGTCGGCGCAGTGAAAAATGCCCAAGTCGTCGTCAACAGCCGCACCCAGCGCTCCAAAGGCTTTGCCTTCGTGACCATGGGCACCGTCGAAGAGGCCCGCCGTGCTGTGCAGGAACTCAGCAGCAAAGACTTCATGGGCCGCCCGCTGCAACTCAGCGGCGCCAAACCCAACACCCGCAGTGACGACGCCGACGCTCATTCCCCAGAAGAAGCGCAGGCCGCCTGATTGAGCTGATCCATTGATACATTGCGCCCGCAGGTTCTCACAGGGAGCCTGCGGGCTTTTTCTTGGCGTGAAGCAAAAAAACAGCATCAGGCTGAACAAAAGCACCGCATTTAACTTCCAAGCTCATCAATCCCACTATGCCCGACTCCACTCTCCTCGACCTGGAACCCGAAGCTGTAATAACCAGCCCCCCCGCCACTCAAGTCTCTCCGGCTGAGATCCATGCTGATGAACAGTTCTGCAACAAGCTGGAAGACCGTGCACTGCTGAGTGGCCCAAACCGCCGTCTGCGTGATCTGCAACTCCTCTTCAGCGTGGCCAAGGATTTCATCCTGGGCTTTCGAGCACTGCACTTCGTCGGCCCCTGCATCACCGTGTTTGGCTCAGCCCGCTTTGATGAAAAGCATCGCTACTATCAATTGGCGCAGGACATGGGGGCTGCGATTGCAAAAATGGGTTTCACCGTGCTGACGGGCGGCGGACCGGGCATCATGGAAGCCGCCAATCGTGGCGCGAAAGATGCTGGTGGGCGCAGTGTCGGCTGCAACATCCGACTGCCTTTTGAACAAAGCCACAATCCTTATCTCGACCGCTGGGTGACCATGGAGCATTTCTTCGTGCGCAAGACGCTGCTCATCAAATACAGCTACGGTTTCATCATCATGCCCGGCGGCTTCGGCACCATGGACGAAATGTTTGAGGCGCTCACACTCATCCAGACCAAAAAGCTCAAGGGCTTCCCCATCGTCATCATGGGTAGCGATTTCTGGCCGGAGATGCGCCAGTTCATGGACCACATGCTCCGAGGCGCGACGATCAGCCCGGAAGATCTGGATTTGATCAAGTGGACCGATTCAGTGGATGAGGCCGTAGCGCACCTGCAGGACAAGGCCGTCACCCAGTTCGGCCTGCGTCGCCTTCGCGTGCCACAGAGTAGCTCGCTGCTGGGAGAAAAGGCGCTTGAAGGCGCGCATTGAAACACCAAACTCCCCTCCCCGCATGTCTGCCCAAACTTTCACCCTCTCCAATGGCCTCAAGCTGGGGTATTGCGAGTATGGTGACCCGAAGGGCGAAGTCGCGTTCTACTTTCACGGCTGGCCGTCCTCCCATGTGCAGGGCTCCCTATTTGATGAACCTGCCCGCAAGCATGGCATGCGCCTCATCTGCCCCGACCGCCCCGGCATTGGTCTGTCTGATTTTCAGCCGAACCGCACTTTGTTTGACTGGCCGGATACCGTGGTGCAACTGGCCGCCCACGTCGGCGCGGACAACTACCACGTCATCGGCTGGTCCGGCGGCAGTCCCTACGTCCTGGTCACGGCCCTGAAACTGCGCAAACGCCTGCTCTCCGCCTCCATCATCTGCGGTGCGCCGCCGCTGAAGTTTTTGGGCGATCGGCAGATGTTCTGGCTCTATCGCTTCATGATCCAATTGCGGCACTACTTTCCGACGCTTCTCGGCCTGGTCCTGCGCCTGGGCGGAGTGGTTGCCAAAGGCAACCCCGAGAAAGTGCCGCTGCGCTGGCTGATGAAACTGCTGGGCCGGGAGGACTGCCGCATCCTGCTACAGCCTGGTATTTTTGATGTGGTGCGTGCCGCCACGCTCGGTGCCCTGGATCGCGGGCCGCGCAGCGTCATCGCTGATGCGGACATCTACCTGAATGAATGGGGCTTTGAAGTCAGCCAGATCCCCTTCCCCATCCGCTTTTGGCATGGCAAGCAGGACCGCAACATCGCCTGGACTTACACCCAGCAGATCTCCCAATTGATCGCGCATGCCGAAACCCACTGGTCCGAAATCGACGGTCACTACTCCCTGCCCATCACCCACGCCGAGCAGATCATCGTGGCGGCATTGCAGAAGGACGTGCCTTTATTGAATGGGGCTTAACTCATGCCCCGAGTGCGGCTTTCTTGTGCCGTCGCACAACATTTTTATACGCAGCCAACCTGACTGCGCAGCCACTGACGCAGCAAGAATCTACCGCATCGTTTCAAACCGCTTTTTGAGCACGTCCTTCTGGGACGCACCGCCGAGCTTGGACTGCGTGTCGTCGATCCACTTTTGCTCCAGCGCGTTCTTCGTGGGGCGGTTGACCTGGTAGTAAACGCCGAATTTTCCGGGGGCGAGGTTTTCGGCCATCTGGTAGGCGGCCACGTCGTTGGTCACGTCGTGCTGCGTTTCGTCAATGGTGTCAAAGGTGCCGCCCTTCTTGGGCCAACTGTCGTCAAAGGCACCGGCGTAGAACATGACGCACTCGCTGAGGCACTCGACGACGCTGAAGCCGTCATGCAGAATGGCGCGCTCAAACATGGCTTCCATGTGCTTCACCTGCGCGGCGTGTGTGCGGGCGATGAACGTGGCACCGCTGGCGAGGAGCTGGCGCATGGGATTGATCGGGCGGTCGATGCTGCCGGTGGGGTCAGTCTTGCTCTTGAAGCCGATGGGGCTCGTCGGGCTGGTCTGCTTCTTGGTCAGGCCATAGACGAAATTGTCCATGATGACGTAGGTGAGCTTGATGTTTTTGCGCGCGGCGTGGTTGAGGTGGTTGCCGCCGATGGAGAAGCCGTCGCCGTCACCGCCGAAGACGAAGACGTGAACGTCTGGACGGCTGAGGGAGATGCCGGTGGCGAGAGGAACAGCACGGCCATGAATGAAGTGAATGCCGTGCGTGTTCATGAAATACGGGAAGCGGCTGGAGCAGCCGATGCCGGCCACGCAGACGATGTTTTCATGCGGGTATTGGAGCTTCTCCAGCACGCGATAAAAGATGTTCAGCACGGCGAAGTCGCCGCAGCCGGGGCACCAGGTGGGATGGTCGGCGGTGAGGGCTTTTTTGGTGAGCTTGTCCGTGGCAGGAGCTGCTGGAGTGACGAGGGCGGTGGACATGATGGTTGGAAAAAGTGAAAGGTTGAGAGTGCTGCGGGTTCGGTTCCGATTATGCGGCCATGATTTTTTCCACGCCCGTCACGATCTCGCGGATGCGGAAGGCGAGGCCGTCGGTTTTGCACACGGACTGGATGCGTGGGTCTGCGAGGCTGGCGCGCAGGAGTGTGGCGAGCTGGCCGTAGCCGTAGAGGCCGGAGTCGTTCATCTCCACGCAGACGACGTGCTTGAACTTCTTGAAGAGTCCATCCAGTCCGTCCGGCATGGGGTGCAGGTGGCGCAGGTGCAGGGCACCCACTTTGTGGCCTTCCGTGCGCATGCGGTCCACGCTTTCTTTGATGGGGCCGTAGGTGCTGCCCCAGCCGATGACGAGGACATCGCCGGACTGGTCGCCGTGGATGACGGGCAGCGGGAGTTCTTTGGAAAGCTGCACCAGCTTGTTGCGGCGCTTGGCGGTCATCAAAGTGTGCATCTTGGGGCTGCCGCTGGGGTGGCCCATTTCATCGTGCTCCAGACCGGTGGAGACGGGGTATTTGCCTCCTGCCATCTTGGAGCCGGGAGGTGCGTGCTGTGTGATGGAATCGAGGGGATAGGGCTTGAAGCCTTCGGGGCGGGTGGAGAGATCGAGCGTGGGTTCGACCCAGTGCTTGTCGAGATCGGGCTCTTCAAAGGCTTCGATGCGGCTGCTCAGCGCCTGATCGCTCAGGATGATGACGGGGCAGGAGTATTTCTTGGCCAGCTTGCCGGCCTCCAGCGCGATGTAGAAGCAGTCCTCCACGTCCTTTGGCGCCAGCACGATGCGCGGGCTGTCGCCATGGCTGCCGTAGATGGCCTGCATGAGGTCGGACTGCTCCACGCTGGTGGGCAGACCGGTGGAAGGACCGCCGCGCTGGACGTTCACCACGATGAGCGGGATCTCCGCCATGCTGGCGTAACCGAGCGCTTCCATCTTCAAGCTGAGGCCCGGGCCTGCACTGCCAGTGATGGCGAGGTGGCCAGCAAAGGCAGCACCGATGGTCATGGACACGGCGGCGAGTTCGTCCTCTGCCTGCACGTAAAGGCCACCATACTTTGGCAGTTCGGCGCGCAGGGTTTCCATGATGGAGGACCACGGGGTGATGGGATAGGCGGAGCCGTAGCGCACGCCGGCAGCGATGAGGCCGAGCGTAAGCATCTGATTGCCATCGGCGCTGATGCGGTGGCCGCTGGTGGCTTCTCCGGGCACGAAGGCAAATTTTTCGACATCGCCCACCTGGTAGGCAAAACCGGCGTCAAAGGCCAGCAACGCATTGCGCAGCACGCTTTCGTCCTTCTTGCCAAACTGACGGCTGACGATGCCCACGAGCTTTTCCTTGTCGAGATTGAAGACGGCGCAGACCATGCCGAGAACGAACATGTTCTTGCCGCGGTCACGGGTGGAACCGCCCACGGCCTCCACCGTGGCGGAAGTGAAGGGCACGCCGATGTGGATGATGCCGCGCTCGTTCTTGATGTCCTCCGGACCCATGTCTGCGGTGTCGTAGAAGCAGATGCCGCCATCGCGCAGCGCGGCGATGTGGTTTTCGTAGCTGTGCTTGTAAAAGACCACGAGCACGTCGGCTTCGTCGCCCTCATGCAGCACCTCGCCGGAGCCCAGATGCACCTGGAAAATGGAGGGACCGCCCGAGATCGTGGACGGGATGGTCATGTAGGTCATCACTTCCTGCGCGGTGCGACCGGCCAGACGCGCCAGGAAACCGCCGATGGACTGAATGCCGTCCTGGGAATTGCCTGCGAGGCGGATGACGGCGTTGCGCAGGGACGTGGGAGAAGACGACGAAGGAGCTGGAGCTGAGGACATGGTTGGAGTACGGGCATGGTTGGTGCCCGCAGGTTGGTTGGCTGAGGAAACGCGATTCTAGGAGGTCTTTTGCAGCCGTCCATATCGTTGAGTGGCTTTTTTCTGCGATATCCGCCCGTGATGATCGGGCTGATCATTGAGAATGACGAAGCTCGAAGAGTCGCGCGGAGAAATACGCGTCATACAACTGCGCATTCCGGCAAGAAGAAAAAAACTCCGGCGCAAGAACGTGTCATGATCAATGCAGACGCAGCCAACTGCTGTAGAGCACATCCCCACAGAAGCAGGCGTCGAAGAGGAGAAATGTGACGGACTCGTTGTTTGAATGCGACCTGTTATAAGCGATATACATTCGCCGCAAAAAGCCCCCCTTTTTGCATCAGTTTTTCATCTTAAGATTAAAAGATGAAGAGCGATGCTCGCGGCACGACATCCCATGAAAAAATCACCCCTCACCCGGGCTTGGAAGTCCACGCCCGCGAACTGCCGTATTCGCCAAACCAGACTCTTATGGAGCACCTGCATAGTGCTTGCACTGGGAGTCGCCGAAGAGATCCATGCACAATCCGTTTGGAATGCAGGCACGGGCAACTGGAGCACGGCGGCGGACTGGCTGCCTGCGGTGACTCCTGTGAGCGGCACATCCACGGCACTGACGTTTGGCGGCAGCACGAGCTACACGGCCACGGATGACATCAGCGGGACTTTTCAGTTCAACCGCATGCTGTTCAACAACACTGCAGGCACGGTCACGCTCGCAGGCAATGCACTCAACGTGGTCAATCCACTCAACGGCACCACCGTGCTGCCCACGCTCGCACTGACAGGCGCGGGGAGCGCGACCATTTCCTCTGCAATGACCTGGAGCGGCGAAACGGCGGTGACGAACTCCGGCTCCGGCACGCTGCTCTTCAGTGGCAACCAGACCTTTAACAACGGCACCAAGCAGACCTTTACCAATTCCGGCACCGGCACCATCACGCTGGCGGACGCGATCACCTATGCCAACACGGGCGGCGCGAGCGGTGGCGGCATCGTGCTGAACCTGATCAACAACAACAGCACGGCGGGCAGTTTCAACGTGGGCAATCTGGGCGGACTGGGAAGCGCGACCAACCCCTTTTACCTCAACGTCGGCGGCACCGGCACGGTGAAATTTTCAGGCAGCACCAGCGGGGACCTCTTTAGCAACAGCGCGATCCTGATTGTGCAAAGCGGCGCGACGTTTGACTTCAATGGCAATCCTGAAGGCATGGGGGCCATCGCCGGAGCAGGAACCATCGCCATGACTTCGGCCGCCAGCATCACTACATCCCTTGCCGGTTATTACGTCTTCTCCGGGAAACTGACCGGGAGTGGAGCCCTCGCAGTCAATTCGACAAATACAGAGACGCTGGTGCTGTCGGGCTCGACGAGCACCTACACCGGCGCGACTTCGGTCCTGGGCGGCACGATCATTGTCTCTGCCAATGCACCCAGCGGCAGCGCCGGTGCCCTGGGCAATGCCTCCTCCGCCGTGCTGGTGGGAAATACCAGCGGTGCCAATTCTGCTGCGCTGCTGATGGACACCGCCGGAGTGACGATCGTCCGTAACATTTTGCTACAGTCTGGCAATACGGGCACGGCCACGCTCGGCGGGCTCAATACTACGGGCACGGTGACGTATGGTGGCAGCATCACTCTGGGCACCGCCAGTGCTGCGGCCAAGGGGCTCACGGTTTACTCCGCCAGCGGTGGCACGGTGCTTTTTACCGGCAATCTGCTGCGCGCGACATCCGCCACAGGCACCACAGACACGCTCACCGTCGTTGCCAGCGGCACGGTGACACTGCAAGGCAGCGGGGACACCTTCACCGGCGCCACGACCGTGGGCGGTGGCACGCTTGTGCTGGATCATACTGTGTCAAACACCGCCAAGCTCAGCAGCACGGCGGGGCTGACCTTGAGCGGAGGTTCGCTCAGCCTCAGCGGCAGCAGCGCGGCGGCCTCCACGCAGACGGTGGGTGGCCTCACGCTGGGCAGCAGCACCGCACCGCTGGGCGGCGGCGGGCAGATCAAAGTCACCAGCGGCACGAATCTAAATGCCACGCTCATTCTCGGCACGATCACGCACAACACGGGAGGCACGGTGGACTTTTCCACCATCAACACCGGCACCGGCGTGGCCAGCATCACGACGACCACGGCCAACACGACCAGCGGCATCCTGGGCGGCTACGCCACCTACCAGCTCAATGACTGGGCGGTGAATGACGGCACGGGCAACATCACCGCGCTGGCCGCAGGCAGCTACACGACTTCCTTTGGCAGCGGCCTGGCCACCAGCCTCAGTGCCAGCACCGCGCTGGCCAGCGGCGGGGCCACCACCAACACGCTGCGCTTCACCAGCGCTGCGGCGCTGACATTCGATGCCACCACGCCCGGCACATTGAATCTCGAAACCGGCGGCATCCTCGTGGCCACCACGGCGGGAGCCACCAGCATCGGCAGCACGACCACACGCGGCACGCTGGCCAGCAGCACAGGAGAAGTGATCATCAATCAGCAGAGCAGCAGCACACTCACCATCAACTCGATCATCAGCGGCACCAACTTGACGGTGTCAGGAGTCGGCACTGTCGCGCTGACTGCCGCCAACACCTTTACAGGCAACATCGTCATCAACAATGGCGCTACTGTAACTGCCGCCGCCAATAACAATCTGGGCGGGAACACCACCGCCATCAGTCTCAATGGCGGCACCCTGGCACTGACTGGCACAGCGGTCACATTCACCACGCTTATAGTTCCGGCACACACCATCTACATCGGCCCGGAGGGGGGCACGTTGAGCTTTGCCACCGAGCAAGGACAAGGACTCACCGTACAAGGGCTCCCTGGTGGCGCACTGTCCGGCAGCGGAAATCTGACGGTGACGGGCGGGGGCGGATTTACCACCGGCTCATCCACCAGCACCTTCAGTGGTAACATTTACATCAGCAACGCAGGGATTTACTCCAACAGCTCGCAGCTCACCTCCGCAGCCTCAGTCACTGTGGCCAGCGGCGCGACGTGGGGCGTTGAGGATGACAGCACTGGCATCTTCGACATCGCCCTCAGCGGGCGCATCATGCTCAATGGAAATGGACTGGGCGGCAACGGGGCGCTGCGCCTGACGGACCAGAGCACCGGCACCGCGCTGCTGGATCCCCGGACAACCATTGGCAATGACATCGTGCTGCAGACTGATTCGCTCGTCCAGGTGGACAACGGCAGCTACACCGGCGTTGCAAGCGTGGCGGGCAGCCTCTCCGTGCTCACGCTCTCGGGCAACATCAGCGGCACAGGGGCACTGAGCAAATCCGGCCAGGGCAATCTGATCATTGCCGGTGCCAACAACACCTACACCGGAAACACCAACGTCCAGTCCGGCATGTTGCTCCTGGGCTTCGGCAATGACCGCCTGCCCACCGGCACCAGCGTGACTCTGGGCAGCGGCAGCAGCTCGGGCATCCTGGAGCTCAACGGCTTCACGCAAACGATCGCAAGTCTCAGCACCTCCGGCACAGGCACGGCAGACTCGGTGCTCGGCGGCAGCAGCGCCACCACCAGCCTGCTGAGTGTGAATACCGCCTCCGGCACGCAGACCTTCAGCGGAACTCTGGGTGGCGTGAGCACCAACAACACGGGGGCGAACAACAACCTCGGCCTCATCAAGAACGGCACTGGGACCTTGGTGCTCAGCGGGGCCAACACCTACACCGGCGGCACCACCGTGGCGCAGGGCACGCTGGCGCTGGGGAATGCCGGAGCCCTCGGCAACAGCGGGGCCACCCTGGCCACCAGCGCCGCAGGCACGGTGGTGAACTCAGGAGCCACACTGGATCTGAACGGCCAGTCGAATGTCCAGGGCGTGATCACCCTCAATGGTCTAGGCCTGGGCAACGCCGGTGCCCTGGTGAACAACAGCGGCACGGCAGCCAGCATTGGCAGCGGCATTGCCTCCTTGAACGTTCCCACCGCCACCACCACGGGATGGGCGGTAGGGTCCACCGTGAGCCTGGGGGCTCCGACTGCGGGCACCACGGCCACGGCCAGCGCTGTGCTGGGGCTTTCGTCTTCCAGCTTTAACATCACCGCAGGCGGCAGCGGCTACGTGCTCGCGCCAGTGGTCACCGTCTCGGGGGGGGCGGTGGCACAGGCGCGGTGCTCACGGCTTCCATGGGTGTCACCGCAGCCTCCTACACCCTCAACTTGGGCACCACGACGACGACTTACTCAGTCGCACCCACGGTCACGCTCTCCAACGGGGCCACTGCTACCGCCAACCTCGATGGCACAGGCAAGGTGATAAGCATCACCGTGCTGACCCCTGGCAGCGGATTTTCAGGTACACCCAGCATCACATTCAGCGGTGGCACTACAACCAATACAGGAGGAATCAATCCCACCGGCACTGGCAACAGCTCGCATTTCACGGTTGTGGGCCTCAATGTGATCAATGCAGGCACGGGCTACACCTCGCTGCCCACGGTGAGTATCAGCGGCGGCACCGGCGCAGCGGCCACTGCGGTGGATGGCAACTTCGTGCTCAGCGGCATCGCCCTCACAGGCAGCGGCAGCGGTTATACGAGTGCTCCATCCGTCACCGTCTCGGGTGGCGCGGCGACTGCCACGGCGAATGTCACTTCCGTCGCGCTCGCGTCGGATTCCAGCGTCGGCGGCAGCGGCAGCCTGACCGTCAATGCCGTCATCTCCGGCGTGTATGGCCTCACGAAGGTCGGCACGGGCACTACCAGTTTCACCGCAGCCAACAGCTACACTGGCGCGACGGTGGTCAGTGGCGGCACGTTGCAGGTTGGCGCGAGCGGCGCGGGGCAGACCGGCACGGGTGCCGTCAGCGTGCAGTCTGGCAGCGTCATTCTTGGCACTGGCTACGTGCAGGGCAGCAGTTTCACCGCCGCCAGCGGCTCCACCGTGCAAGCAGGCGACAGCGCAGCGCAAAGCAGCTATGGCACGCTGCATTTCACCCCGGCCACAGGCTCGGGCAGCATCAGCTTCCAGGCAGGCAGCACCATCGTTCTCGGCATCAATCCCGGCGGCACCTCGGACATGCTGCAGGTCACTGGCACCGGCACCAACACTGTGAGCTTCAACGGCAACATCACCGTCACCGCCAGCGCCTTCACTCCGACAGCGACCGCCACATTTCATCTCCTAGACTGGACGGGACTCTCTGCTGCACCAACCTTTGACAGCCGCTTCAGCTACACGGGGCTGGTGTATGGTCATGGCGACACACCTGCGGGATTGGTTTTGCCGGACATTTTGGGTTCCGGCTTTGCCTGGGATCTCAGTGCCTTCACCAGCAGCGGCAATCTCTCCCTGGTGGTGTCCGGCGTACCTGAACCCTCCCGTGTAATACTGCTGGGCTTGGGCCTGCTGCTGCTTGTGGCAAGACGTCGGCGCTGAAGCCGCTTTCAGGGCTGCATGCCAGTGCTGCGAAGTGCAGGACTTTTCACCCCTTCGCAAATCAAGCCACAATGCCTCCCATATGGACTGCGGACGCGCAGCGAGGAACGAGCGAAGCTACCGCTTTCGCAGGCCGGACTGCTGTCGAAATGCCATCGACCTTTCGACAGTACCCGCACCCCGGCACGCGAAGGCCGGTCACCTTCACGCACACCATGAGACGCTCGAAAGCGGTAGCTGCGATGCAGGCTTGCGCCGTGCATCTACGCGACCGCATTGATTCGCTCTGCTCACCCTTCGGGCAGCCTGCCGCTGTCTACCTCCGCTGCGCTTCGGTTCCAAATAGCTCCGCGTGACCACTCCCCCATAGGGACTCTGCCCACTCACTCGCGTGTGATCACCTCATCACAGGTGATGAACAGCACCTGCAGGATGTCTGCCTTTTCCCATTCGGGTTTGCCCACCGGTTTCCACACGGCCAGCAGGCGGGCATTGCTATCGGGGACAGCCGTTTCGGTGGTCAGCTTCATGACGTGAAAATCAGTGAGCGGAAACTCCACGCGGCGGCCTTTAGCATCGATGACGTACTCCCGATGCTCCGAGGGGGCGGCGGGATGAAATTCAAAGCGGAGGATGAAACCGGGCGCTGCGTGCGGGGCAGTCTTGCTCACCTCCACTTCAGTGCGGAAGCCGACGAGGCGCACGTCGCTGTCCACCACTCCGGTGAAAAAAGGATGCTGCACGCCCTGCTCTGCCTTGGCGTTTGATCCTTCCTTGGTCTCTATGCGCGAGAGACCGAGTTGCTTCGCCTTGCCCTGACGCACGGCTTCGAGCAGTTGATCCAGCTCCGCACGATGATTGCAGCGACTGCCCATGCTGGCCATGAGATGCCGCACCAGCGGCCCCGGTGCTTCAAGAACATGGGAGGTCATGGCCACGTTGGAGGGGCGGCATTCGCGTTCCATCCATTTCACGAATTGCTCCACCTTATCCAGGTTCTCTGTGGTGTTTCTGACTGTGATCTGACTCACTGGTCCGCCAGTTTGTGCTCTGTCTCCCGGTGGAAATGTAATGCCTGACTCCTCAAGAATTTTCCTCGCACTTTTCCGACTGGAAGGCGTAGAAACCTCCTCTTTGGAACTCTTGTTTACGTCCCCATGAAGAAAATCTGGAGCAACCGGAAAGCTGCGCGTGTACATTTCCTTGGAGTCAGACTTCGGCACACTCGCCAGCATCTGCGCCAGTGGCGGCCCCTTCTCTTTGATGACGGCACTTTGCGGCATCACATCGCACTGCAGAAAGGTGGCGATCAGATCATCTCCGGCCTCAGCTCCAGGCGGCTTCAGCAGGGAGAACCACTGAGTGCCGCCGTTTTCCACATGCATCGAGGTCACGGTTTGCTGCACGTGCAGATCCTCGATGGGGAAGTCCTGCTTTTGTTTGGAACCAGGATCCAGCATGACGGCACGCCCCGCCTGCGGCGGCAGCGGATGAAATTCGTGGGCCAGTTCGAGGTCGATGGCGTCATCCCAGTTGATCCTCGCTTCAAACTCCAGAATCGAACCCACGTTTCGGGTTTCAAACAGAGGCCACACGCGCCCCTTCTCGTCTTTGTCATACTGTGAGAGGCACACATGCTCCTGCACTGACTCCAGCTTGGTGCGCACGCCAGGTTTGCCTTCCGCGCGGCATGTACCCACACGCCTGAGATCATGCCTGCCAGAGTTCAAGGCTTCCTGCACCTGCGCCCACATGCCGCCATGATCCTTCTGCGCCGCAGCCTGTGCCGCGAGGCCGCGCAGAAAGGTGCCGGAGCCGCGCACCGTGTGCAGCGTCAGCGCCACGGTCTTTGGCAGCTTCGAGGAGAGATGAGCCACCAGCGCGACGATGCGTTCGATGTTTTCAGGCGTGTTCACCACGGTCAGCACGTCTCCCTCCACCACGGCATCTGCACCGGCGACCGGTGCCACGCCATTCATGTCCAGACATTCCTGCAACGTCTGCAGGGCATGCTGCCGCTTGTTTTCCAGCAGACCGGGCGGCACAGGCAGCGCGAGCTTCTGCATTCCGGAGGGCACCTTTAAAGAAGCTGCTTTGACGTCTGGCCGGGCACGCGACAGGCCATCCAGCCTCAAGATGCGGGAGGTGAGAAAAGCCGCCCACAAGACGTCATCGCTCTCAGCACCGGCTTTGCCATAGGACTTGGAAATGCCCAACAGCTGCGAGCTGCCGCTGAGCATCTGGATGTCTGCCGAAAAGCGCAGCGCTGGCACCGTGGTGAGAGGCACTTCGGCGGAATTTCCCGTGGTAGGGTCTGAAAACGTCACCTGCCTTTCGTTCGGCGGAGCGGGATTGAGCTCCAACATGTAGTTGAGATCTATGTGCTGCCCATCAAAACCAATGACAGGTTCGAGCTCAAGATTCATGCCCGCCATCTGCATCTCCTGAGTGGAAGAGAGGTGGCTTTGGGCATCCATGCTGACGATCGGATAGACTTGCTCCTTCACCGAACGCGCCGTGGCACGCATGCCCGACTTTGATTCCATATAGGCATCCTGAACCACGCGCACCTGGGACTCTGCCTTTCCTATCTGCTGCATCAAGCCCGCTAAAACCGGGTTGGCATCCTGCTGCCCGGCCGCCGCTGCATTCGCTGCCCGGACGATCTCTCCAGGACCTTCCAGCACCGTCAGAATGAAGGTCATTTGGTGTGGATAGTGAGTGTTGCAACTCTCTAAATAGGCCTCACAGAGATCCAGGTTTGCCTGGGTATTGACAACCGTGAGCGTGCTGGAGAATGGAGTCAACGAGGCGCTGGCTCCAGGAGGAAAGGTGATGCCAGCCTCCGTGAGTTGGTCATGTGCGGTTTTAATCAGCGGCGTGGGCGGCGCGAACGGATCTGCGGGCACTGCCGGCGGCCCCGCATATTCATCCACACTCACAAAATCACGTGGCACCAGAAAGGTGCGCGTTTTCAACTCCTCCGCCTTGGACTTGTCCGCATCCTCAGGTTTGGCAGCACGCGAGTACGCCGCCAACCACAAAACCAACAGCACCACGCAGCAAGGCAGGAACGAAAACACCCGGGTCATGACGCGAGCATATTCGGAAAGCGTGGGGCGAGTCAAGGCGGAGCCACTCTGACCGCTAGCCTACTCCTTAACACACGCCTGCGCCGCCCCTCAAGCCCCCCAAATCTATCAAATCTGACAAAACAGCCGCAGCGAAGTGGTTGCCTATGGCTCTGGGGCTGCTATTCTCTCGACCCCCTTCCCCTCAAAACTGCCCATGACCCCTGATAAAATTCGCAACATCGCCATCATTGCCCACGTCGATCACGGCAAAACCACGCTCGTTGACGGCCTCCTGCGCTCCAGTGGCAATTTCCGCGAAAACCAGGCCATTGCTGAACGCGCGATGGATTCCATGGATCTCGAAAAGGAAAAGGGCATCACCATCAAGGCGAAGAACACTTCTGTTCACTGGAACGACCACATCATCAACATCGTTGATACTCCCGGCCATGCTGACTTCGGCGGCGAAGTGGAGCGCGTGATGAAGATGGTGGATGGCGTGATGCTCGTGGTGGACGCCTATGACGGCCCGCAGGCGCAGACGCGCTTCGTGTTGAAGAAGGCGCTGCAGCAGGGCATCAAGCCCATCGTGCTCATCAACAAGATGGACCGCCCGAACATCGAACCCCAGAAGGTTCATGACAAGGTTCTCGAATTGTTCCTCGAACTCGACGCCACGGAAGAGCAGTTCAACGCCGCCTTCCTCTATGGCAGCGCACGCGCAGGCTGGGTGACGGATTCCCCGACCGGCGAGCAGCATGACATGACCTTCCTTCTCGGCAAAATCGTCGAGCACATCCCGGCTCCGAAAGCCGAAATCGAAGGCAGCTTTGAAATGCTCGTCTCCAACATCGACTGGGACAACTTCGTCGGTCGTGTGGCCATCGGCAAAGTCACCCGTGGCACCGTGAAGCTCGGCGACCGCGTTTTCCTCCTGGGCAAGACCCCGGAAGACAAAGCCAAACCGGTGAAAGTCACGAAAGTTTTCCAATACACCACGCTCACCACCAGCGACTCCGTCGAAGGCTCCGCCGGTGACATCGTCGGCATCAGCGGCTTTGAAGACGTGGACATCGGCCAGACCGTGGCAGGCGCAGCAGACGCCCCTTCCCTGCCCTTCGTGGCCATCGACCCTCCGACCATCGTCATGCAGTTCGCGGTGAATGACGGCCCGCTGGCCGGACGCGAAGGCGAACACGTGACCTCCCGCAAGATCCGCGACCGCCTGGACCGCGAGCAGAAGATGAATGTGACGATCAGCGTCAAAGACACGGACACCGCCGGCATCTTTGATGTCAGCGCCCGTGGCGCGATGCAGATCGCTGTGCTCGTGGAGCAGATGCGCCGTGAAGGTTTCGAAGTGCTCGTCTCCCGCCCGATGGTGATCATGAAGCGCATCGACGATGTGCTGTGTGAGCCGTTTGAAACCCTCTTCCTTGACGTGCCGGATGAATACCTCGGCCCGATCATGAAATGCATCAACGAGCGCAAAGGCAAGCTGGAGGACATGAGCGCCCACGCCGGACGCACCACCCTGCAGGCCGTGGTGCCTACTCGTGGCCTGATCGGCTTTGAGTTTGAATTGATGAACCTTTCCAGTGGCCACGGCATTCACAGCCATCTCTTCAAGGAGTATGCCCCGCATGCCGGACCGATGCAGACGCGCTCCACGGGCACTCTCGTCAGCACCGAAGGCGGCGAAGCCACCAGCTACGCGCTGGATACCATCCAGATTCGCGGCAAGCTCTTCATCGGCCCCGGAGAGCTCGTCTATGACGGCATGCTCATCGGTGAAAACCCACGTGCAGACGATCTGCCCGTGAACCCGACGCGCAGCAAGAACCTGACGAACTTCCGTGAAGCCGGCGGCACCAAGGCCATCGCGCTTTCCCCACCGGTCCGCTTCAGCCTGGAGCGTGCCATCGAGTACATCGCCCCCGATGAACTCGCCGAGTGTACTCCGAAGAGCATCCGCCTCCGCAAGCGCACGCTGGACTCCAGCCAGCGCCAGCGCGAGAAGAAGAAGAGCGAAGCCCAGCTCGAAGGCGCGGCGTAAGAATCGCAGCGATCAAACAGTCAAGCATCATCAAAAAGGCCAAGGCATCACTGCCTTGGTCTTTTTGATGTTTGGGTGTAGCGGGCCAGCGCGGATTTGGAGTGCGGTCGGGGAGCGAAGTATGAGCGCAGCTATCGCTTTCGCAGGTCGGAGAGCTGCCGCAGCCCCCCAACGAGCACAATACCGCCCAGCACGCACTCCAACTCAGTGTGGCTTACGCCCGTTTGCAGACACTCGAAAGCGGCGACTGCTCTTTAAAAACGCTGGGTGCGTTCGCGGTTACTTGTCAAGGTTTGAACTGCATCTGCCGGTCAAACTCCGCCCCATCCTCGGCATTCATGCGAGTGCGAAGCACTCGGATGGTGTATCCCCCAACAACCTTGCCGTCCTCAAAGTACATCCAGTCCGTGAGTTCCATCGGATGAAATGAAACAGAGTCATCGATCTTTAAATGGGAAACATAAAGCGGATCATTGCTGACGATGCCGTGAAGGAGCGTCCCGTCGTACGTGAGTTGGGAAATCCAAATGTGCTCGCGCTGACCATCGCCTTTCGTGGTCGAGAAAGGATGCTTGGCAGAGAACCCGGTTTGATTGGGCTTCGGAGCGGCCAGAGCTCGCAGAAAAGCAGCCTTGCTGACTTGGGCATCCGCCATGGCAGCGATCATCTCGGCGTCATCCAAAAAAGTCTTGGTAACATTCTCTTCGCTCTGCTTTGGAGCCACGCGCGATGAGTCCACAGGCCAAGGACTATAGATAACGAGCATCAATACTGCAAAGAGGACACTTACAAGCAGACGTCGAGGACTCATGATGAACGCCCCTCAATGCGTCAGCGCATAGAAGATGATGTTGATGCCCAGCGGATACGCATACTTCTCGGAGAACTCCTTGAAGTACCACGGATCGCTCCCCTCCTGCTCCCAGCCTTCGCCGGTGTCGGTGTTCCAGCAGATGACCATCATGAGGCGGCGTTTGTCGTCGAAGTAGCCGCGATAGTGGACGTGCTCGGAGCCGGGCTTGTCGAACTCATAGGTGATGCCCTGGTTGATCACATACTCGGCGAAGCGGATGTGCGGGATCTGCGGCTTCACTTTGATGGGAAAGACCATGTGGAAGATTTCGTGCTCCAGGGGAATCTCCTCCATCTTGCGGTCGGGCCAGATTTGCTTGAGGGCGATTTCGAAGTTTGCCCACTCGCGGGTGCCCCAAAAGTCATCCACCATGATGAAGCCGCCGTTGAGCATGTACTCGCGCATGGTTTTCGCTTCATCATCGGTGATGTCGATGTCGCCGACCTCGATCATGTAGAGGAAGGGATAGTGCCGAAACTGCTCGGGATTGATGTCCACGATGGCCCCATTTGGATTCACCTGCAGCGAGGTGAGCTGCTGGAGGCGGTAGGACATGTTCATGTCGGAATCGGGATAGTCCGTGGACCACTTGCGATTCCCCCGGCCCCAGCCACGCCCGCCGCCGTGGCTCATCGAATTGTAGCGGATGCGGGCGAAGGTGAAGACATCGTTTGGCAGCTCTTTGCTCACCGGCCAGGTGGGGTAATCATTGCCCTCTCCCCTGCGGCGATAATCACGCGGATCTTCGGGGACCGAACCGTCTTTGACGCCGAAGTTCGTCGGCTTGCCCCCTTCCCGTTCCTGTTCCACCGCCCAAACGACACACCCAAGCAAAGCCAGGGTGGTGATGAGGATGTGGGCGGCTCGAGGTGTTTTCATGAGCTTGATAACGCTGCTCGTCTCTGACTCCTGCGGTCTTCTTTGATGTCGCAGACGATTTGACGCTCGTCGTCCGTCGTTTCAAGCTGATTCTCGGTGAACGAGGCAACACAGCGGGGTGACAGGCAAGCTTTATGCATTAGTCTTCGTACAAGATGCTCCAAGTGTCCTTTTCCCTCCCCTCTTTCTGCCTTCTCATCCTCACAATCATCGCGCTTCCGGCTGCGGCGGCCATGAAGCGGGCGGGCGGTGATGTCTCGGATCTGCCGGAGCCCGTGAAGCGCCCGGTGAAATACTTTGGCGACATCCATCCCGTGCTCGTCGAGCACTGCATCTCCTGCCACGGGCCGGACAAGCAGAAGGGCGGGCTGAGGCTCGACTCCCGCGAGCTGGCGCTGATGGGCGGCAGTGGTTATGGCCCTGCGATCATTCCGGGCAAGAGCGCGGAGAGTCCGCTGATCCTGTTCACCGCGCATCTGGAGCCGGACATGGAGATGCCGCCGAAGAAAGCGCCGCTGCCAGACGCCACCGTGGCCGTCTTGCGCGCCTGGATCGATCAAGGTGCCCAGTGGCCCAGCAAAGGGCTGGAGCCCGGTGAAAAAGTCCTCGGCAATCAGCCGCTGTTTTTCAAAAAAGCCGCCACCCACTGGGCGTTTCAGCCGCTGGTCAAAGCAACTGCGGAATCCCTGCAGCACGGCCCCGCGACGATTGATGCACTCGTCGAGGCCCGGCGCAAAACCAAGGGCCTGAGCGCCTCCCCGCGCGCCGATGCCGCGACCCTGTTGAAGAGGCTCCATTTCGATCTCACCGGCCTGCCGCCGAGCGATGCAGAGATGAACAAGTTTGTCGCCGCCTTCACCACCAATGCCGATGCAGCCATCGCCGCCAAGGTCGATGAACTCCTCGCCTCCCCCCATTTCGGCGAGCGCTGGGGCCGCTACTGGCTGGACATCGCCCGCTACGCCGACACCCAGGATTTCTTCCCCGTGGCCGATCTCCGCTACCCCTACGCCTGGACCTACCGCGACTACGTCATCGGTGCCTTCAACACCGACAAACCCTACGCGCAGTTCATCCGCGAGCAGATCGCCGCCGATCTCCTCGGTTTGAAGCAGGACGATCCCGCGCTCGCAGCACTCGGCTTTCTCTCAGTCGGCCCGCGCTTCCTGCGCCGCACCGAGGAGCAGGTCAACGACCGCATCGACGTGGTCACCCGTGGGCTCATGGGCCTCACCGTCGTTTGCGCCCGCTGTCACGATCACAAATTCGACCCCATTCCCACGGCGGATTTCTACGCGCTGCAAGGCGTCTTCCACAGCTCCGAGATCCCCGACACCCTGCCTGAAATCACCCTCGCCTCCGTGAAGGTGGACCCCAAAGTCCGCGCCGACTACGAGACCAAAAAGGCCAAGGCCGTGCGCGCCGTTACCGATCTCACCGCAAGTCTGCGCACCAAGGCGATCACCGACATCAAAGCCAAGTCGGAGGCATATTTCGATGCTCTCGCCCGCTTGGAGTTCGACAAACAAGTGATGAGCAAAGTCATCAGCGACACCAAGCTCTCGGAGACCGCCCTCGATCCGCTGGATAAGCAATGGAAGGCCTTCACGAAATTACCGGGCGTCCGCGAAGACGCCGTGCTCGGCCCCCTGGCGAAAGCCGCCGCCGCTCCTGCCGCCCAGCAGCCCGCACTCATCAAGACCCTGCTGACCACCGTCCAGACGCCGGAGACCAAGCCACAAATTCATCCCTTGGTGCTCAAAGTCATCCAGGAGAAAAAGCCCGAAACCCTGGCGGCTCTCGTGCGTGCCTACGGCTCGGTGCTTGCCGCCGCATCCAAACTACCCAAAGATACCAGCGCCCCACTCCTCGATGCCTTCCTCAAAAAAGACAGCCTGCTCGACCTCCAATCAGCGGAGGTTGAGCGCGTGGCCCGCCCTTCCGTGGAGTCCCGCAAAGACTACTCCAAAGTTGACCCCGTCGTCGCAGAAGTGGAAGCCACTCACCCCGGTGCACCAGCCCGTGCCATGGTGATGATCGACAAGCCCAAGATGAACAAGCCCGTCATCTTCATCCGTGGCGATCCCGCACGGCGCGGCGATGCCGTGGACCGCCGCTTCCTCGAAGTGCTCGATCCCAAGAAGACACCCTTTCCCGAAGCGCAGAGCGGTCGCCTCGAACTCGCCGAACGCATCAGCAGCCCCACGAATCCAATCACCCCGCGCGTCTGGGCAAATCAGATCTGGCGTCATCTCCTCGGCCAGGCGCTGGTAAAAACCACCGGCGACTTCGGTTTGCAGTCGGAGCCACCGAGCAATCCGCAGCTCCTCGACTGGCTCGCCTCCGCCTTCATCCAGCGCAACGGCTCCACCAAACAAATCGTGCGCGACATCGTCCTGAGCGCCAGCTACCAGCAGACCAGCACCAACCGCCCGGATGCGGCCAAGGTGGACACCGAAAACACCCTCCTCTGGCGTGCCAACCGCCGCCGCCTCGACTTTGAAGCCATGCGCGATGCCATGCTCGCCACCAGCGGCCTGCTCGATCCCACCCTCGGCGGGCGCGCCGTGAACCTCTCCACCGTACCCTTCACCGGACGCCGCACCCTCTATGGCTTCGTCGATCGCACCAACATCGATCCGCTCTTCACCACTTTCGATTTCCCCTCGCCAGACATCTCCAATACCCAGCGCACCGAGACCCTCGTGCCGCAGCAGGCGCTCTTCGCGCTCAATGACGGCTTCATCATCGCGCAGGCCCGCAAGCTCGCGGCAGATGCCGAGAAAGCAGCCGCCAAAACTCCTGGGGACAAAGCCACGACCGCCACTCGCGAGCTCTATCGCCGCGTGTATCAGCGCGCCCCACTTCCCGAAGAAGAGGCGCTGGGCCGCAGCCTCCTCGGCGAATCAACAACCTCGGAAAGCAAAACACCCCAGGGCTCATGGCAGCAGGGCTATGGCACGGCCGATCCCGCCGTGCCACGCAGCCGCGCCTTTTCACCGCTGCCCTATTTCGATGCGCCCACCAAGCGCTACCAGGGCGCGCGCGTGTTTCCAGACCCCGAGCACGGCTTCGTCAGCCTGACTGCAAACAGTGGCCATCCGGGCGCAGGAATCGACAAGGCCGCCATCCGCCGCTGGATCGCTCCTCTCAGCGGGGAGTATGGCATCGAAGGCGAGATCTCCATCGGCTCCCGGGTCGCTGGCGATGGCATCCGCGCCCGCGTCATCTCCTCCCGCACCGGCCAGCTCGGCGAATGGATCGTGGATCGTTCCAAAGGCATCTCCGCTCGCATCTCCCTGCCAAAAGTGTCCGTCAAAGCCGGCGAGATCCTCGACTTCACCGTGGACTGCCGCGACAACACCAACTCCGACGGCTTCCGCTGGGTGCCCACCATCCGTCTTCTCGTCATGCCCGAGAAAGCGCCCAAAGGCATGCAAACCGTCTGGGACTCCCAGGCCGATTTCAAAGCCCCGCCACCGCCGAAACTCAGCCCTCTTGAACAAATGGCCCAGGCCCTCATCATCACCAATGAGTTCATGTTCATCGACTGACCTTCTCAGACACCACTCCACCATTCCATGAAGTACGACAGACACTCCTGTCTGTCGATCAGCGCTCCCCAGCCACCCCTAGACAACAAAGACCGCTCATCCTCCTTCACAGAGTCGTTCCCCACCACTCCACCACGCCGCACCCCGGTAATCCAACACTCCAGGCTTTCTCTACCCGCCTTCTGCTTGCGACACGCCGTGATCGAGGACGAGCCAGAAACTCCACCACTCCCATTTCCGCGTCTTCCGCGTATTCCGTAGGCCATTCCATCTTCCATCCATTAACCCCATGCCCCTCTCACCTCCCACCCTCACTCGCCGCGAAGCCCTCAGCCGCGCGGGATTTGGCATCGGCAGCCTCGCACTTGCGGGCCTGCTCAATGACATGGGTCTCACCCACGCGAATGCCGCCAACCTTTCGCCGCTCGCGGTGCAGCAGCCGCAGTTCACCGGCAAGGCCAAGCGCGTCATCCATCTCTTCATGAATGGCGGCCCCTCGCAGATGGACACCTTCGATCCCAAGCCGAAGCTCAATGCCCTGCACGGCAAATCGCTGCCCGTCAGCAAAGACCTGAGCAAGGACAAACGCCTCAGCGGCGCGGCCCTCGGCTCGAAATTCAAGTTCAGCAAGCACGGCCAGAGCGGCATCGAGATCAGCGAGCTCTTTCCCCATGTGGCCAAACACGCCGACGATCTCTGCGTCGTGCGCTCCATGTTCAGCGATGTCCCCAATCACGAGTCCGCGCTCATGATGATGAACACCGGCAATCTGACCCTGCCGCGCCCCAGCGTCGGCTCCTGGACGCTCTACGGCCTCGGCACGGAAAACCAAAGCCTGCCCGGTTTCGTCGTCATGTGTCCCGGCGGGCTGCCCGTGGCCCAGAGCTCAAACTGGCGCAGCGCCTTCCTCCCAGGCATCTACCAAGGCGTCCACATCGACACCAAGGAAACCCAGTCCGACCACCTCATTTCAAACCTGCGCAACACCGCCATCCTTCCCGACCAGCAGCGCCGCCAGCTCGGCTACGTCCAGCAGCTCAATGAACTCCACCGCAAGCCGCGTGCCGGAGATCCTCAGCTCGAAGCCCGCATCCAGTCCCTCGAACTCGGCTTCCGCATGCAGACCGAAGCCACCGATGCCTTTGACGTCACGCAGGAGCCGCAAGCCATCCGCGAGATGTACGGCGACACCCTGCAGGGCCGCCAGATGCTCATGGCCCGCCGCCTCGCCGAGCGCGGCGTCCGCTACGTGCAGGTCTGGCACGGTGCCGGCCAGCCCTGGGACAGCCACAACAGCATCGAAGAAGCCCATCAGCGCCTCGCCACCGAATGCGACAAGCCCATCGCCGCGCTTCTTCAGGACCTCAAAGATCGCGGCATGCTGGAAGACACCCTTGTCATCTGGGGCGGAGAATTTGGCCGCACACCCACCGCGCAGATGCCCCTCACCCCCAAAGTCGGCCGCGACCACCACAACGACGGCTTCAGCATCTGGATGGCTGGCGGCGGCGTCAAAGGCGGCCACATCCATGGAGCCACCGACGACATCGGCCTCAGCGTCGCCGAGGGCAAAGTCCACGTCCACGACCTCCACGCCACCATCATGCACCTCCTCGGCTTCAACCACGAAACCCTCACCTACCGCTACGCCGGCCGCGACTTCCGCCTCACCGATGTGGAGGGCGAGGTGGTGAAGGAGTTGCTCGCGTGATGTAAGCATTCGCGCTCTTGTGGACATCATGTTTATCGCCATCTTGCATTACTCAAAGCCACCCGTCATCGGCGGGGTGGAGCGTGTGATTGGCGAGCAGGCCGCAGCGCTGCGGCTGCTGGGGCATGAGGTGGAAATCCTTACCTGCAAGGAGTGGCACCTGGGGAAGTGGGATGCCGTCATCGTCCACAATGTCTTCAGCATGCCCTTCGATCTCCCCTGGACGAAGCAGCTCATCAAGCTCACGCGCACGCGCCCAGACATCCGCTGGATCAACTGGGTGCATGATGTACGCTGGTCGGCGCAGGTGCCGCAGGCTGTCCATGTGGCGGTGTCGGAGTTCCGGCGGCAGGATTATGCGAAGGTGACGCCGGAGACGATCCACGTCATTCCCAATGGCTGCGATGCCAAGGCCATCCTGGGCCTTACCGAGCGCGTGCGTGAGCTGAAACTCGAACACGCGGGACTCGTGCTGCTGCAGCCCACGCGCTTTGTGCGGCGGAAGAACATTGAGTTCGGCCTGCGGCTGCTCGCGGAACTGCCCGACGCCTTGTACCTCGTCACCGCAGCACCGGACCCGCACCAGAAGGATGGCGCGAAGTATTTTCGTGAATTGAAGCAACTGGCCAAAGAACTCGGCGTGACCAAGCGCGTGCGCTTTCTCGGCGAGAAGGGCGCCCTGACGGACCACGATGTGCGCAGCCTTTACCACATGGCAGACCTGCTGTTTTTCCCCAGCACGCAGGAGGGCTACGGGTTGCCCTTGATCGAAGCCGCGCTGCACGGTGTCCCGGTGTTCTGCTCGCACATTCCGGCACATCGGGAAGTGGCGGTGGGTGCCACATTTTTCAAACTCACGGCCTCGCCCAGGGGCCTGGCACGCAAGATCAAGGCGCATCCTGCCGTCCAGGCGCGGCAGTTGCAGCGGCAGATGATGGTGCGGCTGGCCTGGTCACGAATCGTGCAGGAAATGCTAGAGCCGTTGCTTTCCGGTCGAAACGCTCCAAGAGTGGCTTCCGATGAGCCAATACTCCCACAAAGCCGAGATCGAAGCCGTGCTGGCCGCACGACACCAAAACGTGTTCGCCTTCCTCGGGGCGCATGAGGCCGGGGCCGGGAAGCAGGTGGTGCGCACCGTGCAGCCCTACGCCAAAGAGGTATCTGTCATCGTCGGCACCGAACGCGTGGTAGCGGAAAAGCTGCACAAGGACGGCTACTTTGAAGCCGTCACGCCCAAAGGCCTCTATGAGCTCGAAGTGACCCCGTTTGAAGGCCCGACCACTCGCTACAGCGATCCCTACTCCTTTGGCCTGCTGCTGGGAGATCAGGACATGTACTTTTTCCGCGAAGGCACCCACCAGCGCCTGTGGGAGGTGCTGGGCGCACGCCTGAAAACGGTGCACGGCGTCGCTGGCTGTCAGTTTGCCGTATGGGCACCGAATGCCCAGCGCGTCTCCGTGGTGGGCGACTGGAACCGCTGGGATGGCCGCGTGAATGTGATGCGCAACCGCATCGAAGCCGGCATCTGGGAAATCTTTATCCCCGGCATCACAGAACTGACGCACTACAAGTTTGAGATCGTGGACAAGCACGGCCACCTCTGCCTGAAGAGCGATCCCTACGCCGTCTTTGCCCAGCACGGCACGCAGACCTCCAGCCTCGTCTTTGATCTGGAGCGCTACATCTGGTCTGACAGCGAGTGGATTCAGACACGGGCAAAGCGCGATCTCTACCACGCGCCCATGAGCGCCTACGAGGTGCATTTCGGCTCATGGAAGCGCAAGGCAGAGCAAGGGAACCGCTGGATGTCCTACAAGGAACTGGCGGATGAATTGATCCCGTATGTCAAAAACTTGGGCTTCACGCACATCGAGATCATGGGCATCGCCGAGCATCCGTTTGATGGCTCCTGGGGCTATCAGGTCACCGGCTACTTCGCGCCGACGAGCCGCTTTGGAAATCCCGATGAGTTCCGCGAATTCGTGGACCGCTGCCATCAGGCTGGCATCGGCGTCATTCTCGACTGGGTGCCAGGGCATTTCCCGAAAGACTCGCACGGTCTTGCCAAGTTCGACGGCACTGCGCTCTATGAGCATGCCGACCCGCGCCTTGGCGAGCATCAGGACTGGGGCACGCTCATCTTCAACTACGGCCGCCATGAGGTGAAGAACTTCCTCATCTCCAATGCCCTCTACTGGCTGGAGCAGTTCCACATCGACGGCCTGCGCGTCGATGCCGTGGCGTCCATGCTGTACCTCGACTACTCACGCGAGGCGGGACAGTGGGTGCCGAACCACCTCGGCGGGCGCGAAAACCTGGAAGCCATCGCTTTCATGCGCGAGCTAAACACCGTCTGCTACGCCAAGCATCCCGGCTCCACCATCATTGCCGAGGAAAGCACCGCCTGGCCGGGAGTTTCCAAGCCCGTCAGCACCGGCGGATTGGGCTTTGGCTTCAAATGGAACATGGGCTGGATGAATGACAGCCTGCGCTACATGGCGCTGGAGCCCGTGCATCGGAAATACCACCACGGCGAGGCCACGTTCGCCATGATTTATGCCTTTGATGAAAACTTCATTCTCGTGCTCAGCCACGATGAAGTCGTGCATGGCAAAGGTTCCCTGATCAACAAGATGCCCGGCGACCGCTGGCAGCAGTTCGCCAACCTGCGCATGTTCTTCACCTGGATGTGGACGCACCCCGGCAAAAAGCTTCTGTTCATGGGCGGTGAATTCGGCCAGTGGAATGAGTGGCGGCATGACAGCAGCCTCGACTGGCATCTCTTCCTCGGGGAGGAGCACAGCGGCCTGCAAAAGCTTGTCAAAGACCTCAACCATCTCTACACCAGTCGTCCTGCGCTTTACGCCAAGGATCACGAACCCGGCGGCTTCTATTGGCTGGATGCCAACGATGCTGAAAACAGCATCTTCGCCTTCGTGCGCTCCTCGCCCGATGGCGACCGCGTGACAGTGCTCGTCAACGCCACGCCCGTGACCCGCAAGGACTACCGCGTCGGCGTCGCCGAAGCTGGCGGCTACCGGGAACTCCTCAACAGCGACTCCGCCAACTACGCCGGTTCCGGCGTCAGCGCTGGCGCAGGCTTCCAAGCCCAGCACGTCCCCTGGCAGGGCCAGCCCTGGAGCCTCGTCGTCGATCTCCCGCCGCTCGGCACTCTAGTGCTGGGGCGGTGAGGGGACTGTCCTCGTTTGCTGGCAGGATCAACTCAACTAGTAGAAAGCGACGGTTAGAAGGTCACAACGCAGGGGCTGATAGCCCTGGCGATGGCGGCTCGGTTCCGAGTTGCTGGCCGAGAGGGCATCGCTCACGGATGCACGGCCAGAGCGTCATTGAATAACGCCCGCTTTCCGGTACACGTCCACAATGTCCAAGATGGAGCGGGCAAACGGAGCTGGAATGTACCAGTGTACGTTTTCATAAATTCGACTGCTGGAGGTCATGCCTGGCATGTTCGTTGGCAGATTGGGGATATTCGTCGGTAGCTTGGGCAGGTTCGGCATCCGCCCAGTTCTGTCCTGAAAGGCGGTCTTGATGCAGACCGCACCGCTGCCGCCACGGAGAATCTGATACGGAACCTCTTTACCACTGCTGCCGTTGTGGGTGAGACTGACCAGATTGAAATAGGGTTCGCGGATGCCGTCGGGAACAGGCAGCCATCTCGCATTCTTGCCGATCTGGTCCACGAACTGGACGGAGACAACTTTCCGCTCCTTGTCCACGAGTAGGAATAGTTGGTTGAAGGGCTGCCCATGATCCACGAAACTCTTGAACTGAAAGCCGCAGAGAATGAGCGAATCGTTCGGCAGACAGGGGTGAACCATGGGCCGCTCATTGAGCTTGTTGAAGCCCTGAGGCAGTGTCTGGAGGGCCTCATCCATCGGCATGCGCCAGCGTATGTTGCCCACAATGGTGGTCGGAATGGGTTCCTGGCCTTTCGGTGCATTTCCAACGGCAGCCTTGCAGTATAAATCCAGTGACTCCAGCAACTCCCGTTTGGCGGTCAGAGTCTGCGGCAGCCAGTTCGGGGAAAACACCATGCCTCCCAGCAACGGCTGAGTGCTGGGCACCGCCGGACGTTCCGCTCCCTGCGTTTTGAGCCACTGCTGATCTGGGACACTCAGGGTGGCGATGCTCAGCATATGCTGCTGGCCGCTTTCGAGCCGCAGCGTGACCTGCCCGTTCTGCACCGAGACCAGCGCTGCACGAACGGCGCGGCCTTTGGCATCGGTGAAGGTGCGCAATGGCTCAGCAGATAGCGTCATCAGTGGAAAGAAGATGAGCAGGAGGGGGAGACGGAGTTTGTAGTTCATGCTGGAAGTGAGGAGTTCAGAGAGTTCCTTCGTGAAGCACGGCGGGCGGCTGCACCTTATCAGCGATTTTTTTCAGCGAGGGCTTTGGCGATGGCGGGTTCGAGGCCGGTGCCACGCGCGCCGACGGCGAGGATGCGCCCGGTGTCGCCATCAATGAGAAAGGTGGCCGGAATGGACTGGACGTTGTAGAGCTTGGCGATGGCGGAGTCCCAGCCTTTGCCGTCAAACACCTGCGGCCAGACGATGTTTTTCTCTTTGAGGAATGCGGTGAGTTGATCCTTGTCCTGATCAAGGCTGATGCCGAGGATTTCAAAGCCCGCACCATGGTGCTTTTGATAGGCGCTGATGACGTGAGGAACCTCGGTGACACAGGGCGGGCACCAGGTGGCCCAGAAGTCGAGCAAGAGCACCTTTCCTTTGTATGCGGCGGGCATGGAAACCTTGGTGCCGTCGAGCGTGGTGGCATCAAAGGTGAGCGCTTGCTTGCCGATTTCGAGGATCGGGATCGGTTTGGACTCGGGAGCGGTGCGTGTGGAAGAGACGATGCGGAAGTCTCCGCCGCTCGGCGTGAGTCCGGCGATTTCGTAATTCTTGCCGCTGATGTTGAAGGCATCCTTCACATGGAAGCGTTCCCCGCGCCAGTCGTAGCGGCCGTCGCCATTCAGGTCGAGGCGGAGGCTGCTGGTAGGTGCGCTAAAGTCGCCTTTGCAGTCGTCGTCGCACAAGAGGGCGGGGATGGACTTGGCACCGAGGATGATGCTGCCGGCGCGGACGTAATCCGAGTAGTAGAGGAGGACTTTTTGCGGGCGCTTCGGCATGCCGGTGCCGAAGCGGTAGGCCGATAGCTGCACGACGAGGGGCTTGCCGCCGGGGTTGTCCAGTTCGACCGGGAAGGAGCCTGAGGCGGAAATTTCCTCTGTGCCGTCTTCTTTTTTGAAAGTGCGGCGCTCCCACTTGGCGGGCGGATCGTCACTGAGATCGCCATTGGCATTGCTGTCCACGTAGAGTCGGGGCTTGAGGCTGTCAGGCTGGTCGATGATGAAGGCGTGCTCGCGCTGGCGGGAGGCAGGGCCTAGTTTAATGATGCCGTATTCGGCCTGGGAAAGGCCGCTCGGCACTCGGCTCAAGCCAGATGGCTTGGTGGCTGAGGTGGGCGCGCTCTGTGGACGATAGCCCCCCATGCGGCTCATGCCGCCGCTGGAGAGGAGAGGAAGCATGATGCTGCGATCTGTGGGCAAAGAGGCTGCGCCTGAGATGTCTGCCACAGCTTCGGTAGCGGCTGCAGCTTTGATCGTGTCGGCCTGCGCCGGCGCTTTGTAAACCGACTTGGTTCGTTCCGCCCAGACGACCAAGCATGCACAGGCGACCGCTACCCCCACGACCGGCCCCCAAAAGCCGAAATTGATGTTCCTTTTCGGCGACAGATCAGCCTGTCGCTTGGGCGAAAGGTAAGACTGCTCGGGAATGCGCTGCAATTGAACGGCCTTGGTCGGCAATTCTGCAGAAGAAGCACCCGGGCAGGCAACCTGAGAGAGCGGCTGGGTGAGAATGCCATCGAGAGCAAGGCGCATGTCGCGAATGCTTTGGTAGCGGACTTTGCGGTCCTCCCGCATGGCCGAGGCCACGATGGGGTCAAAGCGCGGGTCGAGGCCCTTCACGAGCAGGCTGGGCAGCTCGAAGATGCCCTGGGGTAGGCGACCGGTGAGCATCTGGTAGAGCATCACGCCCGTCGCGTAAATATCCGCGCGATGGTCCACGCTGATGCCGAGGGTGAGCGCCTCTGGTGCCACAAAATGGAGCGTGCCCATGACGTGACCGGTGACGGTGAGGCTGGTTTGGCCACTTTGAAATGATTTGGCAAGCCCGAAGTCCGCCACCTTCACCTGGCCGTCGATACCGACCATGATGTTCGCCGGTTTGATGTCCCGGTGGACGATGCCCAGATCGTGGGCGTATTGCAGCGCATCGCAGACGTGCGCGGTGACCGCCAGAGCGTGAGCGGAGGAGAGACGGCCCTGGCGGGCCACCATCTGCCCCACGTCCGTGCCGTCGATAAACTCCATGATAAAGTAGAGCGTGCCATCACTCATCTCGCCGAAATCGAAAACCTTCACGATGCCGGGATGGTTGAGCTGCGCCATGGCCCGTGCCTCCTGCTTGAATCTCTGTGCAAATGAGGCGTCGTGCTCGCTGAGCATCGGCGGCAAGATTTTGATGGCGACGGGACGCTCCAGAGACGTCTGCATGCCGCGATACACCGCGCCCATGCCACCGCGGGCGAGAAAGGTCTCAATGACATAGCCTTCGAGCCGTGACTGAAGCTCCTCAGGCTCCAGCGGCTGCCATAGGCGCGGGTCAGACACAGGCTGTGTGGCGTCCTGCTCCAGCGCACCTTGCAGGAGATCGCTGGCCGCATTGCCAAAGAGGGCGTCGGTTTGGGAGGAGTGTTCGGGAGTCATGAGAAAGAGAATGTGGACAAGAGCTACTTCGGAAGCGGTGTGGGAAGGTTGCGCTTTACTCCAAAAGAAAAATGGATTGAGCCAGGGGAGCGTCTCTCAGCTGGATGACGGTGCCGTCTCCTTTGATGGCCAAAAAGGTGCCGGGATAGTTGAAGGATTCGAAGCGTACTTTGCCATCGCCGAGACGGGTCATTTTCCAGGTGGCGTCCTCATCAAAAAGACGTTCCGGAACCGCCGGACGTTCATGGGTCCACACAATGGACCGCCAATGGCGAACAAAGTAATTTTTTGCCTCCATCATTTCCAGGGATACCGCCTTGGAGTCAGCCAGACCGGGGACGATCCTGAACTCCGTGGCAGGTTTGTCATACTGCGTTAAATCAATGTCACGCAGTGGCTTCAAGATTTGGATGGGAGTGCGTGGGAGCGAGAGCAACACTCTGGATGGAATGCCGAAAACCGTAGTTGCTGACGCAGAATGCTTGGTTGTTTCGGCGGCCCTGAGTGTGGGATAAGCCCAGAAGGCGTGATCACTGCTGGCATCACCTGCTGCGTCGGTGATGAGGGTAAGGCGTTTGGAGCCAGCGGGAAAAGTCACGGCGATGGGCAGTTCGTGACCGGCATAGCTTCTCAGCTCATTGGAATCCAGCAGCGTTTTTCCATCCACTTCGATGATGTATTTCCAGCTCCCATAAACGCTGACCGGCTGGCCAGTGTATTTGTTGGATGGCCCGATGCCCGTGGCCGTGAAGGCGGTATAACCGCTGGGTATGGCAAACTCCGTGCGGCTCATGGGATGTGCCCAGAGATACTGCGTGCAGACTTTTCCTCCGAGGAAGACACCGCGACCTTCACGGTCGTCGATCGAACCGTAATGATTGGCACGGTAGAGTGCCCAGCCGACCTGCGCATGCAGTGGCGAGAGATCGACGAGTGAGAGATCATGCTTGCGCGCCGGTGGATCGGCGATGCCAGATGGATCTGCTGCGATGGCTTTCCAGTGGCAGATGCCAGCGGACCTACCTTCCTCACACTGCGCCGAGATGCGCAAGGCCTTGGTATTCACCGCCGGAAACTTCACCACGCACCACTGATCCCGCACCGCAGGCGGGATGGTGGCCTCCACCGGAACCCAGGCTCCTGACTCTTCACGATAAAGCAGCCGCCAAAACACCGGCATTGTTGAGTTTCCATCTTCTAACCAGACGATCTGGCATTCGTTGATGGTTTGGGATGTTTCCCATTCCAACTGCGCCCATTCCAACTGCGCCCATTCCATGCCGCCCTTTTTTGGATACCAGGTCATGCGCTGCGGATAACCTGAGTTTGGCACCGTGATTACTTTGCCGTCATTCATGTACTTCACATGATCATCACGAGAGTAGTTGGAACACCCCGGCCTTGCATTAAGGGCGATGTCGGTGCCTGGAGCCGCAGGCATTGCTTTGACCTCGGGTGGTTCGAGCTGGATGTAGTCCAGTCCGAAACCAAGGACCGCATGGTCATTCCAGACTTTACCGTGATTGGCCACGAGCTTGACCTTGAGTGTGTGATCGCCTGCAGTGAGATCAAAGACACCCCAGTCCAAAATATCGGAGGTTACGATCGTATCTGCCTGTTGATCAAAAGGAGCCCCCTGAACCTGCTGACCATCCAAAGACACGTTAACGACGGCGTAATCTATAGCACCCGTCAGCACGCCTCTCACACGCTGCCTTCCTGGTTCAGACACTGAAAACTGTGCTTTGAGCTCATCGCCCAGCATTCCATCGTGCCACCAAAGATGATTGTCGGCACTCCAGACACCCGCATGAAAGGCGGAGGTTCTTTGTGTCTCAGCTTTGCCTCCAGTCACTTGGATGACCTCCATGGCCTCGCCTTCAATACGTTGGATCGTTTTCCGCTCAGCCTGCGGCAAGTTCTTCCACACAAAAAATGCAGCAAGCGCAAGCAACATGGCGCTGACGGGCAGCCAGAAACCGATGTCTTTATTCTTGTTCCTGGAAACAGGTCTGACGCTCCGCTGCGAAGATTGCTGTGGCTGATCGGCGGGGCGCTGTGGCCTGGCTGTGGTCTTGAGCGCGGCGGGAGCCTCCGCCGCATTGGGATCAACCTGCGTCACCGGCTTGGTGAGGATTGCGTCCAGATCGTGGCGCAGACCATCCACATCTGGGTAGCGAGATTCGCGGTCATTTTGCAGCGTGCGGGTGATGATCTTGTCATACCGTGGATCGAGGCCTGCTACTTTGTGAGAGGGGAGGTCAAACATGCCCTGTGGCAGATCGCCCGTGAGCATCTGGTACAGCATGACTCCTATGGCATAGATGTCGGCACGGTGATCCACCGAGGAACCGAGGATGAGAGATTCTGGAGCAATGTAATGCATCGTCCCCATGGCCATGCCGCTCTGGGTGAGGCTGGACTGATCGCCAAGGTTTATTCTAGCGAGACCGAAGTCAGTCACCTTCACCACGCCATTGTAGCCAACCATGATGTTGGCTGGTTTAATATCGCGGTGGATGATGCCGCGTGCGTGGGCGTATTTCAGTGCGTCGCACACATGCGCGGTGATTGCCATGGCATCCTGGGAGGATAGCCGCCCTTTCTTGGCCAGCATCTGCGCGACATCAATGCCATCGACATACTCCATGACGATGTAGCGCATGCCATCTGCCGCTTGGCCGAAGTCATACACGGCGACGATGCCTGGATAGTTGAGCTTGGCCATGGCCAGCGCTTCCTGGCGGAAGCGCACTCCAAAACTGGCGTCCGTGGTCTCCACTCCGGGGGGCAGGATTTTGATCGCCACGTCGCGCTCCAGCGCCCGCTGACGACCGCGGCGAACCCGGCACCTTCATCGAAGAAATCCAGTCCGACCGCCACCAAGCAGGACGCGAGAAGGGTTATCGCGAAGACAAGGAAGGAAATCTCAGCAAGCTTGTATCGGAGCGTGATGCGTTGAGTGGGCAAATGAAGCTGCTGGATAAGTCCAGCCCGCAATACATTGACCTGTGGGAAAGGCGCACAGACATCCAGGCGGAAATTGACGCGCTTGGTCGTGGCGATACCGGCGTCCCCGACGCCCCTTTCCGCACCTCCTGGCCCCTCCAGATATTCAAGCGCGCCCTCCGCGACGCCGTCTCCGCCGGCCATTCCTGGATCGGCTGGACCACCGGCGACACCCAGGCCGACCGCTACGACCTCTCCAAGCAACTCGACCACCTGGAATACAACTACGATGCCACCACTCAGACCGGCGATCTCAACGGCCTCAAAGACGACCAGCAAATCATCCAGGAGTCCGACGTACCCGTGGGCAAACTGGCCGATTACATCGGCAAGGATCTAGCGCAGAAACTCATGGAGACAGCCAAACCCGACGACGTCCTCAAAGGCGACTGGCAGGTGGCAGTACTCACCGGCAAAGCCATCAAAGTCGAACACTCCGGCATGAAAGGCTTCTACGACACCATCCTCCCCAAAGAAATCGGCAAATACGTCAAGCAGTGGGGCGCTGGCGTGCAGCCCTCCACGCTTTCCGGTTCAGGCCAACCACCGTCAACCACTGCAAACGGGAGCGCAGCGACCCTTCAGCCACCGCAAACTTCCCCAAGCACACCCATCTGGCGCATCGACATCACCCCGCAGATGAAGGCAGGCGTCGAAGCCGGACAGGCCCTCTTCGCCACCCCCCGCCGCGCCTACGAGTCGATGACCTTCGACCCGCCCTTCCACACCCGCTTTGGCGACATCCTCAGCTACGACTGGATGAATCAGCCCGTCGGCGGACTCAGCAGCCAGCGCACCAGCGACTGGTCCCGCGCCCGCACCAATCCCGCCACCGGCCGCGACATCGTCCACCACTTCAAAGTCCGCAAACCCGACGGCATCCACACCGTCTCCCTCGAAACCGCCCTCGGCCAGCTCACCGAGCCCCAGCGCCACAAGCTCCAGTCCCTCATCAAGTCCGAGCAACGCCGCCGCGAAGAAGCCGCCAACGGCCAGATGACCTTGTTCGCAGGCCAACGCGTCACTCCCGAACAGGATGCAGAGTACATACAAGCCGTGAAAGACGGCAATGTCGCCAAGCAGCAGTCGATGGTGGATGAGGCAGCGAAAAAAGCCGGTTACGATTCTCCCAAGGTATTCCATGGCCGAGGTTCCGAGTTCACCACCTTCGATAAGAAATACGGGGGCACGCGCACGCAGGCACGGAGCGCAAAGCATGGCTTCTTCTTCTCGACAGATGAGGCAACGGCCAAATCATATGCTGTCTATGCGGCGGAAGAGGGTCCGATTAAAGACGCTCTTCAACGCGCCGAGAACGCTGAACGCCGGGGCGACTGGGATGGGTACGATAAGCAAGTCCAAGAAGCTGAACGCCTCGACACCTACTTTCAGAAGTTGGAGAACCGCAAAAATGCCAACGTGGTTTCTGCTTACCTGCGGGGCGACTTCAACGTTTTTGACGCAGAGGGTAAAACGCCACAGGAACTGTCCGAAGACGACATTGACGAAGGGATCACGAACCAAATTATTGCAGCTAAAAAGGCTGGCAAAACCGGCGTCATTTTCAAAAACCTTGATGATGCGATAAACTTATCAAACCGCCCGTCAGATCATTACTTCGTGTTCACCCCGTCGCAGATCAAATCCGCCGACCCCATCACCCGCGATGCCGAGGGCAACGTGATCCCATTGAGCCAGCGGTTCAACCCAGAGAGCAACAGCATCCTCTTCGCCGCCAAGCGTCAATTCACCTCCAACCTCCACACCTCCCTCGCCGCCGCCGCCACCCAACGTGCCCCCGGCAGCCTGCCCGTTCCGGCTCCGGTAACCACCGCAAACAACAGCCAACCACCGCAAACCACCGCAAACGCGAGCGCAGCGCCCCTAGCGCTTCTCCAACGCGCCTACACCACCGCCGCCATCGGCCAGAGCACCCTCATGCTCCCCATCCGCCGCGTGTACGAGCAAGCCCACCTCCTCGACCCCACCCTGACCCCGGCCGCTTTCATGCGCGCCCTCAAAGCCGCCGACGACTCCGGCCACGTCCTCCTCGAACCCTACGACACCCCCGCCTCCCTCGCTGCCGCTGCCCCCTTCATCGTCCGCAACGCCTCCGGCATCCCCAGCATCAGCATGGCCCTCGCGGCTTCAAAACGAGTTGCAAATTCCGCTTCGGATGCCACTGTTTCTGCCGATGATCTCCGGAACCGGCCAACCCATGACTCCCGAACAGGTGCTGAAACGGCGCCTGGAATCATCGCGCGGAATGTCCTCGGAGCAGATCGGCGCCGGGCTCGCCAGGAACCGCCAGTCGCGGCTCTCCAAGGAAACCGACCCGCCATCGCAGAAGAGTACCAGCGCCTCGCCCGCTACGCCGCTGAAAAAGGACTGATCTTTGATCCCTCACGCCTCGGCCCGGAAAAAGACTCCGGTGGCGAGCACCGCGTTTACCAGCCCGCCAGCGCCGCAGACCAAGGCCGCGTTTTCAAAACCACCTTCCCCGGCTTGAGCGGCCTCACCCGCCGCGCCCTCCGCCTCAAAGACGGCGGCATTCGCGTCATGGAAGACGACGCCCTGCCTTCTGAATACCTCGACCGCTGCGCCCTTCACAACGAAATGCTCGGAGACGCCTCCCAGTTCGAAGGCATCCTCGAAAGCCCCCACGGCCCGTCCATCGTCACCTCCCAGCCCTACGTGGACGGCCAGCACCCGCCCGCCTCTCCAGACCTCACCTCAGCAGGCTGGACCCGGCAGTCCACTTTCTGGACCAAACCCCACCCCACCGAGTCCGGTCTCCTCATCGGTCTCGCAGACACCAAAGCCTCCAACTGGATCCAGGAGAACCCCAGTGGAGACGTCATCTCCATCGACACCATCCCTTTCATCGTCACGGATGCCATGCTCCCCACCCTGGCCCCCGGCTCTGAAAATCCAGCATCCAGCAACGAGCATCCAGCAGCCCTACCCGCCTCTGCCCGCGTCGAACTCGCCGCCGCCACCACCGACCCCAATCCCTCCCCCGCCCAAAAAGAAGCCGGCAACTACCCCAAAGGCAAAGTCACCCTCCACGGCCTCCGCCTCAGCATCGAAAACCCACGCGGATCCACGCGCTCCGGCACCGACGCCACCGGCAAAGCCTGGTCCGTCACCCTGCCCCACCACTACGGCTACTTCCTCGGCACCACTCAAGGAACCAACACGGCAGCGGACAATGCCGACCCCGACAACGATGGAGTGCCTAACCTGATTGAGTTCGCGACTGGGAAAGACCCCACCTCCGCCCAAAGCGCTGCGGTCGCCGTCCCAACGGTCAATAGCGGCACCCTCGAATACTCCTACACGCGCAGTCTGGACGCCCTGAACTCGGGAGCCACCTTCACGGTGCAGTGGAACGATACCCTGGATCCCAGCCTGTGGAGCAGCAGCGGAGTGAGCGAGACCGTACTCTCAGACAACGGCCTCCTACAGCAGGTGAAGGCCACGCTGCCCGCCAGCAGCACTGGCAGGCGCTTTGTGCGGCTCAATGTCTTGCCTCCTGCCAACTAGCCTGATCTATTCAGACGCAGTGCAGCAACCTGAGGCTGACCCCTTCGCGGGAAAAATCACATTGCCGCAACAGTGGTGCGCGCAGCAGCGTTCATGTCGTCCCATGAAATTGCTTACCCTCGCTTCCTCTCTCCTCCTTGCCGTTGCCCTTAGCGCGGCAGATGCTCCCAAATCCGTTTACGATGTTCCGCTCAAAGACATCGACGGCAAAGACACCTCGCTGAAGGCCTACCAGGGCAAGGTGATGCTGATCGTCAACGTCGCCTCGAAGTGCGGCAAGACGCCACAGTATGCGCAGCTCGAACAGCTCAATCAGGAGTTCAAAAAGGACGGACTGGCGGTGCTGGGCTTTCCCTGCAACGACTTCGGCGGCCAGGAGCCAGGAACCAATGCCGAGATCAAGGAGTTCTGCTCACTCAAATACAAAGTGACTTTCCCAATGTTTGACAAGCTCGTGGTGAAAGGTGCCGACAAGAGCCCGCTCTATCAGGTGCTCAGTGGCCCGACCTCTCCCTTCCCGGGCGATGTGAAGTGGAACTTCGGCAAGTTTCTCGTCGGCCGTGATGGCAAGATCCTCAAGCGCTTCGAACCCGGTGACAAACCCGATGCTCCAGCCGTGGTAGCCGCGATCAAGGAAGCGCTGGCAGCGAAGTAAGGGATTCCAACTTCAAGCCAGCCAAGGCTGGTTGATAGAGTCAAAGCGGCGACAGCTCCATGAGCTGTCGCCGCTTTTTGGGGTGAGGGCAGCCAGGGACCTCTAGTTGCTCGACCATTCCCCGCCTTGCTTTCTTGACGGTTCGCGCATCTCCTGCAAAGTTTAGGCCATGGAAAATCTCCCCAAAGTCTTTGATAAACAACCCGTCGCCGTCGAACTCCCAGCCGGAGACCACTGGTGGTGTGCCTGTGGCTTGAGCGGTCACCAGCCCAACTGCGATGGCAGCCACAAAGGCACCGGTTTTGGCCCGAAGAAGTTCAACCTGCCTGAGGCGAAGAAGGTCTGGCTCTGCAACTGCAAGCAGACCAAGAACCCGCCTTTCTGCGACGGCAGCCACAAGGCGCTCTAAGTCGTCGAGCGTTCGTAACCATTCATTGTCCACGCCATAACGCGCCGTGATGGGAATAACCCGCACGGCGCGTTCTCCTACCTGCTCAATCCCTTACCCAACCTCATGAACCGAAGCCGTTTCCTGTCCCTCGCCGCATCGCTGCTCGTTGCCACCGCCGCCCATGCCCAAACCTTTGGCTTGGGCGAGACCGACGCGCCCAAGCAGGAGCGCGTCGTGGCAGAACTGGTCGCCGCTGTGACCACCGCTGCTCCCGGCCAGCCGTTTCAGGCTGCCGTCAAATTGGTGCATGCCAAGGAAACGCATAGCTACGGCAAGGTGCTGCCACCCGGAATCGTGGGAAAGCCCACCAAACTGACCTGGACCCTGCCGGAGGGCTGGCAGGTGGAGGAGCAGCCCTGGCCCGCGACGCATCAGGTGCCGTCCACCGATGGTGCCATCAGCGACGGCTATGACGGCACGGTGTACCTGCCCGTGAAGATCACCCCACCTGCCAGCGCCGCCGCAGGCAGCAGCGTGGAACTGAAGGTGAAAGTGAGCGCCCTGGTGTGCGATCCGAAATCCTGCCAGCCGTTTACTAAAGAAGTCGCGCTCACGCTCGGCGTGGCCGCCACGCCCGTGGTCAATGCCGCGAATACCGCTGTGTTTGGCGCGCCTCCCGCCGTGGAAAAAAAAAGCCCTGAGGCCCAGCCCGCAGCGCCTGCGGGGGAAGCCAAACCAGCCGTAGCAGCAGCCACCAAACCTGCTGCCGCGCCAGCCACCGCAGCGGCCAGTACGGTGGCTCCCCCGCTGTCCTTTGTGCAGATTCTGCTCTATGCCTTCATTGGCGGGCTGATCCTCAACATCATGCCCTGCGTGTTTCCGGTGCTCGGCATCAAGGTGACGAGCGTGGTGCAGCAGGCAGGTGAAGACCGCCGCAAGGTGGTGCTGCATGGTTTGATGTACACCGTGGGCGTGCTGCTCTCGTTCTGGGTGCTGGGTGGCGTTGCCATCGCGCTCAACAAAGGCTGGGGCTCGCAGTTGCAGTCACCGGCTTTCAATTACTTCCTGGCTGCGTTCTTCCTCATCTTTGCGCTGAATATGGCGGGCCTGTTTGAGATCGGTGCCTCGGTCATCGGCGTCGGTTCCGGTTTGCAGTCCAAGAGCGGCCTCGGCGGTTCCTTCTTCTCCGGTCTGCTGGCCACGGTGGTGGCCACGCCCTGCTCCGCCCCGTTTCTCGGCACCGCGCTCGGGGCCACGCTCTCACTGCCTGCGTCGCAGTCCATGCTGATCTTCACGCTCATTGGCCTTGGCCTCGCCAGTCCGTTTCTGCTGCTCTCCCTTTTCCCCGGCCTCATCTCTGCACTGCCACGACCCGGCGCGTGGATGGAGAGCTTCAAGCAGGGCATGTCCTTCCTGCTCTTTGGCACCGTGGGCTTCATGCTCTACGTGCTGACCAATCAGATCGAAGGCCTGCCCGTGCTGTTCGCCATCCTGAGCCTCGTGCTCATCGCGCTGGGCTGCTGGATCTACGGTCGCTGGGCGCTGCCGCACAAGCCCGCCCGCACGCAGAACATCGCGCGGCTGCTCACCTTCCTCGCGGTGGCAGGCGGCCTGTGGGTCGGTCTGCCCGGTGCCTCGGCCAAACGCGCCCATGCGGAAGAAGCCGTGAATCTCAAAGACCCCGATGCGCTGCACTGGGAAATGTGGTCGCCAGAAAAAGTGGCCGCACTGCGCGCCGCCAAGCAGCCGGTGTACATCGACTTCACCGCCTCCTGGTGCTGGACCTGCCAGGTCAACAAACGCGTCTATACCGACGCCGCACTGCGTGCCCTCTTCAAGCAGCACCACGTCGTCACGCTCAAGGCCGACTGGTCGGATGAAAACGAAAGCATCCGCCTCGCCCTGGAAGCCCTGGGCAAGCGCGCCGTGCCCGTGAACGTGCTCTACATCCCCGGCGTGGAAGAACCCTTCATCCTCGATGAATTGCTCACCGTGGGGAATGTGACGGCGGCGCTGAAGAAGCTGGAGAAGTGAGGAGAAATATATGGAATCCCCACCTCTCGTCATTCATCGACTGGCGCTTGCTTCGCTTCTTGTTGTTGCCGCCATGAATATTGTCGGAAGCTTTCACTAGGTTCCTGGAGCACCTGCTGAGATGAGGCTCGCGCCGCTCTTCGGCATCGCGCTATGGTCATGGCTGCTCTGGAAGATTTGGAAGCGTCCCCGCCAATGGGGCCTCGGTGTCGGCACCTTGCTGTTTCTGATGATCGCATTCCAAAGCTACCTTTGGTGGGGCGGCGTAAACAATCCCGAATTCGCAAAGCTAGATATTGATCGAAGCATCACAAACTTCATTCTATTTGCTGAGCTTCCGATCTTCGTTGCCGGAGCCTCTTGCATTCTATTAAGATTCTGTGGAGATGCAAAATCGGTTATTAACATGTGCAATGTCAAAGGGACATGGTAGTCGCTAAATACACAGTGATATTCACTTGAATGATGTCCTTTTATCTTGGCGCTCAGGTGGCCCAACGGGCCGCAGGAGTCAGCCCAGGGTGCTGCGAGGAACGAGCAAACCCTGGGTTTTGGCGATAACGCTCCGCCTCTCCCAAGGTCGCGCTCTGAAGGAGCGCAGGAGAGGGGGCAAATGGGTCTGGGTCTGCGCCGTGCATGGAGGTCTTTCGCAATGCACACGCTCTCCTGCGCCCTTTCAGGGCGCGACCTTGGCGCAAGAGGTGCGGCGTGCAGCGGACCCAGGGCTGCACTCGCCTAGGCTCGCCCCGCCCTGGGCTGAGTCCTTCGCACCGTTGGTGCGGCAGGGACTTTTTGCGCTGCATTGATGAACCTGCGCAATGTCAACGGGACGTGGCTGTCGCCATTGGCACAGTGATTTCACCTGAATGATGTCCCTTTAACTTGGCACAGCTTAATAAATCCCAAATTGAACCAACCCGAGAGTCAAACTGAAGAAACTGGAGAAGTGACCCAACTCCTGCCATTGCGCCACCCCACGAATACCGTTGAAAACCAGCCCGGCGTGATGGATGGGCTTACGCATGATCGTCGAACTCGTCAACACCGGTACCGAACTCCTCCTGGGAGACACCATCAACACCAACGCCGCCTGGATCGGCCAGCGGCTGGCGGCGCTGGGCATTCAGGTGTCGCGACAGACGATTGTGCCTGATGGTGCCGTCATTCGCACGGCCATCGCCGAGGCAGCGCAGCGCGCGGACGTGGTGCTCGTCTCCGGTGGACTGGGGCCAACCAATGACGACCTCACGCGGGAATCCACCGCCGCCTTGCTGAATCTCGACCTGGAGCTGAATGACGGGGTGATGCAGCACCTGCACGAGTATTTCACCAAACGCGGCAAACCCGTCAGCGATGCCACCAAACGCCAGGCCATGGTGCCTCGTGGTGCCAGCGTGCTGCCCAATCTCTTCGGCACCGCCCCCGGCCTGTACTTCCCCGCCGAACTCAGCGCCGCACAGGGCTGGAACGCCCACATCTTTCTGCTGCCCGGACCACCACGGGAACTGAAGCCCATGGTGGAAAGCGAAGTCGAAACCCGCCTGCGCGAATGGCTGCCGGACGGTGCCTCGCGCCGCGTGCTGTACCTCAAAGTCACCGGCGTGGGCGAGTCCGACATCGTCGAAGCCGTCGAGAAGCAGCTCGAAGCCATCCCCGGCCTGGATCTCGGCTACTGCATCCGCAATGGCGATGTGGACGTGCGCCTCGCCGGACCGCAGACCGCTGTGGAAGCCGCCGCAGACGTGGTGCGCACAGCCTTGGGCGACTGCATCGTTTCGGAGGATCGCCGCATCATTGAAGAAGTCATCGTGCAACTCCTCAGCGAGCGCGGCCAATGGCTCGCCACCGCCGAGTCCTGCACCGGTGGCACCATTGCCAACCGCATCACCGATGTCAGCGGAGCCTCCCGCGTCTTCGGCCACGGTTGGGTTACGTATGCCAATGAAGCCAAGCACCAGCACCTCGGCGTGCCCCTGGAACTCATCGAAACCCACGGCGCTGTGAGCGAGGAAGTCGCCCGCGCCATGGCCGAAGGTGCCCTGAAAAACAGCGGAGCCGACCACGCCCTCGCCGTCACCGGCGTCGCAGGCCCCACCGGCGGCACGCCGGAGAAACCCGTCGGCACCGTCTGGATCGCCCTCGCTTCGAAGAACGCCGAGACCTGGGCGCAGAAACGCTTCTCCCCCGGCTCCCGCGACCGCTTCAAACTGCTGACCTCCCAAGCGGCCCTCGACATGCTCCGCAGACGCATGCTGGGGATTGGAATGAAAGCAAAGTAGTGCTGAGCTTCAGTTCAAGGTGGTTTTGACAGGCGAGACACACTGCCGCTGCTCAGTTTACCCTAGCTCACTAACATCAAAAGCGCTTCAAGCCCCAGCTTGGATTCCGGCGATTATGCCTGATGACCCACACACGAGCGTAGTCACCCCGGATGTCGTAGAGAAAGTGGTCGAAATTGCAGCGCCGCAATCCGCAGGCGTCGAAATGAAAAAAACGCGAATTCTCAGCCACCTTCAGCAGCCCTGACTGAAATTCACCGAAAAAACCCTCTGCGAGTTCCGGCGAAACCTCGTCGTATTTTTCCAAAATAGCGTCCAGGTCGGCCTGGACTTTTCGATGGAATCTAACGCGCACGAAAACGAAGCCCTGAGACGAGTTGGTCAAAGGAAATCATCACCTCGTCATTCGCATCCCCCTCCCGCACCCGGTTCATCACTTCCTCATCCGAAACACCGTGGTGTGGCTTATCGAGACCATGCAGCAACTGGGCCGCCAGAGAAACCCGTGGGCACCGTCTGGATCGGCCTCGCTTCGAGAAACACCGAGACCTGGGGAAAGCACCGCGCTCAAAACTAGGTTTCGGAGGTTTCGGAGGTTTCGGAGGTTTTGGAGGTTCGTTTTGGAGGGGTGAGAATATTTTCGTGGGCGAGGACGTTGCACGACTTCGCAAATGTGAGCGTGGGAACGCAAGCATGACAGCGAGTGCGAGTTGGCGTGCGTGAGACCTTTCTCTCTTCAGCCAGAAATCCCCCCAGTCGAAACCTCTCTCCCTGGATCTGGACATTGAGGGTTTTGGAGGTTTCGGAGGTTTTGGAGGTTCGTTTTGGAAGGTGTGAATATTTTTCACACCTAGCCATGGTGCCATTGAGGCAGGTACTCCAGCCTGTGAACTACTTCTGCGCCTTGACCATCTCCCATTCGATGACATCAAGGAAACCAGCGTCATTAGCACCAGGCAGAGACTTCGCTAAACGTGTAGCAGAGTACTCTTTCCAAAGCTCGTAGATGTCGCTTATTTCTCCGATGGTCTTGTCGTAGTCCGTGGCAAAACAAGGCAGGCTTGTGGCAGTCGGTCGGCTGGAATCAAGAATAAGCTGGACCTGCCGCATAGCCAATGAACTGTTCTCCATCAATGCCCAGCTACAGTCCACTCGCTTCTGTGGTGGTATAAGTAAGTCAGTCATTGAAGGCAGACCGATATCTCGACCTCCAGTCAGCACAGCAGCGATAGAAACTGTCGTCTGCGGCCTGCAAAAGATGCCATGAAGACCTTTCAGCCGCTCCAGTTTGATGATGAACTGCGGACGGTCTTCATAATCAGTCATCATCAGCCACCTCTTGATGTCGTTGTTGGGCTGAATGGTGATTGGATCGTGTTCAGAGATGGCAGAGAGAGGGGGGACATGCTGTGGTGTTGGCGTCAATGACTTCCTTTCACGTGCCCTCTCAAGCTGCCTCAACAGCTCCTGTATGGATGGCAGCGGAACAGACGAAACCGTGGACTCCAAGTTTTTCCGATAAGGGAAGCCTGCAAACTGCCACCTCCCATCCGGGTCGCGCGTGAGCTTTTTAGTTTGAAACAACAGCCCAGATCGATCCTTGAGTTCCAGTTCATCGACTGTCTTTAGTTCAGCGCCTGTGGACCACCCTCCGTAGGAATCGAAAAATTGGTCCCTGAACACTTTGGGTGTCGTGTGATCGAGATCCAAGGTCACGACGACGCAGTCATGATTATACGGGTGTAAAAGACTGACTCGATGTTCGTTGAACTTGAGGGTATCAATTTCATCGGCGAGCCAGATTTCCTCAAAGCGAATGCTGCCATCGTCTCGTTTCAAACGCAGCATCATCCGATAAAAAAGGCCAATCGATCCCTGCCTGAGTTCGGTAGGAGTACAGGTAGTAGTTGGCAGGACCATCATCTGTGACCAACTCCAGTACAACTTCTGCACCGTTGGCCACGGGCTTACGATCAATGACTTTCAGTTCTACAGCAAAGCTTGCTGATGCCGACGCTAGGATTCCCAAAGCTGCAAGCAAATTGTACATCATGATGGTGGGCCGTTCATCGCGGTAGGTCGAAGATTAATAAACTCGTGAACGAATGGCAATAGGGATCCATTAAATCGGAGACACCCGCGCTTTGCCTCGTCAAGTGCTGCGACGCCGTGCAACGAATTGCTCAACTGTTTCGCAGCTTCATATCTCCCACCCGCAAAAAAATATCTCCCCCTCCAGAATGAACCTCCGAAACCTCCAAAACCTCCGAAACCCCATCCTGGGAGTCACTTTTGCCACATCATGCAGCACCGTGCGCACATCGAATTCATCCCAGAATGATTTCCGCCCAGGCCTTCAAGCCGCTGATAGCAATGCCACGCTGGTAGCGTTACGTGGCGAATCATGATGTACCGTCTTTTATTCCTCCTTGCTTTCGTCGGTTTGGCGCAACTGCACGCAGCGGCACCGAATGTGGTGGTGATCCTGGCGGATGATGCGGGCTGGGGGGATTATTCGATCAACGACAACACGAACCTGAAGACGCCGAACATTGATTCGCTAGCGCAGTCCGGGGCGCGGTTTGACCGCTTCTTCGTCTGCGCGCTCTGTGCGCCGACGCGCGGTGAATTCCTCACCGGGCGTTACCATTCTCGTGGCGGGGTGAAGGGTGTTTCGACGGGCCTGGAACGGCTGAACACGGACGAAAAGACCATCGCCGACAGCTTTCTGGCCGCAGGCTATGCCACCGGTGCGTTTGGGAAATGGCACAACGGCAGCCAGTGGCCCTACCACCCGAATGCACGCGGGTTTCAGGAGTACGTGGGCTACACGGCAGGCCACTGGGGGGAGTATTTCGACCCGCCGCTGGAGCACAACGGGAAGATGTTTCGTGCCAAGGGTTTCATTGTCGATGTCCTGGTGGGCAAGGCGCTGGAGTTCATCGAAACCAATCGGGAGAAGCCATTTTTCTGCTACATCCCGCTCACGACCCCGCACTCCCCCTACAGCGTGCCGGATGAGCACTGGAACAAGTTCAAGGACTCGCCGGTGACGCTGCGTGGCGTGGAAGGCGAGAAGGAAGATCTGGCCGTGAGCCGCACCGTGCTGGCGATGCTGGACAACATCGATGTCAACATCGGGCGGGTGCTCAAAAAGCTCGATGAGTTGAAGCTGAGAGAGAACACCATCGTGGTCTATTTCAGCGACAACGGCCCCAACAGCTCCCGTTGGAACGGCGGCATGAAAGGCAAGAAGGGCGTCACGGATGAAGGCGGGGTGCGTTCGGCACTGTTCATGCGCTGGCCGGGCAAAATTAAAGAGGGCACTCTGATCACGCCGATTGCCGGGGCGATTGATCTGCTGCCGACGCTCTCGGCGCTCGCGGGCGTGAAACCGGTGGGCACCAAGCCGCTGGATGGTTGGGATTTCTCCACCCTACTGCGCGGCGGTGAATGGCAGCACGGACCGCGCGAACTCATGAACTACACCAGCGGGCGCTTGAGCGTGCGGACGCAGACCCACCGCCTCGACGCGAATGGCCATTTGTATGACATGGTGGCTGATCCTAATCAGACGCAAGACATCACCGCCGCGCAGCCGCAGCTCGCCGCAGAGCTCGCGGCCAAGGCCACCGCCTATCATCAGGAGGTGTTTGGGAAACCGTATGTCTCAGCGCCCGCAGGCACCAAAGGGAAAGCCAAATCAAAGAACCCCGGTGCGGAGCCGTTCGTGGATGACCGGCCTTACTCCGTGGGGTACAGCGAGTTTCCCATCACCATGCTGCCTGCGCGCGATGGCGTCCCGCATGGCGAGGTCCGGCGCAGTTCCAATGCACCGAACTGCTCCTACTTCGTGAACTGGAAGACCAAGGAGGATGCCATGACGTGGGATGTTGCCGTCCACACGGCGGGGGACTATGAGGTGAGCATTGACTACGCCTGCCCGGAGGCAGACGCTGGGGCGACGGTGGAGCTGAGCTTTGACACCGCCAAGACGACCGGCAAGGTGACGCCCGGCTGGTTCCCACGCCTGCTGGATGATCAAGACCGCGCCCCGCGCAAAGGCGAGAGCATCATGCGCGACTTCCAAAGCCTACCCCTGGGCACCATCACGCTGCCAGCCAAGCGCGGCCTGCTGACACTGCGCGCGCTGGAAATCCCAGGGCAGACGGTCATGGAGGTGCGGCGGGTGACGCTGACTCTCAAGACAAACTGATTCATGGCATGCATCCTGTTGCTGGTTTAGCGTATCCGTCTAAATATAAGCACCTCGCCAAACGCATGAAATTTGCCCGTACTTTTTGTCTCCTCCTCGCGCCCGTAGTGATGGCCGCCTGTACCGCCATCGTACCTGCCCCCGTAAGCACCGGAGGGATCGTGGTGGGTGCGAATGAAATGCGTGTCTGCGGACAGGGGAAGGTGCTGTTTCCCGCCGGGCTGTACCGTGCGCAGTTGGTCACTGCCAGTGGTACTTATTACCAGGCTCCAGAGCAGCTTCGTACGGTCGGGGTCTTGATCGCTCAGTCAGAGCTGGGGGGCATTTACATCGCCAATGCACCTGGGAATCCGCAGGCCGCCTGGTTTGGAGATCCGCAGGAAGTCACCGAGTCCAAGCCCACCACCTTATTTGCGGCCATCGGGGTCCGCGCCCCTAAATTGTGGCCCTATTCACCACCCATTTCGTTGAAGGTGAAGAAGTAGTAGGTAGCACGCCCTCTGCAAGCCACCCCCCGCAACTGGAGGTGGAGAACGTAAAGACTTTGTCAGGGATAGGGTTTTCGTTGCGCATTATATTATAAAAACTATAATTTCGTGCGTATGAACAGCCGCCTCCTCACTTGGTTAATCACCTCCGCCATCCTGCTGGCGGGGGGACTTACCGCACTGAAGGAAGGCTGGCTCAAGGGCTGGGAAATGCGGTTCGGGGAAATGCTCACCAGCCCTGGGAGCGTTTACAGCGTCGCCAAGTTCCGCCTCGATTTGGTGGATCAGTTCAACTACACCCGCATGGCAGAGAAAACCCCGACGCTGCGGGTGGACCCTGAAATGGAGGCCTGGCTAGAGCGGGAATTTCCCAAAATCGACACCAGCGACCTCAACAAAGTCACCGAACTGGTGCAGAATGGGATGCCACGCTACTATCGCGTCTCGGTCTGCTCAGCCAGCAGTCCCAGCCTGCGCGATCTGCTGCAGCGCTTTCACGAATATTCGCACCGTTCGCAGCCGGAGATGACGCACATGGCCATCGTGGTGCGTCTGCGGGCCAGTGGCTTGATGAACGAGGCCATGCTCGTCCTGGGCCAGCGCCTGCGTGATTTCACACCAGAGGCCCTGACCGAATCTGGCGACGAACCGTTTTTCAGCACCTGCGTCCACTGCAAACAGCCGCATTTCATGAAGCTCTCACGGGCGCAGCGCAGCATGGCGCTGGAATGTCCGAAGTGTCACCGCAAGTATGCCGTGATCGCTGCGGACAGCGCGGGTCGGTTCCACTATGTGAATGAGTTTCTGACCGGTTACGCCCCCCCGACGGTGTTTGCCAAAAACCAGTCGCGCGTGCAGCAGCTCTTCACCATCTGGTCCGCCGTCCACGCCAACTGCCGCTACACCAATGACCCTGGAGCCAAAGCGGGCAGCAGCTTTGCCAAGCCGGAGCAGACAGACTGCTGGCAGTATGCGGATGAAACGCAGCGCCTGCAGCGTGGTGACTGTGAAGACTCCTCCATCTTTCTCGCCGACTGGCTGATGTCGCGTGGATTTCAAGTGCGCGTGGCGCTCGGGCGCTACGGCGACCTCGGCGGGCATGCCTGGTGCGTGGTGAAGATCGAAGACAAAGAGTACCTGCTGGAATCCACCGAGAGCCGTCCTGACCCCAGCGATCCGCCACTCGCCAGCCGTGTGGGCAGCCGCTACGTGCCTGAAGTGCTGTTTGACCGCTTTGCCATCTACGTGCCCACCAGTGCCAACCGCACTTGGAAAGGGGACTACTGGTCAGCCAATGCCTGGACGCGCGTCGAACCCCGGGCAGAGCTGGGAACCGACCCGATCCTGGCGCGTGCGCCGCTCGGGAGTGTCGTCAAAATCGGCACGCAGAATCTGCTGGATGCTGCCGCCACGACGGATGCTAGTCGCCTAGCCCGCGCCAGCTTTGCCAGCCCAGCCGCCGCCACTTTGCTCAATCTGGGGAATATTCCTGCCGGTGCCAAAGACTGGCGGCAGTCCACGGTGCCGCTGCGTGCGCCCTGAGGTGTGATCGTGTTGTTGACGCCTCGTCATGCAGCATCCAGCATGCAGACCTCATGCTTGCCAGCATTGCCATCCTTACGCTGTTCGGCATCCTGCTGATCATGCTGGAAACCTTCCTGCCTGGCTGGGTGGCGGGCATTCTAGGCACGCTTTCGATCTGCATCGCCATCTGGCTGGCCCTGATGTCGGAGGAACTGGTCGGCTGGAGTTCCAGCCAGCGGCTGCTGCTGGTGCTGGGCATCATCGTGCTGGTAGTGGTGGCCTTGCTCGCCTGGCTGCGCTGGTTTGCGGTGAAGTTTTTCCACCGTGCGCTGACCCTCACCGCTAGCATCGAAACCCCAGCCGCTACCGGAGCCGCTCCTGGTTCCCAAGGCATTGCGCTCACCGAACTGCGCCCGCTTGGACGTGCTGAAATCGCCGGTCAACGCTACGATGTGCGCTGTCAAAACGGCCTCGCTGCCGTTGGGACTCCTGTCGAGGTCATTGCGTCTGAACCTGGCAATCTTCTCGTGCGCATCTGCTGAATTGTTCTTCATTCCCTAACCCACCCACTACCCACTCATGTCCGTTTTCGTAATCTTCCTCACCGGCGGTGTCATCATCCTCGCACTTGTCCTGTTTCTCTTGGTTGCCAAGTTTTTCAATCTCTGGCTGCGGGCGCGCATCGCCAATGCGCCGGTAAGTCTTCCCACCCTGCTCGCCATGTGGCTGCGCGGCGTGCCCAATGCCTTGATCGTGGATACCCGCATCACCGCCGCCAAGGCCGGCATCCCCATCGGCACAGATCAGCTTGAGGCGCACTTCCTCGCCGGGGGTGAAGTGACGCACGTCGTGCTCTCCTTGATCGCTTCTGACAAGGCCGGTATCCCGCTCGATTTCAATCGCGCCTGCGCCATCGACCTCGCTTGTAAAGGCACCTCCAAAACCGTGCTCGAAGCCGTGCGCACCAGCATCAATCCCAAGGTCATCGACTGCCCGCACCCCGACATGGGCCGTGGCGGCAAAATCGACGCCGTTGCCAAAGACGGCATCTCCTTGCGCGTCCGCGCACGAGTGACCGTGCGCACCAACCTCGACCGCTTCGTCGGCGGTGCCACCGAAGAGACCGTGATCGCCCGTGTCGGTGAGGGCATTGTCACCTGCATCGGCTCTTCAAACTCCTACAAGGACGTGCTCGAAAACCCCGACGCCATCTCCAAACTGGTGCTGCACAAAGGTGTGGACGCTGGCACCGCATTTGAGATTCTCTCCATCGACATCGCGGACATCGACGTCGGCGAAAACGTGGGAGCCAAACTCCAGACCGAGCAGGCCGAAGCCGACAAGAAGATCGCCCAAGCCATGGCCGAAATGCGCCGCGCCGCCGCCGTGGCACTGGAGCAGGAAATGTCTGCACGCACCCAGGAAATGCGCGCCCGCGTGGTGGAAGCAGAGGCGCAGGTGCCGCTCGCCATTGCCGAAGCCTTCCGCAATGGCCAGCTCGGCGTCATGGACTACGCCAAGTACAAAAACGTGCTCGCCGACACCGAGATGCGCACCAAGATTGCAGGCGACTCCCCCGGCGCGAAATAACCCGACAAGAGTTATTCCGGCCATGCACCCACTCCTGCTCAGCAGCGAATTCGATCCCTTCCAGATGGCGATCATCGTCATCGCCGTCCTGGCGGGATTCGTCAAATGGCTGTGGGAAAACTGGCAGATGAAGCAAGGTGCCGCACCGCCTCCGCCACCCGACCCTGAGGAGCAGCGCCTGCGTGAAGCCGCCTGGCGCAAGCAAACCGGCCAAACCTCGGCCGCGCCACCGCCCCTCCCTCCCGTCGTCCCGCCATCGCCATGGGAAGAGCTGCGCAAAGCCTGGAAGGAACTGCAGGAAGTCGCCAAACCCACGGCAGCCCCTGCACGCCCAGCGCAGCCCCGCACTCCACCACCCCTACGGCAGCAGCAACCTCTGCGTCAGGTGCAGCCCCAGCGGCAACCCGCACGTGCTCCCGCACCACTGCCAGTTCCCGCAGCAGTGGCCGCGCCAAAACCCGTGGTAGCAGCCGCCGCACCTGCTGCGGTGGTCGTGTCCAGTGCCGCCGTTCCAGCAGGCTCGGTGCTAGCCACTCTGCGCCAACTCCGCCGCGATCCCGCCCTCATGCGCCAAGCCATTTTGATGCAAGAGATACTTGGTCCACCAAAAGCCTTGCAATCCTCCCGGGATTTAGCTATCTAAGCGACCCTTCTTTGAGACATGCCGGCGTGGTGAAATTGGTAGACGCGCTAGACTCAAAATCTTGTATCCGTGAGGATGTGTCGGTTCGAGTCCGACCGCCGGTACCATCAAAGAAGTGTATGCGCGGGGCGCGGGGTTCAAACAGGACTGAAGAGGTGGTCGTAAAAACCTAAAGGCAGTTTTGGAAGTCTCTGCACGATGGTGGAGCCACTCGTTGGGTTGGAGAAAAGAACCAGCTTGTCGAGTCCTTGGTGAAGCACTTCAGCCACGGAAAAGGCGCGATGCCGACCCTGGCATGGTCACAGGCATAGAAAAATGAGTACTCATGATGCTTGACATATTTCTGTATTTTGACCTATGTCTATATTCCATGAAAACGACTTCACCCTTGGTCTGGATTGTTTTGTTTCTCGCTCTGGTTGTCTTGATCCCGGTGCAGGCCAAAGACGAGGTGCGCGTATCCTACCCGTCCAAAGTCGAGGCCTCGAAGGGTAAGGAGCGCGAGAAGCTCTTCACCCCATGGATGACCACTGATGCACTCCGCACGCATACGGAGGAGAGGCGGGGCAAGGGAGAGCAGATCATCTATTTTGAGTACAACGGAGCTACGATGCAATCGCGCGCCATTTATGTGAGCAAGCTCAAGCTGACCGGCCCTTACTCCCGCTGGTATTACACGAGCGAATCAGCCATGGAGCAAAAACTCAACAGCGAAATCAAGAGCGGACTGCAGCCTGCTTTCGTCGTTCGCAACATCAGCGGTGCTTATACCATGCTACTCGTCTCGCCGCAGGATATGGCAAACGTGCGCGTGGAACTCATGACGCTCGGCATTGGTGAGCCGAAGCTGAAGAAGTGATTGAGTATTTCTGCCGCTGAACAGCGTGGCTCACACCACGATGTTCACCAGTTTGCCCGGCACGACGATGATTTTCTTGGGGGGCTTGCCTTCCATGAACTCCTGCACGCGGGCGCTGGCGAGGGCGATCTTTTCGATCTCCTCCTTGGTTGCCTGAATGGGCAGCCGGGCTTTGTCGCGCAGCTTGCCATTGACCTGGAAGACGATCTCCACCTCGTCCTCAATGAGGGCGGCGGGATCATACTTCGGCCAGGTGGCATCGCTGAGCAGACCCTGCACGGCCAGCGCGGGGAACTTGCTGGCGATGCGGGCGTTCAGATCATCCGCGATGTGCGGGGCAAAGGGGCTGAGCACCTTGAGGAAGGTGACGATGGCGGAGGCGGGCATCACCTCTTCGGCCGTGAAGGTCTTGGTGCAGATCATCATCTGGCTGATGGCGGTGTTGAAGCTGAGCTTCTCAATGTCTTCACCGCATTTCTTGATGGTCTCATGCAGGGCTTTGGTGACCTGCTTGTTGGCAGGCACGTCTTGCAGCGCTTTCGAAACGCTCCACACGCCTTCTTCACTGACTTCCATGACGAGACGCCAGACGCGGGCGAGGAAGCGGTACACGCCTTCCACACCTTTCATGCTCCAGGGCTTCACCTGCTCCAGCGGGCCCATGAACATCTCATACAGGCGCAGCGAATCCGCGCCGTACTCTTTCACGACGTCATCGGGGTTCACCACGTTGCCGCGTGACTTGGACATCTTCTGGCCGTCTTCACCGAGGATGAGGCCTTGATTCACCAGACGCTGGAAGGGCTCCGGCGTGCTGACGTAACCAAGATCAAACAGCACCTTGTGCCAGAAACGCGCATAAAGCAGATGCAGCACCGCGTGCTCGGTGCCGCCGACGTAGAGATCCACGCCGCCTGGTTTCGTAGGGGAAGACAATGAGACAGGGAGACTATCAGATGGGGAGACCGTCTGATTGTCTGATTGTCTGACTGTCTGATCGTCTCCCAACCGCCCCGTCATCCAATAACGCTCCGCCTCCTCACCCACGAACCTTTGGTCATTCTGCGCGTCGCAGTAGCGCAGGTAGTACCAGCAGGAGCCCGCCCATTGCGGCATGGTGTTGAGTTCACGTGTGGCCGTGGCGGAATAGCGCACCCAGTCGGTGGCTTTGGAAAGAGGAGGCTCGGGAGTGCCGGTGGGCTTGAAGTCTTCCAGCGTCGGCGGCAGCAGCGGCAGTTCGCTCTCAGGAATGCTGCGGTGCTTGCCGTCTTCCCACACGATTGGGAAGGGCTCGCCCCAGTAGCGCTGACGGCTGAAGAGCCAGTCGCGCAGCTTGAAATTCACGGTACCTTTGCCAAGGCCTTTTTCTTCGAGCCAGGCGGCGATTTTCTTTTTGGCCTCGGGCGTGGTCAGTCCGTCAAGGAATCCAGAATTCACCGCGATGCCGTGATCCGTGAAACCTTGCCAGTCCTTGCCTTCCGGCGGCTGCACCACCTGCTTGACCGGCAGTTCAAACTTCTGCGCAAACTCAAAGTCACGCTCATCATGCGCAGGCACGGCCATGATGGCACCCGTGCCATAACCCATGAGTACGTAGTCGGCGATCCAGATTGGGATCTTCTCATCGTTCACGGGATTGATGGCATACGCGCCGGTGAAGACGCCGGATTTATCCTTGGCGAGTTCGGTGCGTTCCATGTCGCTCTTGCGACCTGCTTTTTCGCGATACTCTTCGACGGCGGTGATCTGCTCTTCGCTGACAAGTACATCGACGAGACGATGCTCTGGGGCGAGCACCATGTAGGTCGCGCCAAACAGGGTGTCAGGGCGTGTGGTGAAAACGGTGATCGTCTCTTCGCTTCCGGCCACCTTGAATTTCACCTCAGCGCCTTCGCTGCGGCCAATCCAGTTGCGCTGGTGCAGCTTGATGCTCTCCGGCCAGTCGAGGCCGTCGAGTTCATCGATCAAACGCTGGGCAAAGGCCGTGATGCGCAGCATCCACTGGCGCATGGGGCGGCGCTCCACGGGGAATCCGCCGACTTCGCTTTTGCCATCCACGACTTCTTCATTGGCCAGCACGGTGCCGAGTTCCGGGCACCAGTTCACGGGCGCGGAGGACACAAAGGCGAGGCGGCGTGAGTCGATCTCTTCATGGGAAAGCCCCTTCCCTTCGAGTTCGGCGATGGGGCGTGCCTTGCCCGCTTCATTCACGTAGGAGTTGTACAGCTTCAGGAAGATCCATTGCGTCCATTTGAAGTAGCCGGGGTCGGTGGTGTTGACTTCACGATCCCAGTCGTAGGCGAAGCCGAGGCGTTTGAGCTGGCCGCGGAAGCCTTCGATGTTCTTCTCCGTCGTGGCACGCGGATGCTGGCCGGTCTTGATGGCGTATTGTTCGGCAGGCAGGCCGAAGGCATCCCAGCCCATGGGATGCAGCACGTTGAAGCCGGACATCTTCTTGAAGCGGCCGATGATGTCGGTGGCGGTGTAGCCTTCCGGATGCCCGACGTGCAGGCCTGCACCGCTGGGATAGGGGAACATGTCGAGCACGAAGTACTTCGGCTTCGAGGCGTCGAAATCGGCATCGCCGGGGTTCGGAGTGCGGAAGGCCTTTTTAGCCTCCCACACGTCCTGCCACTTCGGTTCAAACTCAGAGAATGGGAAGGCTTTGCGCTGCTCGCTGCTCATAGGGGGCGCGAAAGAAGGCGAGGGTCGGAGAGAGGTCAAGCTGGCTGCGCGATCAAGTTGGGCATGGAGAAGGTGGACGCGGTGACCATAGCCTTGCATAGGCCTGGCATCATATGCCAAGGCCAGCCATTGTACTCAGAGTTTATGAGTGGGGGTCGGGAGACCCCCAAGCCTTGCTGTGGCCTCAGGGAACGTCGTAGGTTCCCAGTGCGGCGATGTCGAAGCGCTGGGAGCCGACTTCGTCGGCGATCTCGTTGAGGGCTTCGACTTCGGCGGTACTGAAGAGGAGGCCGCCAGCTTTGGCGGTGTGGGCGGCGTTTTGCGCTTCGGGCTGGCCGGGGAGCATGCAGTTCTCGTTGCCGTGGCCGAGGATGTCGTCGATCACGGCTTTGATGTTCTCGTTGAAGTTGCGACCGTTGGAGAAGAGGCCGGTGCTGATGGCATCGGGGTGGATGACCTGGAAGTAGAAGCTGCTGGTGCGCTTCTCGCCTGCGGGAAACGGTTTCGATTTGATGTCCGGGTGCGCACCGCCACCACGCAGGGTAGGCAGGCCACCGCCGATCATGCCGCCCATGACTTCGATGAGGAGGGAGAGTCCGTAGCCTTTGTGCGCGCCGAAGGGCAGCAGCCAGGCGGCTTCATTGGCATCGGTGGTCGGTTTGCCAGCGGCGTCCACGGCAGCGCCGGGAGGGAGCGGTTTGCCTTCGCGCTTGAGCTGCTGCACGCGGCCCATGGCCACGGTGGAGGTGGCCCAGTCAATGACGATAGGGAAGCCGCAGGCGTCTTGCGTGGGCAGGCCCCAGGAGTGCGGGTTGGTGCCCAGCACGGGGAATTTGCCGCCAAAGGGCACGACTTCACCCAAAGTGGAGGTGCAGTTCGTGTAGGCGATGTAGCCTTTCTTGGCGGCGTCCATGACGTAGCCGCCGCCCCAGAGGTAGTGGAAGGCGTTGTCCACGCTGACCTGGCCGATGCCGTATTTGTCTGCCATCTGCATGCAGCGCTCCATGGCGCTGAAGGCGACGCTTTGGCCGAGCTTGAGGTGGCCGTCCCAGGCTTCGCTGGCGGCGAAGGGCTTCTTAATGACTTCGATCTCGGCACCCGGCTTGCAGCCGCCGGTGGCGCTGCCAAAGAGGTGGTCGAGATGCAGGGCCTTGATGGCATTGTGGGTGCGGATGCCATGCGCGGAGGCCATCTCACAAAACCGGGCGCCGTCCTCGGCCTCCACCTGAGTGTAGCCACGGTGCTGGTAGGCAGCGCGGACGAGGGCGTTGTGGGCTTCTGTGGGGACGATGTGGTAAGTGGTAGGCATGGTTGGCGGATATTGGAGCATCCGCTTGGACACGCAAGAAGCAGAAATGAAGAAGGCTCCGTTCTTGCGAGCGGAGCCTTCGGAAGTCACGGCCATGCAGGGGCCGTCGCCCAGTCCTTAATCCTTTTTGGCGGGCTTGAAGACGTCGTGGCAGGCCTTGCAGTTGACGGCCTTCTTCCACTCGCTCATGCCGCTGGCGTCCTTGGCTTTCACTTTGTTGAGCGCAGCGACCATGGACTTGCACTTTTCCACCCAAGCGGTCTTCTCACCCTTCGGCGGTGTGGCAGCGCAGATGGCCTGCACGCACTTGATCAGGGAGTCGAGTTCGGCGTCGCTGGCTTCGCCTTTGCCGACTTTCTTGGCGATGGCATCTTCAGGTTTGAAATTCTTCTTCATCGCTTCCTTGATGAGGTCGTCGGCTGAAGCGGTGCTGAGGCTGATGGCGAGGCAGAGGAGGGAGAGAGCTGTTTTCTTCATGGGGTGTCTGACGTCTGGGATGATATGATATGTTGGAGGAGAGGAGCCGCAGCGCGCACGGCATTGGAAAAACGCAATTTGAGCAGTTCTTTAACCAACAGCCGAGTGCATTATTTCCAATTTCACCTTTTTAATTCCATGAAGCGGTTTGCGTCAATGATGGAATCATAGGCGGAGCATTCTTCCTGCCTTCGGGCCATGATTGGCGCGTGAAATGCGCTTGGCACCCCCTGATTTCTCCCTTTACTCAAAGGCCCCGAACCTCCTCCCAAGACACACATGCCCATCGCCCGCGCCCTGCTTTCTGTATCCGACAAATCCGGCCTTCTCGACTTCGCCAAAGGCTTGGCGGCGCTCGGGGTGGAGCTGCTTTCCACGGGGGGCACGTCCAAGCACCTCAAGGACGGCGGCCTCAAGGTCACGGATGTGTCTGAGCACACCGGCTTTCCTGAGATGTTCGATGGCCGCGTGAAGACGCTGCACCCGAAGGTCCACGGTGGCTTGCTCCAGCGCCGCGACAACGACGAGGACAAGAAGAACGCCCAGAAGCACGACATCCCGTGCATCGACCTCGTGGTGGTCAATCTCTACCCCTTTGAGCAGACCATCGCCAAGAAGGACGTGACGCTGGAAGAAGCCATCGAAAACATCGACATCGGCGGTCCTTCCATGCTGCGCAGCGCGGCGAAGAACCACCGCTGGGTCACGGTGATCACCGATCCGGCAGATTACAGCGTGGTGCTGGAAGAGATGAAGGAGCATGCTGGCGATACCACCCTGGCCACGCGCGAGCGCCTGGCCTGCAAGGTCTTCCAGCGCACCGGGGCCTACGACTCCGCCATCGCCGCCTACCTCAATAAGGAGCAGACCACGCAGAAGACCTTCAACCTCAGCCTGCCACTCTACGCCGAGCTGCGCTACGGCGACAATCCGCACCAGAAGACCTCCCTTTACGGCAACTTCGGTGACTACTTCGTCAAGCTGCACGGCAAGGACCTCAGCTACACCAACGTGCTGGACATCCACGCGGCTGCTGAGATCGCCCTGGAATTCCGCCGCCCCACCGTGGCCATCCTCAAGCACACCAATCCCTGCGGCGTCGGCTGCGCGGACGAAGACCTGCGCGAGGCCTGGCAGAAAGCCTTTGAAACCGACAAGCAGGCCCCGTTTGGCGGCGTCATCGTGGTGAACCGCAGCATGACCATCGGTCTGGCTCGCATCATCTCGGAGATCTTCACCGATGTCATCATCGCCCCGGATTTCGATGCCGACGCCCGCGCGCTGCTGCAGAAGAAAAAGAACCTCCGCCTCATCCAGATGCTGCCCGGCGTGGCCGAAGCCCTCACCGAGCCGATCATCCGCTCGGCCCCTGGCGGCGCGATGGTCATGGACAGCGACTCCCGCGCCCTCGGCCTGGACGACCTGGAGTCCAAAGTCAAAACCATCCGCCCGCCCACCCGCGACGAACTCGAAGCCATGCGCTTTGGCTGGCGCGTGGTGAAGCACGTGAAGTCCAACGCCATCGTCTTCTCCACCGGAGATCGCACCCTGGCCATCGGCGCTGGGCAGATGAGCCGCGTGGACTCCTGCCGCATCGCGGTGTGGAAGGCCAAGGAAGCCGGACTCTCCCTCAAAGGCAGCATCGTCGCCTCAGACGCCATGTTCCCCTTCCCCGACGGCCTCATCGCCGCCGCCGAAGCCGGAGCCACCGCCGCCATCCAGCCCGGCGGCTCCGTGAAGGACGAAGACGTGATCAAAGCCGCGAATGAGCACAAACTGGCGATGTGCTTCACTGGCGTGCGGCACTTCCTGCATTAGGATGGATCGAGTCACGAACTTCGACGCGGAATGCTGCCCTCATTTCGCGTCAGGTGCTCACATGGCTTCGTCCCACTGTCAGTCATTGACACCTCCTGCCGTCTCGTGCCATTGCTAGCATGAGCACAGGTGGGTGTGAATCTTGCAACATTTTCCCAAGCGAATGCCCAGTGAGCATGGTGCCCAAGGTCTTCCGACTTTACAGGGTTTTCTTCCACCTCGCAGGTCAGCCGGTTTCATAAAAGATCCCTTATGACCGCGACACTTCTACGCATCGTGCTTTTGACCTAAAATTTTATTAAAGATTGGCAGCTTACCATTGAGCGCAACAAAACGATCTAACCAAAAAGACTCCCACTTTTTTTGTTCATTTTCATCCTCGATTAACGAGAATTCGATAATCTCAAAATCCCAGGCGTCTCGTTCGCTACTATTGAGCCGCGATTTTATTTGCCCTCGGCCGATGTATACAATCTCATCGCCCCGCTTGTATCGGTAGATTCCCCGACAAGTTGATGGAATTTGGCTTTTGTCACTTACGCGAGTCTCAAATGATGGTGCGATGTCGATGGCCCACAATTGATTTAGGTTATCCCATCTTGGCTCGAACTTCTTAGCTGAAGAATCTTCACTGGTGGCAAGTGCCTTCAACCAGAGATGATCCTTCATTAGGCCAGATACTTGAACTACTCGGCCACCCTTTTCTTTATTTGCTCCGCCGTCGCCCGTGAGTACTAGCGAATCCGAGTCGCTGCCATCATTGACGAATTTGAAACCCACTCGGTAATGTGCTGGATCAACGAAGACGATAACATGGGACTTGCTGTCAAGGCCAGCAACCCGAGCGAAGAGCGAGTTAAACGCGAAAACATCCTTTCGAATAGTTACCAAACTCACGGGTTCAGGCATTGCGCCTCCCTTACGCTTATATTTGATCCAGTCAGACATATTTTAAAGCAATGGAATCCTAAATGAGATTGTCAAGATTCAGGAAATGTGGCCCGCGAAATATTATAGAAGCAATTGGCTGATTTACGCCCCCCTCACCAGCTAGCCACCACCTCATACGCATACCCGCGCAGATACTCCGTCTCCGGGATCGTCGCCAGGATCGGATGATCGGGGCGCTGGGTGTAGGTCGTGACGCGGCGCAGGGTCTTCTTGGCATCCACGGCGGCATCGGTGATGCTGCTGTGGAATTCCTCGGCGCTGACGTGGTGGGAGCAGGTGAAAGTGGCGAAGATGCCGCCGGGCTCCAGCATCTTCATGGCGCGCAGGTGGATCTCCTTGTAGCCGCGCAGGGCGTCGCGTACGGAGCTTTTGGTCTTGGTGAAGGACGGCGGATCGAGGATGATCAAATCGTAGCGGGCGTCGGCGGCTTCGTTGCGCTTGAGGAAGTCGAAGCAGTTTTCGGCGATGCACTGAATCTGCACGTCTGCGATGGCGGCGTTCTGCTTGGCCACCTCGGTGGCGGATTCGCTGATGTCCACGGCGGTGACTTCGCTGGCACCGGCGAGCGCACAGGCCTGGGCGAAGCCGCCCTGATTGGAGAAGCAGTCGAGCACACGGCGGCCTTTGGCCAACGCGGACACAAGCTGGTAGTTGTCGAGCTGATCCAGATACAGCCCCGTCTTCTGGCCTTCGAGTAGATCAGCATGGAAGGCGCTGCCCTGATAGCGCACCACATACGGCGTGGGTGTCTCGCCACTGATCACGCCTTTGATCTGCTCCATGCCCTCGGCCTTGCGCACCGCGCCCTCGTTGCGCTCGACGATGCCGCGTGGCTTCAGCACGTCGTTCAGCGCCTGGATGATGAGGTCCTTGCGCAGATCCATCGCCAGCGTGAGCGTTTGCAGCACCAGGAAGTCGCCGTAGCGGTCCACGATGAGGCCGGGGATGCCGTCGGATTCGCTCCAGACAATGCGGCACAGATTCAGATCCACCCCGGCAGCCTCGCGCACCTTGATCGCCCGCTGGATGCGGCGGGTGAAGAAGTCGAGGTCCAGGTCCTGGCGGCGATACGAAAACAACCGTGCCGAAATCTGCGACTGCGGATTGTAAATGGCGCTGCCCAGCGGCTTGCCCCGCACATCCTGCAAATGCACGACATCCCCCGGCTTGGGATCGCCGAAGCGCTTCTGGATTTCAGTGGCATAGACCCAAAGGTGGCCGTGGAAAAGGCGGGCGCGTGGCTGGACGGTGAGGGTGGGCATGGGTGGGAGGAAGAGGCTGGGTGGTTGATAGACAGGTCTGGGAGGATGGTAGAGCGGTTGGGGCAAATGACGAATGCAGAATGACGAATGACGAATGACGAATGACGAATCAATGTCGTTAAGTTAAGCAAAATAGACCGCGAAGGTGTATTGTTCACAACGCGAATGAGCACGAATTTCAGAGTTCAGAATTCCTCTGCATTCGCGGTCATTCGTGGCCATTCGCGTTTGAAATCTTAACTTAACGACATTGAATGACGAATGACGAAGCAGTGTCGTTGATACTGCGGCGCATCACCCACTTTCCAAAGTAAACCCTCTCAAAATAAGTGGGTGATGTGCTCCCGTCGATCGACCACGACAGGGACGGCGAACCTTTTTGGCTGCCTGCGTTGTGACAGACCCGGAATCACGGACCCGCACAGCGGTTCCCTACCACCCCTGAGGTGCCGCGCCACGCAGAGCCGGTAGGGATGCGTTGTGCGCGTCCCTAGAATACTTCGTCCCAGCGCGCGCTGCTGACTCACTCGTCCCCCACCTTTCCTGCCACTCCGTCTCCGATTCGTGCGATACGACCGTGCATCAGTCATCCGCAAAACTAGCCCCTCGCAAAATGCAAGTCGGTGATGCGCAGCAGTCGATTGACTCCCCATACCCTACTCACTCGCGCGGGCACCGTCCGAGTGTGCAGCGGTTTTTTCGCGCCAGCGATAACGCTGCGTCCAAGGGTTGGCTTTACACTCCACCACGTCGGCAATGATCTCGCCCATGACGGGGGTGAATTTGAAGGCGTGGCCGGAATCGCCAGCGGCGATGATGAGGTTGGGGTGCGCGGGGTCGTGGTCGATCCAGAAAGCGCCGTCAAAGGTGTCGCAGTAAAGGCAGACGCGGGTGGAGTGCAGCGGAGCGTCGGCGAGGCTGGGAAAGGTGCCGCGCAGGAAGGCGCGGTAGCGCTCCTCCTCCCCCGGTGGCAGGGTGCGGGGATCGTTGGCATTCACGCGGCGACCTGGGCCGTGGTTGGCCACTTTGACGAGACCGCTGGCATTGGCGGGAAAGCCATACCAGCCGGTTCTGCCGATGTCGGCTCCCCAGACAGGAAATTGCGGCGGGGTGTAGGGGCGCGGATCTTGCGGCTGAAAGTGGAACACGGTCTGTGCCGTGGCCCACATCACGCCTTGCAGATGTGGCAGCAGCGTGGGCGTCCAGGCTCCGGCGGCGACGAGCACCACATCGGCGTGCCAGGTTTGCTGAGCGGAGGTGATGCCCGCGCAGCGTGCGCCGTCATAGAGCGGGCGCGGCTGCGGCACGTTTTCAAGGATGACGACCCCGGCGGCCCGTGCTTCGGCGGCGAGTCGTGCGATGACGCGACCGCTTTCCACCCAGCCACCCACGGGATTGAGGTAGCCGCCACGAAAAGCGCTGTGGTTCCAGGCGGGGTGCAGTTCGCGCAGCATCTCAGACGAAGTGGGGCGCAGGCGGTGACCGCGCTGCGTGAGGAAGGCATGGCTGTCATGCTCGAAGCCAGGTTGTTCCAGCGAGTGACGCGACATCACGAGGTAGCCGGCCTCATGGTACAGCTCCTCCCCCCACTGCGCATTCCATTCGCGCCAGCGCTGGATGCTGCGCTCGCCCATGGCCGTGTGTTGTTCATCGGTCGAGTAATCCATGCGCACGGCCTTGCTGATGTCCGTGGAGGCGGCGTCAGGGTGCGGGAGCGGGCCTTGATCAATCAAAGTGACCTGCCAGCCGCGAGCGCGGAGTTCGAGGGCAGCGGTGAGGCCAAAGCAGCCGCCACCGAGAACGAGGAGAGTGGAAGGTTGAGTCACATTCATGTCCATGGAGTTGTTGCCAAATTGTGGGCTACTCTACAGGTCGGCTGACTGCCGCTATTCGTGCTGGATGGTTTCAAACACCGCGCCACCCAGGAGGCGGTCGCCGTCATACAAGGCGCAAATCTGCCCCGGTGTGAGGGCGCGCTGCGGGTCGGTGTATTCGAGTTCGGCGCGGCCATCGCCCAGCGGGCGGAAGACCGCGTTTCCTGCCGGGCAGCGGTAGCGGGGCTGGGCCTGGAGCAGGCGCTCTGCGTGCAAAGGCAAGCCGGTGCTGGAGATGGAATGCAGCGTGGCCTTGCGCGCCCAGAGCAGCGGGGTGTCGGGACTCTCAATGGCGACGACGAGTTCGTTGGTCTGCGGCCGCTTGGCCACGACGACGTAGGCCTGCTTGTGAAGCGGACTGGCCACGCCGTGGCCTTTCCGCTGGCCCAGGGTGTAAAGGTGCAGGCCGCGATGCTCACCGAGCTTTTTGCCTTCCAAATTGACGATAGGGCCGGGGTGGTCGGGCACGAAGGTGCGCAGGAAGTCCTCCATCTTCACCTGACCGATGAAGCAGATGCCCTGGCTGTCTTTTTTCTCCGCTGTCTTCAGGCCAAACTCGCGCGCCAGATCGCGTAGCTCCGGCTTGAGCAGATGGCCGATGGGAAACTGCGCGATGCGCACCTGCTGCGGCTGCATCATCGCGAGGAAGTAGGTCTGGTCCTTGTTCGGGTCCGCGCCGCGAAGGATAGAGGCTGGATACTGGATGCTGGATTCTAGATGCTCGTTGCTGGATACTGGGTCTAGCATCGAGCCTCCAGCCTCTAGTTTTCGAGCATAGTGCCCGGTGGCGATGGCCTCAAAGCCGTGCTCCTGCGCCCAGTCCCAGAGTACGCCAAATTTCATCTCGCGGTTGCACATCACATCCGGGTTGGGGGTGATGCCGGCTTGGTAGCCTTCGAGCAGGTACTTCACGACTTTTTCACGATACTCCGTCATGAGATTGACCACGCGAAACGGGATGCCGAGCTGTTTGGCCACTGCCTCGGCATCGGTGATGTCTTCCTCCCACGGGCAGTGGCCGATGATGTTCTCCTCGTTGATCCAGTTCTTCATGTACACACCGGACACGTCATGCCCTGCGCGGACGAGCACGGCGGTGGCCACGCTGCTGTCCACGCCACCGGACATGGCTGCGAGAATCTTCATCCCATGAGAATCGGCGGCTGATGCCTGCCGTCAACGAAGAGGCGCAGTGACGAGCATTCGTCCGTGCTTGTCTGCTGCCGCCCGCCGTTTACTCTCGCCGGATGAAATCCACTTTTTGTTCCTCTCGCTCATGGCAGGTCGCGCTCCTTGGACTGGCCCTGCTGCTGCCCGCGTGTGCCTGGCGCAAAGACTTCCGCCCGTCGTTACCGGTGCTCGTGGAGGAGCGGCTGAACTGGATGGATGAAGTGGCCATGGCCAAGCAGGTCGCGGCACTGCCCATCACTGATCCGGTGCGCGAGGCAGAACTGCTGCGCACGATGACCCAACGCGGTGTCGCCGCTGGGTTGAAAGAGGAGAGCGTGCGACGCTTTTTCACCGGGCAGATGCAGGCGGCCAAAGTGGTGCAGCAGGAGTGGCTGCGGAAGCACCCGCCCGGAGCCACATCCCTCCTGACGGTGGTGCCCAGTCTCACCCATACGATACGCCCGGCCCTGGATGAGATTGGAGCGGAAATGATCGCCCGTCTGGCCCAGCCACGCACTCCTGTCCAGTCAACCGCGCTGCTGGAGGAGGCACGCGAGCGCCTGATCCGTGCGGGTTATTCAGCGGCCGCCATGAAGCCTGCGCTGGAAGGTCTGCAGGCGGGTTTGCAGGAAGGTGAGCCACCCAAGCGGCCATAAAAAAGTGCGCGGCGGTCACCCGCACGCGCACCTTTTGAAACGAACAGAGTTTAATCAGCTCTTCTGACCCACAAACTTGGCGTCACCGAAGGCAAGGATTGGTAGAAAAATGAAGCCGAGCAGAAGGAGTCCGACAGCAAAGCCGCCGCCTTTGCCGAAGTTCTTGGCCAAGCCCAGGACAATGAGGATAAGAATGATGAAGTTCACGAATGGAATGATCAGCAAAATGATCCACCAGAGTGGCTTGCCGGGGGTGTAAAGTCTGTTCTGTAAAAGGCTTTAGCCTTGCAATGCACGCCCCATTGGGGGCTGCGGAGTGAGGCGAGCGTAGCGATGCCGAAC
>CAINGK010000222.1 GCA_903848465.1 uncultured Verrucomicrobiota bacterium
CAGCCCCCAATGGGGCGTGCATTGCAAGGCTAAAGCCTTTTACAGAACAGACTTTACACCCCCTGTAGGACGGCGTCTTTGGCACGGAAAAAGATAGCACGGAGTGCAGAATTTTCAACGAGGGAAGCGGTTGTTTGACCAGAGCCAGAAAGGGGAGAACTTCTGCGCCGGCGTGGGGCTGAGGCCGGTCTGGGAGGCGGCGTGTTCGACGCGAGTTGAGGCGTAGAGAACGCCGGTTAATCTGTCCCGCAGATTTTTTCGGCTTCCATGCGGAGGAACAAGACCCTCAGTCGCGTCTCGCTGAAATGCTGCAATCGCGGATCGCGTGACGAGCGCTCTTTCCAGAGTTGCCAAGCCGATTCCTGAGATTCCGGGATGGGAAACATGGACAGCTCTGCCGATTCGCTGCTGGCTGACGCGTTGGCCGGTTCTGTCGAGGAAGTCTCCACTGATGGAATTCTACTGCCTGTCCTGGCCTTCTGCAACGCATGACACGGGGGCCGAAGTCGCGGGCAGCGCGGAGGTCTTGATCCAGCTCGTGGGCACCTAGGCGCTGGTGTTGGCGTCCCAGTCGGGACCGCCGGCGGAGGTGTCGTCTAGCCCTCGGGGTCATAATCCGGATTGAGGAGCATGGATTCCAGCCTGGCGCGCTCCTCCCACTGGTAGTCCAGCTCCTCGCACTCGTAGCCCAGACTGGTATTTCTCAATTCCTCGATTGAGAGCAGGGATGAATCCCGAACGGGTATTTCGTGGGAGTCCTGCTGTGGCAAGGTTGCGGGGGCGGGGTTTGCGGAGGTGGATGGCTCCGGCGGCGGTTGGTGGGAGGTCGATGAGGGTGAGGATTGGCGCAGCGCGTCCAGTTTGATGGACTGCCGTATTTGATCTGCTGTTGTGTAGTCGAAGTCCAGGGCGGCCGTCAGGGTTGCTGAAGAGACATGCCAGTGGGAGACCTGATGGAACAGAACGTTGCCGGATTTGTCCACGATGTCGAGATCGCGACTGCCCCAGTCCATGGTGAGGTCTGAGAAGTCCTTGTGTTCTTCATGACCTTCAATGTCTTCCTGGGTTAAGGGCGTGCGACTCTCAAACCTGGCCCGCCGAATCAACGCGACTGCGTAGTCGATGGCGTCGTTGAGGTCGAAAAATATGCCATGATTCGAGGTGTGGGTGTAGGAGCCGGAGTCGTAGTGGTGCCAGAACACCATGAAGTGCGCGCTTGCCGGGATAGCAACCACCTGAGAGAACCAGGTGGCGATGGGCGGATTGTTTATGCGGCTCATGGCAAAATGGGGTGCCTGAATTCAGGCGGGTGGTTGTGCCATATGCAGAGTCATCAGGAACCTGCTATCTCGAACAAATCCGGCGTATCGTCGCGGTCTGGGTTGTCGGGCAAAGGCTGTTCATGCAGAACTTCATCCCTCTTGGCGTCGATCTGCAAGAGTTGGGAGTCATGCACAAAGCGGACTTCCATGAACACGCCGATGGCACCCGTTTCGCGGCTAGTCCACGTTTTCAAAGCGTTCTTGGCGGCTTCGTTTAAACTTTTGAAGGATGAGGAGGTGTCGCCTGCAAAGCGACAGGGGCATCCTTCTAGCTGCTCGTTAACCGGGTCGATCTGAAGATCGCTATCGAGTATAATTGGAAGAAGATCCTTGTTCTTCAGGCGGTGGGTCAAGCGCGGAATGTGTAGTGCACAACGCTGTCGTAGTGAGATTTTGTCTTTTGTTGGAACCATCGGGAGGTAAAGGATAGTTCCTTTGGGGAACAAAAGCCGAGGACTTGATTCGTTACCCACGTCGCTGAGGGCGTTTTCTGGCACCGTCAGCTCGGCCTTGAATCCAACACTGATGGCTTTACCGGGAGGAAGTGCGGATGTCACCCACTTCCTGCCATTCCAAGTCAGGGTGAGTTCGTGAGTGTTGAGTTCGCTCATGACGTCGATGGTTGATTGAAAACGTATTCCCGGTACCATGACACGATTGGGGCGTGGGTGGTAGGAATCCAGCGAAGTTTGCAGGAATGATCGAGGGCCAGTTTCCCGCCCTCAGTCAGCAGACTGTACTTCAAAGACCTCAAGCCCCTATGGTGCGCCTGTGTCATGAATTCAAACACTCAGGGCAACCATTGACGGTTGGCGCGAATTTCCTCAGCGGTGCTTCTGGCGACCAGTTTGCGAGCAAGTTGGTACAGGAAGTCGGCTAGTGAATCCGGGTCATTGAGGTGGGAGGCTGGGATTTCGAGAACGGCGTAGTTCTGATTTCTCAGGTACGCGTCCCCCTGAACCGCGACGAACAGCTTCCTCGCCGCATTTTCAAGACACTCAATAACTTCAGGCCTGACTTCATTTTCTGTGCACGCGTGAACCTTGGCATTGATCGCCTCAAGTGCTTCGAGTGCTGATTTCCTTCTCATCAATTACAAGATAAACGAGACATCATGCGCGCACAGCTAAATCACCGTCTGCTCAAACCGAAAGGTAGTGCTTTTTGGGTGTCTCAACTTCATGCGCTGAGCTTCTTTTCATCGAAGTGAAATGCAGATTTTACAGCCGCTGAACTGCTTCACAGAATCAAGCGAACTGAGTTCACTGGCATTGTTACAGCCGCAGAGGCTGTGCGTGCCGCTGCAAGTTAAACCCGCGTCAGTGTTCCGGTCTGCCCGCCGAATTCGTCGCTCTCGACGCCGAGGCGTTGGAGGATGGTGACGAAGAGTTTGGCCAGGGGCAGCTCCTCGACTGCCATTTTGCCGGTCCAGCCTTCATCGCTGACGATGCCGGCACCGGCTTGGTTGTCTTCGTTGCCGGTGCCGAACTTGAGGTAGCGGCCGTTGGTGAAGCCGAGATTTTTGCCACCGGCGGTGATGAGCGGGTAGTTGCGTGAAAGGTGGAAACTGCTGGAGGCGGAGCCGTGCATGGCGAGGGTGTTGTCGAGCATGCTGCCGCTGCCATTCGGCTCCGGGGTCTCTTTCAACTTCTGCGCGAAGCGGCCAAACTCCTCGGCCTGATAGCGATTGTAGGTGCCGAGGTTCTGCCAACCGCCGGGACTCTTGACTGCGTGCGTCAGCCCATGGGCACTGCCAAGCCCGACGGCCATTGACAGCAGATCGTGCGGGCCTTCGCCGTTTTCCCGGCCGAGCTGGAAGGTCGCGACGCGGGTGGAGTCGCTGAGGAAGGCGAGGTAGATGAGCTCATACATCGTCTGGAAATAGAGCCGCGCTTCCTTGGGCTCGGCATCCAGATGGAGGTTGCGGGTGTCCACCTGGGGCACGGGGGTGGCGAGCCACTTCTGGGCTTTCTCCAGCTTGAGCTCGGTGTCGCGTACGGCATCGAGGTACTGGCTGAGCGTCTGCTGGTCGTGCTTGGACAACTGGCGTCCGAGGGAGCGGGTGCTGGCGATCAGGAGATCGAGGGCGCTCTTGCTGCGCGCGAGCTTGGCGGCGGCGTCTTTGCCACTGGTCACAAACAGCAGGTCGAAGATCTGCTTGGGCTTGTTCATGGCGGGAATGGGACGGCCTTCGCGGTTGAAGGACTGCGTCTGCGCGCCACGCGGACCACCGACGCCGCCATTGGTGGACATGACAAGCGAGGAGTGGCGGGTGAAGTCGCCGGCGTGCTCTGCATATGCTTGATCTAGAGATATGGTGTTCTGGTAGGGGCCGGAACCGCCGACGGGCGCGCCGGTCAGATATTGGTCGGCATTGGAGTGGCCGTGGACGTTGCGGGCCGCAGGATGCGAGAGGCCGGAGTAGATGGTGATGTCGCTGCGCAGCGGCTGCAGCACATCGAGTACCTTGGTGAGTTCGAAGTCTTTTTCGCCACCGCGTGGGAACCAGCTCCAGTCGTTCCAGGCGGGATCGGACTTGAGAGGCAGGCCGACGCCATCGGGATGATAGACACTGAGAAAGCGCTTGGGCGTCGCGTCCTTGGCTTGGTTGCTCGCAGCAAAGGTTTCCAGCCAGGGCAATGCCAGCGCCACGCCGGAGCCGCGAAGAAAGGTTCTGCGATTGAGTGGGTGGGATTTGGGATTCATGGGAGGAGGCTCCGTGCTTACCTGGAGTTAAAAAGGTCGCTGCTGACGATCAGTCGGATCAAGTCGCCCAAACCATCACCGCTGCGTCTGAGCTGCGCAGTCATACGATCAATGTCGGCGCTGTCTGCGAACGAAAGCGGTCTGCCGAGCGCATAGGTCGTGAGCTTGTGTACCATCGCGCGGGCAAACTGATCCTGGCGGTCGATGAGCAGGTAGCGCTTGAGCCCGTCAATGCCAGCGAGTGTCTGGTGGTTGAAGAGTTCAGAGGTCGCATCGACGGGCTGCTCTTTGATTTGAGTGCGGAAGGCCCCGAGGGCGTCGTAGTTTTCAAACGCGATGCCCCAGGGGTCGATCTTGGAGTGGCAAGAGTTGCAGGCGGCTTTGTTGCGGTGGTCGGCGATGCGCTCTTTCACCGTCATTTTCAAAATCGCCGGGTCGGTGAGGTCCACCTGCGGGACATTGGGCGGCGGTGGCGGCGGGGGATCATCGAGGATGCGCTTCAGCATCCACACGCCACGCTTGAGTGGGTGGGAGTCTTTGCCGTCGGAATTCATCGTCATGATGACCGCGCTGGTCAAAAGGCCACCGCGATTGGTTTGCGGGGTCACGGACACCTTGCGGAACTGCGGGCCGTAAACTTTGGGAATGTGGTAAAGGTTGGCGAGCCGCTCATTGACCACGGCGTAGTCGGAATGCAGGAAATCCATGATGCTGCGATTTTGATGCAGCACTTCTTCAAAGAAGGCGCGGGGCTCTTCCACCATCGCTTCCTTCAGAGAGCTGTCCGTCACATGCGTGACGCTGCTCATGCGGTCCAGGCCCAGCCATTGCTCGACGAAGTTTTGCGAGAACCTTTGGGCGCGCGGGTCTGCGAGCATGCGCTGCACCTGCGCGGTGAGGACCTCGGGCGCGCGGAGCCTGCCCTGCTCGGCGAGTTGCAGCAGCTCATCATCCGGGATGCTGGACCACAGGAACACGGCGAGGCGGCTGGCCAGCTCCAGCGCGCTGATCTGCGCGGGGGATGTCGATTTGGTGGGGGTGACGCGTTGCGTGAGGTAGAGAAACTCCGGGGTGGACAGCGCGGTGGCCAGTACCTCCACCATGGCGTCTTCAAAGGTCGGGAAGCCGGGACGATACTTGGCGAACAGTGCCATGAATGGATCGACCTCCGCTGTGGTTACTGGACGGCGCCAGACGCGTTTGAGGAAGCGAGTCAGCACCTCGCGACCATAGGCCTGCTCGTCGCTCTTGTGCTTGCTGGCAAAGAAGATGGCGGTGTGGGTCTGCGGCGGCCACTGCTGGTAAAACGGCGCGCTGATTTCAATGTGGTCGATAACTACGCGCAGAGGCTCTGCCCCGCCGGCATTCGAGACATTCTGAATGTGCAGGAACTCATTGCGCCGTGGAAACGTGGTGGCGAGATGCCGGAAGGGATTGCGCTGAATGTCGCCCAGCGGGATGTCGAATACCAGGAACTGGGGACTGCTGGCAGGTGCTGTCACAGGGAGGTCGTGCGTGCTGACGACCTGGGAGAAGTTCGCGTTGTTGCTGGTGTGCGCGCTGAAGATCAGGCGCAGGCTGGCATACTCGTCCGGGTTCATGGACGTGCGCCCGGCGCGGATGCGCACGCGCAGGGTGCCCTCGTCTGGCAGGAAGCGGTCCAGGTCCAGCTTCAGCTCGCGGCCCCTGGGAAGCTCCAGCACGACGGGAGACAGCGGCGGCGTTTGACCGACCACGGCGTTAGTGCGGGGTTGCGCCTCGCCTTCCGCAAAAACCATGCGCTCGCCAGTTTCCAACTGAACCAACTGCGCCTGATGACCGGCCTTGGGAGGGTTCTGCTTTTTGCCTGAGGTCTTCACATCCTTGACCACTGCTGCCTTCGCAGCCTTTTCCACCGCTTTGGTCAGCTCTTCCTGCATGGAGATGAGGTAGGTGACGGGTAGCGGACGCTCGCCGCTGACTGTGGCGCGCTTGAGGGCTTTCAGGCCGAGCTCGCGATAGGTGTCGAACTGCATGGCGGACATCTGCAGCAGATCGGAGCTGTTGTTGAAGCCGTCCGGGAAGGTGGTTTCCGGGGGCAGTTTGTCCGCAGGAGTCGTGGGCAGACCGAGGATGTCCTGCAGGGCGTAGTTGTATTCGTAATTCGTGAGGCGGCGAAACGAGGAGTGCTCCTGGCTGCTGCGCCGCACGAGGGATGCGGCATTCAGCTCCGCGCTGAGCCAGTCCACCATGCGGCCACGATCCGCCGTCGCGAGCGCGTAGTCCGGCTCGTCCTCCGGCGGCATCTCGGATTTGCTCAGCGCATTGAAGACCTCGCGCCACCGCTCCGCATCCGGGCCGTGCAGCAGGTCGGGATTGAGTTGGTCGATGCGCAGCCGACCCTTGGCCTTTTCTGGGCCATGACAGGCGACACAGTTCTTCTTCAGCATCGGCCCCACCGCCGCCTGAAACACTGCCACGTTTGCCTTGGGAATGACCTCGGAGGCCTGCGCGGCCTGCGCGGCCTGCGGGGAGTCCTTCAGGAAGCGGGACTTCGCACGGCCTTGTTCGCGGGCCGTTTCGAGTGAGACCGGAGTCTCCGGCGTGCTGGCCGCGTGGAGCGTCCCGACGCCGCCGAGCAGCAGCAGTACCGCCCCTGCGGTGGCAAGGCGGCGCTGCAGTTGCGATGAAAGGATGCGGGGCATGAGGAGGACACCTCGCGTGCGCCGGGTGTGGGGGGGGGCAGGCGTGCGGAGGATGGGGAGTTTGGGGGCTGAGTTTCAGTACGCGGGAAAGGCGCGTTTCCAATCAGGCGGGTGGGAAGATTTGGGATTGGGGGGGCGGTGTCACCGGAGTTAGGCCGCCCTTTCAGGGCTCCCGGTTTTTCGTTGCGCGTGGTCCCAGGGCGTTGCCCTGGGCTGCGATAGGTCGCGCCGTTGGCGCTGAAGAGACGGAGGCACGCACTTTTGCGGTTGAAGTATCCGACGCCATTGGTTCTCATCAAATAGTGAACCCGCTGCACAACGACACTCTCCCGATGACACTTCACTTTCAGATGCGTCGAGAGGACGTGCTGGCGTTCAACCGCGAGTATCACGCAGCATCGCCCACCTACCAACGGATGCGGACACGAGTACGTTTCATGCTTCCCTTAGTCATGCTCTGCTTTTGGCTGTTCGCATTGGCGACCGATGGTTTTAACTGGGTGTCCACGACCCTCTATCTCGCTGTGTCCGTTCTTTGGTTCTTCCTTTTCCCAGCCCGCTTTGATCGTCGTGTTCAGCGATACACCGAGAAATTCATTGATGAGGGATCCTTTGGCAGGAGCCTCGGTCCGTGTGAACTCACCCTCTCGGAGTCTGGCCTGCATTCGAAGTCCAGCATGGGAGAGAGCACTTTCAAGTGGTCATCCGTGGACCGAGTTCTACTGACTGACAGCTACCTCTTCATCTTTCTTACTGGGCCGATAGGCTATCCGATACTCCTTGCTGACGTCGGACAGGATGCCGCCAAGGCCGCTTACGACTACGCACTCAGCCACCACCTTAAGACCGCGTGATGCCGAAGACAACATTCCATCCGCTCCTCGGGGAGAACTCAACGGCTGCAGGCGGCAGCGCGTGTGGCAACTGTCCTAGTGAGGCTTGCACAATAGACTGACGCAAACGGAGTTCGTGTGAAATCTTAGGCCGGAGGCATGGTGCTGCGCGGGACTCTGGACACAGCTGCCTGTGGCGTAAAGGCGGAGCAGACGCTGCTGGCATCCGGCGTCGTGTGGAGGAGCACTGGGTTTGCTTCCCGGATTGTCTGCCAGAACCCAGGGGAGCAC
>CAINGK010000223.1 GCA_903848465.1 uncultured Verrucomicrobiota bacterium
CAGGTTCTTTTCGTTGCTCTCCACCCCGCCTCACGGCGACGCAGTTACTTCAAGTTCTCACCCGGAACACGGTTCCAGATGGCCGGGGTCTCTCACCCCGGAGGATCGTGACGCTTCACAGCGCACTAGGGCGGCTTGTCCCCAAGCCGCCGCAGTCTATTGCGGGGCATGCACACAGGTAGGACACTCCCCGCTCCGCCGCTGCGGGCTACCCAGCGCTCCGCTGCCACCAATCCTCATTCGCACACTCATCCAGCTCACGCCGGAGGGCTGAGGACAGCCCTCCCTACCTCGCGCTGGGTGCGCGCACGCCCACCGCAGGTAGGGCGGCTTGTCCTCAAGCCGCCGCGATCTATCGCGGGGCATGCACACGGGTAGGGCACTCCCCGCTCCGCCTGTATTTTGCACACCTCTATGTGCATGCAGCTCGATCAGTCAGACGTGACTGCCGAGAAGGTTGCGGTTTTAAATTCAAATGCTCTTCTACCAGCACGGTCCATTCTCATGCGCTCAAACAGGGATTTCTAGGTGCGGAGGAGGATCTAACCATTAAGCGGACAAGCCACATCAACCAAGATGACAGAGATCTGCGATACTGAGATTTCCTTCTTCCGACGCAAACGGAAGGACGCGTTAATGCTCTTGATTATCTGGGCTCTGCTCAGCGGCATTCTCGATATTCTTTGGTATTTCAGTCAGTGGGCACTCTTCCTGAGTTTTGTAGTCCACTTGGGAGTCCAGATGGGCGCTGCTTACTCATGGTGCGACAACGATGCCCACATGCGCCGCTTTGTGATGCCGAGTGGCATGATGGGGTGCATCATCACAATGACGCTCATTGGCGTGCCGTGGTACTTTATTCGGAGTCGTGGGTGGATTGGAGCTGCCAAACTGGGCTTTGGCTTACCGCTGATTTTCGTGAGCAGCGTCTTGTATTTCAGCGCTTGGTTTGGTACACGCTCGTTGGCTGCCATGCTGGGTTATTTCCAGTGATGCAGCACAGCCTACCTCGCGCTGAGCACGCCGCATGCCCAGCGCAGGTAGGGCGGCTTGTCCCCAAGCCGCCGTGGTCTATTGCGTGGCATGCACACGGGTAGGGCACTCCCCGCTCCGCTGCTGCGAGTCACCCCGGACTCCGCTGCCACCAGTCGTCATTCGCCTACTTACCCCGCCCACGCGGAGGGCTGGGGACAGCCCTCCCTACCTCGCGCTGGGTGCACGCATGGCTCCCACTTCAAAAATCAACAATCGTTGCTCATCAATCGTCAATCACGCATGCCCGCGGCGCTCAAGGCAATGAAGGATTGACGATTATCGAACCATCGATTTTGGATTGTTGAGGTTTCAGCCCCTACCCCATCCGCGGCAGCACCTCGACCACATCCGCGAGTACTCGCCCACTGCCATGCCTGAGCTCATTACACCGCCCAAACAAAATCTGCCCGCTGGTAGCTCCCAGCAAATCCGCCAAGCGTTGATCCACGGAGATGCGGAAGTACCCGCGTGGATGGCTGGAGTGCGGCACCTCGTAGCGTTCGAGGATAGCCCCGAAGGGCACGAGGCCTTCGAGGACGAGGGTTTGCGCTTCCTCAGGCAGGATGTCGAGGTGGATGCCGATGGCTCCGAACTCGACGGGCATGCCGTCATTCCGACGGTGCAGCACGGAGGCGCGCACGAGGTAGTTGCCGATGCGGGCGCGGGCGGCCACGTCGAGGTCGATTTCGCTGGCGTGGAAGTCGCGCAGGCGCGGGGTCATGTCTTTGTCATGCACGAGCAGGGCGCGCTCCTGCTCGGCGAGGTCCTGGGGCTGCACAAAGGTCACGCGCGGGCGCACGCTGCCGATGCCGTAAAAGAAGATCAGGGGTGCCAGGATGTCCTCGTCCTGCCGGGGTGCCTCGTTCATCGCCGTCGTGGTCGTTCGGTTGCGTCAGCGGGCTTCAGGTGTAGCGGGCGTACTGGCGGTGCTGGGGCAGGAAGAAATCATGCAGCAGGCGGTCCACCTGCAGCAGGCCATCGCGCGAGAGCGTGATGCCCTTGTCATCCAGCGTGGCAAAGCCTTCCTTGGCCAGGTAGTCGAGCTGCGGGCCGAAGTGCTGGCGCGGATCTTCGCCGAATTTTTGGACGTAGTAGTCGAACTCGCTGCGGCCGAGTTTGAGCTTGAGGATGAACTCGCGCACGAAGCGGTCTTCCGCCGTGGTCTGGTAGGCGCGGAAGATCGGCAGCTTGCCCGCGTCCACCGCCTGCATGTAGGGGCCCACGTCGGCCTGGTTCTGGTAATGCACGCCGCCGAGATGGCCAAAGGAGGCCACGCCGCAGCTCAGCAAATCTGCGCCTTCCCAAAGGGAGTCGCGATAGACGAACTTGATGCGCTGCGGATCTTTGACCACGGTGTAGGCGCTGGTGACGGTGTAGCCGTCTTTTTGGAATTCATCGAAGGCGTAGCTGACCCAGTCGCGCTTGGTCTGCCAGTCGGCCACGGGGGCGGTGACCTTGCCCTCGGCCTTCATCTGCTGGTACATGGTGGTGTTGAAGGGCACCTCCATCTGGTAAATGGTCACGGCATCGGGCTGCAGGGCGATGGCCTTGCGCACGGTGTCCTTCCAGTTCTCCCAGGTCTCGTTCATCATCCCGGCGATGAGGTCGATGTTGATGTGCTCAAAGCCGAGCGTGCGGGCAAAGCGGTAGGCCTTCTCGATCTCGCCACTGCGGTGCGCGCGACCGTTCGTTTCGAGGATGTGATCGTCGAAGTTTTCCACGCCGAGGCTCAGGCGCGTGACGCCAATATCGCGGATGCCAGTGAGCTTGACCTCATTGAGCGTGCCGGGCTCCGCCTCAAAGGCGACCTCCGCCGCCTCGTCCCAGGGGATCATGGCTTTCATGCGGTTGGTCAGGTCCTTGAGCTGGGGCACGGAGAGGTAGCTGGGGGTGCCGCCGCCGAAGTACACGAAGTGCGCCTTGCGGCCCTTCAGGTACGGCTGGTTGGTCAGATGCTCCATCTCGCGCATGCCCGCGTCGATGTAAGCCTTCACCTCCTGCGCGTTCTTGTCGGTATAGACCTTGAAGTAGCAGAAGTGGCAGCGCTTGCGGCAGAAGGGGATGTGGAAGTACACGCCCAGCGGGATGTTGGCCGGGGCAGGCTGCTGCAGCACGGCCTCCACAGCGGGAAGCTGGTCAGGCTTCCAGAAGGAAAAGGGCGGGTAATTGGAGACGAAGTAGTTTCCAGCCTCGGTCTGTTCGACCTTTTTCTCCGGCACAGGAGTTTCGAGCGCAGTTTGCATGATGGGGGTGATTATGAATAACGACTGCCACCGGAAGTTCTACGAGCAAAATGTGCGCGAAGCGAGGCAAAGGGGAGATTTTTCCAAGGATGCGGTGGGGAGAACCTGTGCGTCGTTGATTATGCGGCAGCCTGCTCTGCAAACGCGCGCCAGTTTTGGCAAGGGAATGTATTGGCAAAGGAATGTTCTTTCTGCGGCACGTTCAGGTTTCAGGTCATTCCTCTGCCACCCCATTCCTCTGCCATTCTTTAAACCGTGCCATTCAGAAGCATTGTCCTGCAACCCATGCAGAACGGAGAGAACCTACACACCCTGGGTTATGCGGCAACCTGTCCGGCAAACCCGCGCCAGTTTTGGCAAAGGAATGTTCTTTCTGCGGAACCTTCAGAATTCAGGCCATTCCTTTGCTCTCCATTCCTTTGCCATTTGAAAACCGTCCTACTCAGCCCCATCCCCCTCTACTTCCCATGCGCCAGCACCACGCGAAAACCAATCGTGTTCCACCGCGTCTCAGGTGGCACGGGCTTGCGGGCGGAGGAGAGCAGTTCGTCCTGGGAGGCGGAATGCCAGTTGCCACCGCGTATCGTGCCCAGAGCCTGCTTCGCGGGTTCATCGGGCTTGGGTGGCGGCACGGGCGCAAAGTCCGTCTCGATCCATTCGGACACATTGCCTGCCAGTCCGGTGATGCCACGGTCATTCGGCGGCAGGGCCGACACAGGAGCGAGGAAGGGAAACTTGTCCTCATACCCAGGGATGGCGCTCTCGAGGCTGGCTTTGCGTGCGCCGTTCATGTCGGCCAGATTGTCCACATCCGCGGGCGGTGGCCAGTCAAAGCCCCAAGGGTAAATGCCCCGGATGCGGCCATTGCGTTCCTCCGGCGAGGTGCCGCGCTCAAGCGGCAGCCCCACGGCGCGGCTCCATTCTTCATCCGTGGGCAGACGATACAGATCCTTCGCGCCGATGAGTCCGGCATTGCGCTCGCGCTCGGTCAGCCAGGCGCAGAAGGCGCGCGCTTCGTTGCGGTCCACGCCCGAGACCGGCAGCGTGCCGCCGCCCTTGGCGTTGCCGTCCACGCGTGCGGGGCGGCGCGCCTGGGTGGCTTTGCAGTACTCCATGAAGTCGCGATGGCGGGTCTCCCACGCGGAGAACATCACGTCCCCCAGCGGCACCAGATTCATGCCGAGGCTGTTCGCCTTCCACTGGCGGCCAAAGGTCACCGCCTTGCGCGTCTGCATGTCGGCAATGAGCTCGGCCTGCTCCCCTTCCCGCACCTCGCCCTCCAGCACCACATCGGCGAAGCCTTCCTCGCGCAACTCAAACTCCACAGGGCCAGTGCGCACGCGCGGCAGCTCCAGCGGCGTCTCCCCCAGGAACTGCTCGTGCTGAAACACCCGCACCTTTTCCGGCTGGCTGTGTACGACCACGCTGCCATAAGTCTGGCGCTCCACGCGCAGGTGAAAGGCACGCCAGTTCTTTTCCTCCTTCAGCTCGCCTTTGTCGGTGTCGTGACCATCCGGCATGTCATCCGCTGCGGACTGACCGCTTTCCACAAAGTAGAACGGCTCCACCTCGTAGCGATGCTCCTGGCTCAGGTAGGCGGCGCTGCGGTCGCGATCCGTCAGCCAGTAGCGGAAGGCTTCCGCGTCGCCATCCGGCACCACGACGAGGTAGGCGGAGTCCTGGTCCTTGCCACGCTGGAAGCGCACCACCTTGCCTTCAAACGAACGGCCCGTGGCCTCCAGAAAGCGTTTGAAAAATTTCATCTCCACCGGCTCAGCGCTGATGTGGCCGCCGGGGCCGGGCTTGAACACCATGCCCAGGCTGTTGAGCCAGCGCTCGCCTTTCTGCGGCAGGCGCGAGGCCTCCAGCTTCAGCTCATACATGGCCGGTTTGTCATCCTGCGCCACATGGTCGATCTCGACCTGTTTGTAACCTGGTAACCGTAACTGATAGATCACCGGCACCCCCTCAGCGGGATTGAGTTCCAGCGGCGTCTCACCGAGATTTTGTTCACCGGCAAACACCACCGCCCCCCGAGGCTTCGTCACGATCTTCAGCCGTGGCACCGTGCTGTTCATGGCCATGAGTGTGCGCGCGCGGTGGTTCTGCGCCAGCCACATGCCAAAGCCCACCGCCAGCAGCAGCGCCACCGAGCCGATGGCGACCCACGTCCACAGCAGCCGCCGGGAGGAGGGCAGCGGCTGGCCGCGCAGCGCCAGGGCCATCTCCCGTGCATTGACAAAGCGGCCCTTGGCCTTCGGCGCGCAGGCAGTGCAGACCACATCCTGCAGCCGGTGCCAGACCTCCAGCGTGGCCCCCGTCTCCGAGCACGACGGCAGGTCCGGGAAGTCCAGCCGGTCCTTGCCGGTGCTGGCCTCATACAGCACCATGCCGAGAGAGAAAATGTCCGACGCCGCCGTGCCCGGCCCTTCCGGTGCCACAAAGCCTTCGGTGCCCACAAAGCTGCGCTGCCCCAGCAGCGCCACCAGCCCGATGTCCGCCAGTCGGCAGATGCCATCAATGAAGATGAGGTTCGACGGTTTCACGTCGCGGTGAATGAGCTGATTGCGGTGCAGGTAGTCCAGCCCCTCGGCGATGGTGGCCCCCAGTTTGATGCACTGCTCAGCGGGGATGAATTTGTCCCGCTTCATCTGCAAGCCCAGCGTGTGCGGCTTGTAGGTATCGGCATGGATCGTGCGCCCGGTCTGCAGATCGTCCGCCAGCTCCATCACGTAATAATAGAACCCCTCCTTATCCGAGCGCCCCACCTGAAGGATCGGCACCAGCGCCTCATGACGGCGGGAGATGGGTTCAAACATTTTGATGGCCTCAAACTCGCGCTCAAACGAATCCGGGCGGTCATAGTCCTCCCGCCACACCACCTTCACCGCCCGCAGCACGCCCGTGACGCTGCGCGCCAGCCACACCTCCCCAAACGCGCCATGACCGATGAGACGCAGGGTCTCGTGATCGCGGATTTCGGGCGCTGTACGTGACTTGGTCTGCATGTACGAGGTTGGAATAGCCCGATTACACCGCAACCCCGCCTGCTTGTCGAGGCGGGAAGTGGGAGAAATAAGGTAGGGCGGGAGCCTATCGGGGACTTTTGCCTGCGCGGCCTTCCAGGGTTCAAGTTCGAATTGGATCACACCTGTTTAACTCCACCAAGCGTGGGCTCGTCTGCACCACTTTGGAGAGCGCCCGCACCCCCATCACATCCGCCTCATGCTCCAGCCCGACATCCTCATTCACCGCCACGCCGTTTTTCATCTGCATCGTCGGCTTCACCCGGCCCTGGCCTGCTGGACGACGTGCCAGGCTTCGTGCGGGAGGTGCTTTTCCTGACCGGCGGCAAGATGGATCTCGCTGCCTTGCGCATAGGCATGCGCGTTCATTTGCGCGGGCTTGTCCGAATTGCGATGCACGCGCACATGATCCAGCGACATGCCGGAAAGCGCCTCGACGCCGGTCTTGAGCTGATCGGGCAGCCCGATGCGGTTGGGGGCTGGGGCAGCGGCAGGTGCGGCTTTGCGCTGGAGCAGTTCTTCATCCTCCTCCAGGTGAGGCAGCGGATGGGCCGGTAACTTCCTCTGCACGGGGGCAGCAGGTCTGTCCAAGTCGGCACGCATAGGGCTGCTATATGGGGAGGCTTCATTAATGTAAACCCTAAAACTTTGCCAACACAGTGTTCCACAGAAGACTGTCGAGGATGCAAAAAATATGATCTTCACAGGCATCCCATAGCCTGAGGTGAATGCAGCACCGCGAGCCGCAGCGCCCGAGGAGCGCGGGCCTCCGAGCCCGCAGCGGGTGGCTCTCGCAAAGGTGGAGTCTGCTTACCCAACGGCTGGCAAGCACGAGCGGGCGCTGAGGCTGGGCCGTGCGGAGCCGTGGGAGCTTGCGGAGTGCTGCGGACTCGGAGGTCCGCGCGCCGAGGACGACTTTGGCCTACGGCACTGCTTGGCGCGATCATTCCCTCCAATCCGGTACCGCTGCCGCTTAACAGTGGAAGTTATTCGGGAGATTGGGAGAACGCAAAGCGGAGCGGGTTCTTTAAGTGAGTACCAATCATGGCGTTTGCTACTTTCCTATCCCACCCTTAGTTCCTGCCGATCTCTTCTGCGATTCCTGCTCCTGGCTGTTGCTGCTTGGTGATTTCCGCAGAACGGGACCAGACCCTCCACCCTTGAAAGGAACCACTGCAACCATGCCATCCCCCCCAAAACACCAGGCGTTTACATCAACGAAGTCAATGCCTTCCCGAATTCCGTGGTGCCAGTGGCGACGGCGGTGCCGGTCTTTATCGGGTACACGATGCGGGCAGACTACAAAGGCAAGTCGTACCTGAATCAGGCGGTACAGATCAATTCCATGCAGGATTTCCAGGCCTTCTACAGCCTCATGAGCGGGACGCCGCCCACCCCGGCAGCGGAGAGCCAGCAATATACCCCCATCTATCACATCCTACCAGCCCAGGACACAGGCGATGTCACGATCAACGGCACCGCTCTCGATCTACTGCCCGACCCGTCCACCATCTATTACCTCTACAGCAGCATCAAGCTGTTCTACCAAAACGGCGGCAGCACCGCCTACATCATCTCCGTGGGCCTGATCGGCCCGCCGCCCTCCCCCAGCAAGCCGTTGACCTTTGGCCGCCCGCTGGTGAATCCCAACATCAGCTACGATGCCCTGTATGCCGGCCTGCAAGTCGCGGCGCAGGAATCCGCAATCACCATGATCGTCATTCCGGATTCCATGCTGCTGCAGGAGGCGGACAACGCCAAGCTCATGGGTGACGTCCTCTCGCAATGCGGTGATGCAACGCAGTGCTGTGTACCCTTCAGCCGCGTCGGCCTGTTCGACGTTTATGGTGCAGAGTCACCCGATCCCAAGCTCTGGAACCAGGACGGCAACATCATCTCAAACTTCCGCACCGATGTGGGGATGAGCGACTTCCTCAAATTTGGCATCGCCTATTTCCCGTTTCTGAAAACCAGCATCGTCGAGGACAGCGCCATCAATTACCACAACCTGGGCGGTGGCAAGGAGCTGGCCGCAGTGCTGCCCAACGCCACCGTGGAACCGATCAAAACGATCCTGTCCCAGATGCAGAATCCGCCAACTACGAATCCACCCAGCCCCCTTCAGCTCGAAAACGCGCTCCTCAAAGCCAGCGCTGCCTACAGCCATATGCACGACCTTGTGCTGGAGAAGATCAACACCCTGCCAGCGAGCGCGGCGATGGCGGGAGTTTATACCATGGTTGACAGCAACAAGGGCGTCTGGTACGCACCCGCAAATGTCAGCCTGAACGCCGTGACCGACACGACGCTGCAGCTCTCGGACCTGAGCCAGGGCACGCTCAACGTGGACCCGATCACCGGAAAATCCATCAACGCCATCCGCCTCAAGCCCGGATTCGGCGTCATGGTGTGGGGAGCGCGCACGCTCGACGGCAACAGCCAAGACTGGTGCTACATCAACGTCCGCCGTACCATGATCTTCATCGAGCAGTCGCTGAAGCTGGCGATGCAGTCCTACGTCTTCTATCCGAACGTGGCCAGCACCTGGTCGCTGGTGCAGAGCATGGTCACGAGTTTCCTGACCTCACTCTGGAATCAGGGGGCACTGGCGGGCAGCACCGCAGCAGCCTCGTTCAAGGTCGCCATCGGACTCGGGATCACCATGACAGCGGACGACATCTTAAATGGCAACATGATTCTGTCAGTTCAGGTCGCGGTGTCGCACCCGGCGGAATTCATCACGATTAACATCTCGCAGAAGACGCAGAGCTAGTGCGCCCGATCCCAGCCCGCCCTTTCACCCCCAGCAACCTTTAGAAAGAGACACCTCTTATGCCCGACGACGGATCAGCCCAGAGCACCACCGTATGGCCATTGCCGGCCTTTCATTTTGAGGTCACCATCGGCGCCGCAGACGGCCCCAAAGGCACCTTCTCCGAGGTGACCGGATTGAACTCCGAAACGCAGGTGATCGAATACCGGCACGGCAACAGCCCCATCTACTCCCCCATCAAAATGCCCGGCATCACCAAGGTGGGAAATGTCACGCTCAAGCGCGGCATCTTCAAAAGCGACAATAGCTTCTGGTCCTGGTACAGCTCCATCCAGCAGAACACGATCAAGCGTCAGAACGTCGTCATCGCCCTTCTCGATGAACAGAAAGCCACCACGATGCAATGGACGCTGACGAATGCGTGGCCGACTAAATTCAGCGGCGCAGATCTCAAGAGCGATGGCAATGCAGTCGCCGTGCATACGATCGAGCTGGCCTTTGAAACACTGGCCATCACGAACAAATAGCTCCTCTCCAGGCCCGCCTCGCTGAGTCACGTGGCGTTTGCTGAGGAGTTCACAGTTCTGTTTCATCTCCGATGGAGCTTTGCCGCCACCTTTAAGGCTGGAGAAGGCTTCATGGCTGCGGGAAATACATGGGTGTATTTTTGCGTCTCTCCAGGCGCATCGCCTAGTATTCACCCAACCTTTTGAGATCGCTTAGTTAATGCAAAATAACAAATAATTTATTTGCATGTATAACACGGACTAACTAGGATCGAAACATCCGTATCACATCTTAAGCTATGAAACTAGTATTGAAACATTATGAGCATCCAAGCTTTGTACCGTAGTTTCCGCGCCTCCCCAGCCGCCCCGCAAGAAATCGAGCAACGGGGCCCTTGGGTGAGTTTGGTGGAGCGGTGCCACATCGCGGCCGTCAAGATGCTCATGGCCAGCAAGTGAAGAACCTCTTCTTCAAAGGGCTGCACTTTTTCCATCAGCCTCAGCAGTTACCCCAGATGAGTCCGTGCTGAATCACTGCTTCGGCATCCAGCCACTCATCGACAACACGCCCTCCCCTTCATCTGCAAGCCCCGTGAAGTAGGAGAATGCTGCGATACAGGCCGCCTGCTCCAGCGTGTGCCCAGCCACTTCAAAGACAACGCCACTCATGCCCGAATTTGATGTCATCATCATCGGTGCCGGTCCCGCCGGACTCTCCGCAGCCACGCGACTCCACGCATTGGGGCATCGCGTCGCGGTGATTGCGCCGCCAGCGACCCGCACCCATCGTCAGCTCGAAACTCTGCCACACGTAGAAGTCGTCTCTCACGCGTTTCCGGGGCTAGACCTCACCGCACCCACGCTAGTCGCCACTGCGCGTGCTGGCGTGAGCTGGTGGACGGGAGACGAAACCGCCACACACAGCGTCAGCGTCATCGACCGGGGTAGCGCCAACGAAACCGGTTTGGATGAGCAGTTGCTCTACCATGCGGCACGCGCCGGAGTTTGCATTCATGCGATTGAGCACGGCACCGCCCGGATGCGCTTTGATGAGATATGGCACGTGAGCACGCCGTCGCTCAACTTACGCAGCCGCTTCCTCATCGACGCCACTGGCCGCCACTCCTCCCTGCGCCAGCGCACACCACTCACGACTTGGCAGCAAGTCGTCATCACAGGCGAGCTGCAACTCAAGCCTGACGCTCCGGCCTTGTGGACTGAGAGCCTGCCCGACGGCTGGTTGTGGGCGATTCGAGACCGAACCAATCATTGCCTCGTTTCATTGTTTGTGGATCCCTCCAGTGTGCCCATGGATCGCGGGCAGCTTTGGGAGCGCACCTTGCGCGAATCGCGCTTGGCGGCAGAGATTGCCTCATCGCTCCGCACCACTCTGCATCTTCAAGAAGCCACCCCTGCTGCGGCAGACAGCGTCTTCGCCCGCAACATGCTGCATCTCGGCGACGCCGCGCTGGCTCGGTGCCCACTCGCCGCTCAGGGGCTTTCCGCCGCGATCAGCGATGGGCAGAGCGCCGCCATCGCCCTGCACAGTTTGATGGCAGGCACGACCACCGCACCCGTCGTCACAGAGTTTCTCAATAGCCGCCATCAGCAGGCGGTGCAGTGCCATGTGAAGTTCCTGGCAGAAAGCTATGCCGCCACCTCATTTGACACGTCCTACTGGCAGTCGCGCGGTGCCGCCGGAAGCTTCAATACCCACGCACTACCCGTGCTGACCGATCTCGACCAGCCCGTCATGTTGGCACCGCAGTGGCAGCTACGCCCACATCCCACGCTTGAGGGAGACTGCATCCGCGTGGCCCCTTGCCTGTGCTCAGCAGAGGAAACACTGCGTTGGATCGCTGGCTGCCCTGCTGCCGAACTGCTCGCGCCCCTGTGCAGCAGCGCCTCTACAACCATCCGCGCCCTGTTGCTGAACTGGGCCGCATGCCAGGTGGCCGAAGGACAGCGCGCGCGGCAGGTCCTCGACTGGCTCAGCCAGCGCCGCGTGCTCGTGCCTGCCTGACCCCTTTCCTCCGCCACTCCACCACACTCCATCCTATGTCTAACCCGACCCAACCCATTGTCCGTGCCGCTATTTATCCACCCATCGGCGTTGCCCGTATTGGCAACAGCCGTGAGCCTGGAGACGCCGGCTACTTCATCGGCCCAGAAGTTCCTGACCAGCCCGCGCTCAAGCAGGGCGACTACAAGGATGCTCTGGGCGCACTGCGCCGCCAGGCCGCACGCTTCCGCATCTACGGCTACGATGCCAATAACCAAGTCGTCAGCGAGATCACCGCTGCGGATGCCAACACGAAGATCGAATGGACCGTACACCTGGCGAACAAAAAAGCCGCGTGGTACAATTTTGAAATGGCACTCGATCAGCCTTCGGCGAACGAGGCTGCCGACCCTCCGGCCACGCGCCGCAATGTGCTGATCCAGGACCAAGAGCGCGCGCAGCTCGTGATCGATCCCGGCGCACGTTCCATCTCTGGGCTGGCTGCCAGTGGGGCCAAATTTGACACCGGCAAGTTCTTCACTCTCCCAGTCGATCTCGGCGAATTGCGCACGGATGCCCAGGGCAGGCTGCTGGTGCTCGGTGGCCTGGGTGTTTCGCAGTCCATCACGAATCTGCCGCCGCAAACCTTTGCCAACAACGATGGCTGGCATGACGACACCTCAGACGGTCCCGTGGATGCCACCTTGACCATCGATGGCAAAGCCATTCCCGTCGAAGGTGCCTGGGTCGTGGTGGGACCGCCGAACTACGCCCCCGCGCTCAAGACCGTGCGCACGATGTATGACTTGATCTATGATTGCATGCTCACGTGGAATATGCTCGAAGCGCCAGCCGCCGTGTCCTTCCAGCGGCACATCCGCCCCATCTTCGAGCGCCTCTCTGGACTGCAATGGGTCAACAACGGCTTTGCCGCTTACTTCGGTACCGGCACGGCGTTTGATGCCAGCCAGATCCTGATCCGTTTGGCGGATGGGAGTACGGGCAACGCCGAGTACCGCCAGCACGTCTATGCTCAGTTCCGCAATCCCTCCAAAACGGCCTCGCCACTCGGCCCGCAGCTTGGCAAAGAGCTGTGGCCCCCATTCTATGGCGACTCGCTGGACAGCCTGACCACACCGAGTGCGCAGACCCCAGACCCCAGCCTCACGGTGCCGCAGGGGCTCGCCTCTCTCTCCACGCATCAGCTCTCCTGGCTGCAAAAGTGGGCGGCGGGTCAGTTCGTCAGTGATCTCGATCTCTCCGCCACGCCGCCCACCTCCTTGGAGCAGGTGGCGCTGGCTGAGCAACCGCACGCGCTGACCGCAGCCGCGCTGGATCATTGCCTTGCGGATGCCTTCCATCCCGGCTGCGAACTCACCTGGCCGATGCGCATCCAGTCCCTCTACAGCGGGCCGTTCCGCATCCGCCGCCGCTCCGCCGACCTCCCCGAACTCGACTGCGGCGAGGTGCTGACACCCGCAAAGGCGCTGTCCGCCATCGGACCGCTCAGCGCCTCCGAGCCGGGTGATCTCAGCCGCTGGATGGCTGTGCCCTGGCAGACTGACACCGCGAGCTGCCTCTCCGGCTACTCCTTCTTCCGCACCTCTCCCAGCCTGCCGACCTTCTGGCCTGCGCGCGTGCCCAACCAGGTGCTGAGTGCCGACGACTACACCACCGTCATGAACGCGAACGCCAAGCCCGCAGAGCGGCGCGCCGCCTTCTACCGCCGCGAATACTGGTTCCGCATTTTCAATCCCGACGAGCACAGCCAGATCGATGTGATGATCAAGAACTTCGACAAGCTCGGCATCATCGAGGAACGCTCTGGACCCAAGGACCTTGAGGGCGTGCCCACCAAGGTCTGGGTGGAGTCCACGCCCGGCAACATTCCCCCTGACCCGCTCGCACCGCAGCAGAAGCCCAGCCTGCGCGCCACGGCTACCAGCAAGGCCGCACATGACGATGGCGGCAATCCCAAAACCTTCGAGAACCTGCGCCAGTTCGGCAAACATCGCCGTCCCTGATCCATGGCGCTGGATGTGATCATCATCGGCGGTGGTGTCGCTGGCACCACCGCTGCCCTTGGCCTGCGGCAGCACGGCTTGCAGGTCGCTTTGATCGAGGCACAGCCCCTCCCCCAGTGGCGCATTGGCGAGACCCTGGCCGCCGAAGCGCGCCCAGTGCTGCAAGCGCTCGGCCTGTGGGAGGCGCACCTCGCCGCAGGTCACCTGCCTTCGTATGGCAACGTCTCCTGCTGGGGTTGGGATGCTGCCGTGGACAAAGACTTCACCAGCAATCTCCACGGCCACGCCTGGCAGCTCGACCGCCCCGTGTTTGAGCACACCCTCTCTCATGTCGCGCAGTCACGCGGCGTGCAGCGCTGCCTGGGCACCGCCGTTTCTCAGATCAAACACCACGGCGGCCAATGGACCGTGCAGGCCGGAGAGCAGTGTCTGAGCGCCCCATGGTTGATCGACGCCAGCGGGCGGCGCGCCCTAGTGGCCCGGCATCTCGATGTTCGACGCCAATCGCTCGACACGCTCGTCGCCATTCATGCCATCGCGCTTACCGACCCTGCCACGGACCGCGACAGCCGCACCTTCATCGAATCCCTGCCGCATGGCTGGTTTTATACCGCCCTCATACCCGGCGGACGGCGCACACTATCCTTCCAGACGGATGCCGCCTTGCTCCCGCCTGATCAACAATGGCGGTCCAAGGATTGGCTCATGCAGCAGCTAAGCCAAACGCGGCACCTAGGCGCACTGTTTGAGTCGCGTGGGTGTACGCTCACAGACGTTCCCTCTCTCACCTCGGCGCACTCGGGTCGGCTGGAACAGTTCAGCGGTCCTGGCTGGCTCGCCATTGGCGATGCCGCCATGTCCTTCGATCCCATCACCGGTCACGGCCTCCTCAAAGCGATGCAATCGGCGATGCAGTCCGTGCAAACCATCGCAGCAGGCCACGCCGAAGCGCGTGCCACCTTCGATACCTGGAATGATCAACTCTGGCAGCAGTTCAGCCAAGCCCGCCGCCAGTGCTACGCCACGGAGCGCCGCTGGGGCACCGCCCCTTTCTGGCACAGCCGTAACTGACACCTCAGCTTGCTCAAGAGCCTGCATAACACCCTCAACGGCCAGCCCACCCTCCTCTCCTAGCCTGAAGCCTGACCACGCAGCGCTTCCTCCAGGAGGGGGATCATCTTGATCCCCGTCTGGAAGCGCAGGCAATAGCGAGCGTCTGAGGGATCAAGATGATCCCTCTCCTCCCCCCAGCCTCACGGCGTTCCCTTGATCCGCACCAGCACCCGATCCCCAATCGTGACAAGTTTTTCCAGCTTGCCTTGCAGCGGTGAGCCTTCGGACTCGCAGTGCTTCACGTCGCGGACGAGGAAGATGCAGAGGATGCTGGGGTACTGCGCGGCAAATTCCTTGGCACCGGCGGCACCGCGCAGCATGTGCAGCGGCGGGTGCGGGGTGAAGTAGGGCTGCAACTGCTCAGCGCTGGATGGGAAGAAGATGACGCCGGCGGGCATGCTGCCAGTGTAATAAGTCACCGCACGGGCGATGAAGCTGGAGGAGATGATCGGCTCCCCAGGCAGGCGCGCTTTCATGGCCTCGGCGGCGATGCCACGGGTGGAGGTGTATTCCATGACCTTGGCATCCACGCCATACTGCATGTACATGATGATGAAGGCGGTGACGCAGACCGTCGTCCCGGCCCAGGCCACCGTGCGGCGCAGGAGCAGCAGCACCATGGGCACGCTGATGATGGCCGCCAGGGAGTAGATGACGGGAGAAAGATCCTTGATGAAGGAGTTGCTATCTTTCGGCAGCATCAGCGTCACGGCGCTGGCGGCACCGAGCACGAGCACGGTCTGCAGCACGGCCAGGGCGGAGGCGAGAATGCGCTCCCCTTTGCCACGGAAGCCGCTGCTGATCCACTGGTCCAGCGTGTGGCCACAGATCAGCGCCAGAGTCACGAAAAGGAAGAAAGTGTACGTGGGCAGCTTGCTGTTGCAGATGGTGAAGAAGATCAGATTCGGCACAAACCAGCACACCAGGAAGAGGATGCGGCGGTCGGTTTTGACGTCCTTCACCGTGCGCACCACGGCAGAGATGAGCAGCGGAATCCACGGCAGCGATCCAGCCACCAAGATCATGAGGTAGTACCACCAGTGGTTGCTGTGCTTGTGCTCAGCGCTGGTCAGACGCTCCCAGTTTTCATGCACAAAGAAGCGGTGCCAGTACTCCATGCCGTACTTGGAAAACATCGTGGCATACCATGGCCCGGCGATGAGCAGCCAGGCCAGTAGGCCGAGCCAGAGGCCTTTGCCACGCCAGGGCGAGCGCTTGCCCGTGAGGAAGAGGTAGCAGATGGAGCCGAGCGTGGGCACCAGCAGGCCCACGGGGCCTTTAGTCAGCATGGCCAGCGCGGAGGCGACGAAGTGCAGGATCATCCAGCGGTCCCGTTTGTCCTCCTCCTCCGTGGCCAGCCAGAAGAAGAACACCGAGGCGCTGATGCAGAACGCCAAAAAGATGTCCGTGAGCATCAGCCGTGACATGAAGGCATACTCCACCCCGGTGGCCAGCACGACGGCGGCGCAGAATCCGGCGCGTGGCGAGAACATGCGGCGGCCAAACCACCAGGTGAGAAAGACCAGCAGCGTGCCAGCGGCAGCGGAGGGCACGCGCGCGGCCAGCTCCGTCTGGCCAAAGATCTTCTGCGCGATCATGGCCTGCCAGTAGAACATGATGGGCTTCTCAAACTGCCGCTCGCCAAAGATCGTGGGGGTGAGCCATTCGTTCCCCTTCACCATCTCCGTGGTGGTCTGCGCGTAGAAGGGCTCATCGGGGTCGATCAGCGGCAGGTGCCCGAGACGCCACCAGAACATGACGCTGCAAATGGCGAGGAGGGCGAGGAGGGCGAGGAACTGGGAGCGTGTGGACATCAATCAGGCGGGGTTGGAAGGGATGAAGATCTCTTGATCGCGTGCATACCCGCAAAAGCGGCTGCTGCTAAGGAAAAGTTGCGTCTCGTGGCACTCGATGGCCGCCAGTTTGCGCGCCTTTTGGCGTAAAGTCAGCTCCAGGGTGAGACCCGAGGCCTCCGGGCAGAGCCAGCGGCGATGGATCAGGTAGGCCCACTGCGGCAGGTCCATCCCGGCTAGGCGCTGCGCCTCCTGAATGAGGGACCAGGACGCGTCGTGGTCAGGGTGGTTGTCGTCCTGGGACGGCACCACCAGCAGCGTGGGGCGGAAGGTTTCCAGCTCAGCCACGTGCAGGCCCAGCGCAGCGGCATCCCGCTGCTGGCAGAGCCGCGTCAGCCCTTGGTCAGGCAGGCCAAAAAAAGTCGCTGCATCGGCCTGCAGGCCCAGCGTTTGCACAGATCGCAGCGCCTCCAGCCGCCGCCGTGCGCCCCAGCGCTGGCGGCAGGAGTCGTCGATGCTCCAGCGCTGCTCCACGTAGCGCTGTGGCCAGGGATTGTTGTCGCCATCGGTCTGAAACACGACCCGTACCAGCGCCCCGACAGCCACCGCATGCTGGATGAGTCCGCCACAGCCCAGCGCCTCGTCATCCGGGTGGGGGGCAAAGACCAGCACACGATCTTGGGGTGAAAGCGTGTGAGTGGAAGGCATCAGGGAGTGGTCGGGCAAAGAGGCGGGGCTTTTCCATACCCGGCTTCTTTCCGCACGCCAGATGAAAAGTTTGTCACTGAAATTGTTTGTCACCCGATTTTCTGGTTGGACAGCCCCCTAGAAACCATGGAAGATTGCCTACTCCTCCCCTCATGCAGGCCGCCAGCCAGACAACTTCCCAACCGTGCAAGATCGCTGCACTCATTCCGGCCTACCGTGAAGCGATGGCCATCGCGGATGTCGTGAGCCGGACGCTGCCGCATGTGGATCTGGTGCTGGTGGTGGACGACGGCTCGCCGGACAACACCGCTGAACTCGCCCGCGCAGCCGGTGCCGAGGTGATCAAGCACAGCGTCAATCAGGGCAAGGGCGCCGCCATGAAAACCGGCATGAAGACCCTCGCCGAGCGCGGGTTTGACTACATTTTGCTCCTCGACGGCGACGGCCAGCACGCCCCCGAAGAGATCCCCCGTTTCACCGCCACCGCGCGCGACGGCTCCGCCCATGTGGTGGTGGGCAACCGCTTTGAAAACGTCAAGGGCATGCCGGTGGTCCGCCGCCTAGTGAACAGCCTCATGTCCCGCATCATCAGCAACGCCTGCGGCGTCCGCATCCCGGACACCCAGTGCGGCTTCCGCCTGGTGCGCTCCAGCCTGGTGACCTACATCATGGGCAGCAGTGACCACTTTGATTTTGAAACCGAGATGCTCCTGCTCGCCAGCCGTGCCGGTTTCAGCATCCACAGCGTGCCCGTCAGCACCATCTACGGTGCCGAAAAAACCAAGATCCGCCCCGTACGGGACACCATCAAATTCATCAAGCTCATGCGCCGCTGGCAGAAACAGTCTGCCGCCATGCCGGCCGAAACAGCCGCAGCGCTGAGTGAGGCAGGCGCGGGAAAGTAAGGTGGAAAGCTACAGTGCCAGCGATCCCCGACTTGCAATGGGTGAAGAATATCTGCGCAATCGAGCAAATGTTATTCCGCCTTTTCAAACGTAACTGTGGTCGTCCACCTGTAAGATGCCGTGCGTAATATGCGTTGGCCTTGTCCCCCCATGACAGACGTGCCGGCTCCTGTGCGAAAGGTATGAAAATCGCATTGAAGCGCGGCGCGTGCTCACGATGTTTCGTTTCCATCCTCCCACCCCAATCCATGCACCACCGTCCCCGACCCTCCTTCGGCTGTTTGTTTGCCGCCACTCTGGCTCTGACCGGAATCTCCCAAGCGAATGACTGGACGAACTGGCGCGGCCCGCTGCAAAACGGCGTGAGCCTGGAGCATTACAAGAAGGCCGGAAAACTGGACGAAAAGCCCACTTGGACCGCACCCATCCGCAGCCGTGGTGCCCCGGTGGTGGTGGACGGCAAAGTGATCCTCTGGGGTTACAAGGGAGAAACGTCCGATCTCATCGAGCTCCTCACCTGCATGGATGCGAAGACGGGCAAGATTCTGTGGCAGCATGAGATCCCGGATTTCCTGAGCGACTCCATCTACAACCGTTACTCCATTGGCGCGCCAACCGTCGATCCTGAAACCAAGCGCATCTACCTGACGAGCAACGCAGGCACTTTCCTCTGCTATGAGCTGGACGGCACCAAGGTGTTCGAGATTCCCATGATGGAAGAATTTGGCCGCATGACCTTCCCGAACTCCCGCGTGGGCAGCCCGGTGATCGAAGGTGAGTTCGTCATCGTCCACTTCATCTTTTCCAACTGGGGCGCCGACGGCCCTGCGGCAGACCGCGTGTATGGCTTTGACAAGAAAACCGGTGAACTCGCCTGGTGGACGCTGCCCGGCGTCAGCCCTCCCGTGGACAGCTCCTTCTCCACCCCGGTGCTCGCCACCACCGATGGCAAGCGCGTGGCCTACTTCACCACCGGCTGCGGCAACATCGTCTGCGTGAACACGCACAACGGCAAGCCTTACTGGAAGATGCCCATCTGCAAAAACGGTGTGAACCCCTCCGTGGTGCTGCACAAGGGCAACCTCATCGCCATCCACGGGGATGAGAACGTGGACAACTCCGAGAAGGGCCGCATGGTCTGCATCAAGCTCCCGGAAAAGCTGACAGCGCCGGTGCCCCCCGTGCTGGAAGCCACCACGCTGGAGCCCGGCGTCGAAGTCTGGCGCAACCCGATCGGTGCCACCAGCAGCTCTCCGGTTTTGGTGGGTGATGTGATCTACCAGCTCGATGATGGTGCCACGCTCTACGCCATCAACGCCAACACAGGCGAGCAGATGTGGAAAAAGAAACTCAGCAACGCCAACCTGCACTCTTCGCCTCTGTATGTGGACGGCCTGCTCTACTGCCCGATGCTGGAAGGCAAGCTCGTCGTGGTGAAGCCGGGTGAGAAGGATGGTGAAATCGTTCAGGAGATCAAGCTCGGCGAAAACATCCAGTGCCTCGGCGCACCAACGGTTTGCGATGGCATGCTCTACGTGACAACCACCGAAAAATTCCACGCCTTCAAGATTCCAAACAAGGGCATCAAGGTGGATGCCGCACCGAAGGTCGAGATGCCCAAGGCCGGCAAAGCCGTGGCCTTGCAGATCATTCCTGCCGAAACAGTCATCATGACCGGCAACAAGCAGGCCTTCCGCGTCCGCAGCGTGGATGCCAATGGCTTCCTCGTCAGCCCCAAGGTCGAAGGCGTCAAATGGGAGACCTTCATCCCGCCCACCGCCAAGGTGAAGGCCACGATGGATGCCAAGTTCAACGAGGCAGGCGAACTCGTCGTCGCTGCAGATGCCAAGTCCAGCGCCGGTGCCTTCAAGGCCACCTCGCCCGAAGGCCTCATCGGCACGATCCGTGGTCGTGGTCTGCGCAATCTCCCCCTGGTGGACAACTTTGAAGAATTCGATCTCAAGGACGAGCAGCCCACCGAGCACATCAAATTTGCCTACCCGCCGCTCCCATGGATCGGTGCACGCTTCAAATTCGACGTCCGCGAAGTCGCCGGAGCCCCTGGCAACAAGGTGCTGGCCAAGACCTTTGACCGCCTGCTCTTCCAGCGCGGCACCGTGTTCGTGGCACCTTCCCACCTCTCCAACTACACCATGCAGGCCGACGTCATGACCGACGGTAGCGCCCGCGCGAAGTCCGACATCGGCCTCATCAACCAGCGCTACATGATCTGCCTCCGTGGCAACGCCGGCAAACTCGAGGTCAGTTCCAACCCGGAACGCCTGAAGCAGGAAGTCGTCTTCAAAGTGATCGCCAACACCTGGTACACGCTGAAGACCCGCGTGGACGTGGCCAAGGACGGCAGCGGTGTCGTCCTCGCCAAAATCTGGGACAAAGCCCAGCCCGAGCCTGCCGCCTGGACCATCGAGGTCAAAGTGCCCCGTGCTCACGCCAACGGCTCCCCCGGCATCTTTGGTTTCACCCCGCTCAATCAGAAGCGTGTCTATCTCGACAACCTGAGCGTCACCCCCAACAAGTAACCCTGCACGGAACGCGCCTCGAAACTTTTGTTTTAAACCACATGACCACGAAACTTTCTCCCATCCTCGCCGCGGCCCTGGTTGCCACGGCCTCGCTGAATGCCGCCGACTACACCCAGTGGGGTGGTGGCAACACCCGCAACATGGTGTCTGAAGAAAAGGGCCTGCCGATCGATTTCAATCCCGGCAAGAAGTACGGCCCCAAAGCCGCACCCAAAGAAGCCGGACGCCTCCGCCCCAATGCACAGGACGCCAACAAGGCCCCGGGTGCGGAAGACATCGACATGAGCACCACCAAGAACTGCCTCTGGGTGGCCAAGCTCGGCTCCCAGACCTACGGCACGCCGATGATCGCCAACGGTCAGGTGTATGTGGGCACCAACAATGAGTCCCCGCGCAATCCGCAGGACATCGGCGACCGCGGCATCATGATGGTGTTTGATGAGTACACCGGCCAGTTCAAGTGGCAGCTGGTCTCCCCCAAGATGGGCAGCGGCAAAGTGAATGACTGGGAATACCTCGGCATCTGCGCCAGCCCGACCATTGTGGGCGACAAGGCCTACGTGCCGAGCAATCGCTGCCAGATCGTGTGCCTGGACGTCAAAGGCATGTCCAATGGCAACCAGGGCATGCAGGACGAAGGTGCCTTCATGGCCCCTCTCGACAAAGACGGCAAGCCCACCGCTCCCCTCACCCCCGGAGACACGGATGCAGACATCCTCTGGGTGTATGACATGTACAAAGAACTCGGCGTCTTCCAGCACAATGCCACCGCCGGTTATCCGCTGGTGATCGACGGCAAGGTCTTCGTCCCCACCTGCAACGGCGTGGACTGGACGCACACCAACATCCCTTCCCCGAACTCCCCGAGCTTCATCATGCTGGACGCCGAAAAGGGCACGCTCCTTGGTGAAATGGATCACGTCGCCTCTGAGCGCGTGCTGCACTGCTCCTGGTCCTCCCCGAACTCGGTGGACGTGGACGGCAAGAAGCAGATCGTCTTCGCCGCCGGTGACGGCTGGGTGTACTCGATGGCCCCAGAAACCCACAAGGACGCTGAAGGCCTGGACATCCTCAATGAGTACTGGCGCTATGACGCCAACCCACCGGAGTATCGCAAGAACTCCGCCGGCGAGCCGATCAAGTACGTGGAATACGACGGCCCCAGCGAAATCATCGCCACTCCGACCATCGCCGACGGCCTCGTCTATGTGAACATCGGCCAGGACCCCGAGCATGGTGAAGGCGTGGGCTGCCTGAGCTGCATCGACCCCAAAGGCAAGGGCGACATCAGCGGCAAAGCCGTATGGACCTTCAAAGGCATCGAGCGCACCATCTCCACCCCTGCGGTGAAGGACGGCCTCGTCTATGCCGCCGACTACACCGGCCGCCTCTTCTGCCTGGACGCCAAGACCGGCAAGGAATACTGGAAGTTCGACACCAAAGGCCACATCTGGGCCAGCCCCCTCGTCGCTGACGGCAAGGTCTGGATCGGCAATGAAGAAGGCGAACTCTTCGTCCTCGCCGAAGGCAAGGAGCTCAAGGAAATCACCACCATCGAATTCCCTTCCCCGCTGCTCAGCAGCGTGGTCGCCGCCAACGGTGCCCTCTACGTGACCACCCACACGCACCTGTATTGCTTCAAGGAAGGCGCCAAGACGCCAGAGGCAAAGTAAGCGGCAGCAAAGCCAAACCATTCACGAAGGCGGGCCAGCAATGGCCCGCCTTTTTTTGTAAGCGTTGCGATGGTAGGCCGGGGCTGTCCGCAGCCCGCCGCGTGAAGCCACAGGACATTGAGTGCCCTGCAACGAATACGAAGCCCCGCAGCCCACGAACGACGGCGCTTGGAGGACCAAGCGCCCTACCAACGCCCAGCGCGAGGTAGGGCGGACTGTCCTCAGTCCGCCGCCGTCGAAGCCCACGACCTCCGAGCAAGAAACAGCCTGCTCAATGAAAATGAGTTTTGGAAATCGCTATGGCCCACAGCTCCTCATACCCAGCGCACGTATTGTAGTACCTGCTTTAGCAGGCTCCGGTCGCGTCATCCAGAGCCTGCTAAAGCAGGAACTACCACACGCACGTCGTGGCCTTCCATGCAGCGCAGGCCTCTCGTTCCCAGCCAGCCCCTCACCGCCCTTCGGTAAACCGCAGATAATACCCATCCGGTGCCAGCACGCGGAAATCCCTCACGCCCCAGGGACGCATGACGATGCCCGTGGAAACCGGCCAGCCCTTGTCCTTGAACTTGAGAGCGGCAGCATAAGCCTTGTCAATCTCCGCCACAACGATGCCGATCTCAATGCCCACCCCCATGCCGCTGCCAGTCACCTTGCCATGGAAAGGGTGGCCCGGGCCCCAGTGCTTGGGATCGATGAAGGTCAGCTCCGCCAGCCCTGACTGGACCTGCACATACCCCGGCTTCCGATAGGTGACCTTGAAGTCCGCCACGCTGCCAAAGAACTCCACATAGTCATCCACCCGCTGCGTGGCGAACTCCATGAAGACAAAACCCAGCTTGCGCAGCGAGGGCGCACTTTCCTTCGATTGGGTGTCAGGAGCCTTCTCTGCCACTGGCTTCGCGGGCTCTGCCGCGTCCGAATAAATCGCCAGGACAGTGAAGACGCACGGAAAGAGTCGGCTGCATGCTTTCATGCTTGGACCCAACGCCATTTGCCATGCTTTGCAACTAACCTGCGGTGCCGAAGGTGCAGCCTCAGGTCAGCCATTCCACTGGCGGTCATGCCGCCCACTCCCGGAGGGAGCACGGAAATTAGCCGGTGGTGCAGCGAGGCTTGGCGAGCGAGAACCACCGGATCACGCGAACCATGAAATCACGGATCAAGGCCGCATGCCGGAGGTATCGGTTTCGCTTCACCACCGGCTAATCTCTCTGCTCCCTCCGGGAGCCCAAAACATGATTGACTTACCTGATGAACACGAAGGCTGATGCAGCCCATAAGTCTCTCAATTTATGAGGCGAGTCTCAATGATCAGCACAGGACATTGAGTGCCTTCTCACGCTGACGAAGCCCACGAGCCTGCGAACAACAGCGCTTGGAGGGCCATGCGCCCTACCTCGCGCCGAGTAGTCGAATGCTCAACGCCACTGCATCTCCGCATTCGTCATTCGTCATTCGTCATTCGTCATTCGTCATTCGTCATTCGCCATTCCTCACTTCCCCTTCATCTCCCGCACATGCTTCAAGGCCGCCGCCTGCATGAACTTACCAGCCGCCGGAGTGCTGGCATGACCGGTGAGAATGTCGTTGTGGATCGCTTTCGGCATCGTCAGCGCATTGTAGGCCGCATACACGCTGGTTGGCGGGCAGGTGGTGTCGATGAAGCCCACGGTTACCACCGCGCCCTGGCACTTCGCACGGAGGGCGAAGTTGACGTTGTCAAAGTAACGCGAGGCCTGCAGCGCGGCGGCGTTGGGTTTGCCGTCAGCATCATTGGGCACAATTTTCGGCCAGCCGTTGATGCGATTGGCCTGGCTGCCGGTGTGGTCACAACCCGCAGGCACGCCCGCGCAGATGAACGAGACGCGGGCATCAAGCCCCGCCGCAGCAAACGCCTGGAAGCCGCCCTGGCTGGCTCCATAAACAATCAGCGTCTTCCCATCCCACTCTGGCTGCGCCGTGAGGAAATCGATGGCACGGATCAGGCGCAGAAACATGCCTTTGAAGTAAACCGTCTCGCGGTCCTGCGGGTTTGAATTCCAATAGCCCTTCAGTTCTCCCGCCGCCACTGCGTCGTAAAACTCCTTCGGCTTCCCGTTCGGCAAACCGTGTGCGTTGATGTCCAGCGACAGCATCCCGCCTTCGTTCAGCGCCCACCCAACGCTACCGAGGCCCGCAGTGCGCACGCCCGCCCCATGCACATGCAAGATCGCCGGGAGCGACTTGGCCTTGGCCTCCACCGGCTTGCCAAAGTAACCGCTCACCGGTTTACCAATGCAGTCGATCTGCACATCAAAAGCCGCCACCCCCTTGGGCACGGCCATCGTCACCGGCGTCAGCGTCGCTTTCGCCGGCACCTTTGCCAGCGCTGCCTTTTGGGCATCCCAGAACGCATCAAAATCCTCCGGCACCGGCATGCTCGGCTTGAGCAGCAGCGGATCATAGCCCGCAGCGGCCATGGCCGAGGCCTTGTCACTTGTCGCGCGCAGCAGCAGAAAGCCCGGTTCATCCAGCTTGCCGATGAGCGTCGCCTTGCCGTCCTTCACATTCAGCGTCTGCGGCGGCTGGGGCTGCACACCATCCTTGGAGAGCACACACACCACTTTCCCATCTGCCAGCGGCTTGCCGTCTTGCTGCGCCTCAATCGTGAAGGTGGCCGTCTCGCCCACATGATACAAGGCATCGGGATGATCCACGCTGGCCTTGAGCGTGAGCACCGGCGCTGGCGCTGGTATCTGTGCTTGCAGACTGAGAGAGAGAAGGAGCCACAAGGCGGAGAGCGATTTCAATTTCATGCGCCCGAAGCTCGAACAGAGCGCGCTGTGAATCAATCTTCATTCTCTATCATGACATCCCCCTTGATCGTGCGGTACTTGTTCTCCATGCTGCCGCACCCCCATGCCCAAAAAACGCGGATGCCTGAAGCTGCTTCTGTTGCTCGTCCTTGTCGGCGCGCTGCTGGCTTGGCTTGTCGGTGAGGTCTTTTTCAATCTGAACAGCAACCTCGTCGCTGTAAGCGTGCGCAACTCCAAGCAGCCGCTCCAGATCCTCACCAAACGGGGCGAGTGGAAACCCGCCACCGCGCTGACTGCCGGAGATCTCGACGCCGCACTCATCGAGCGCCATCGCGAGACCGGCATGACCTGGTCCACGCTCAAAGTCCGCCGCGCGGGCGGTGCCCTGGCCAGCATCGCCCAGCGCATCTTCGGCGCGGAAATCCAGATCGTCACCCTCTCTGCCGACCGCTTTGACTTCATGACCACCTTCCAGCCGAAGTTTGCCCTCACCACCGCCCGCGAGCGCATGGCCGATGGCAATTTCTGGTTCGCCATCACCGCCAATTTCCGCGATCCCAAAGGCCGCCCCATGGGCTGGGTCTATCATGAGGGCCGTCAGGTCAATCAACCCTTCGGCGACTGGAGCGGCTGTTTCTTCGTCAAAGACGGCCGCCCCTGGTGCGGACCGAAGTCCCTGCTCAACGAAGTGCCCGGCCTCATCACGGAAGGCTGCCAGGTCTATCCCTCCGTGATGAAAAACCACACCACCTTCTCCTACGTGGACCTCAAGCCCGATGAACATTTCGACGGCTCCAAGCTCAGCTACCGCTCCCTCGTCGGCATGCGCCGGGACGGCACCATCGTCTTCGTCCTCTCCGGCGACGGCGGCATCATGAACGTCAGCGAAGTCACTGAAATCGCCCGCAAGCTCGACGTCCAGCACGCCACCCTCCTCGACGGCGGCCGCGCCCTGCAATACTCCATCCGCACCGACGACGGCCCCTGGCACTTCCACGCCTTCAACACCGAACTCCCCTTCAAGCACAAGTGGCTCGAACGCCAGCGGTCGCCCGTGTACATCGGCGTGAGACGGAAAGCGCCGGTGATTGTGGGTGGCACGCCGCAAGCCCCCTAGCCCCAAGGCGACGGGGTCTCCCGACCCCGTTCCACATTGGGTCAGAGACCCCGACGCCTTGGGATGCAGGCGCTCGTCATTCACTGCCCCTTCAGCCTCTTCACCCAATCCGCATGCTGCTTCTTATACGCCTGAAACGCCGCATGCTCCTCCGTGGAAATCTTCCCATCCTTGCTGGTGTCGATGAAGGGAAACAGCCACTCCCACCCCGGCTTCGCTTCGCTCCAGGCTTCCTTCGACTCCCACTCGCCCGCCTCCACGGCACCTGGGACGGACCGTACTAACGGGCCGGTCCACGCAAGAATCTGACCGCGTTCGAGCAGGCGGCTACGGAGCTTCGTGGCATCAACTTGCTGCACCGGCACACCAGCATGAATCGCCTGCGCCGCAGCCACGCCGGCGGATTCCCCCAGCACACAAAACACCGGCTCCATGCGCGCTGACGCATAGGCGATGTAGCTAGCCGAGAAGCACACCGGCACCAGCAGATTGCTGCAAGCCTCCGCCTTCGGCGTGATCGCCCGATACGGAATGGGATAAGGATGCCCCGTGCCCTGAGAGCCACCGACAAACATGTTGCCCTCTGTGGCCACGCCCATCTTCCCCGTGGCAGGATCAGCGACGGCATAACGACGCACCGGATAGATGTCCACGCCGTAGAGCGCCAGCCCCACGCTGTCCTCCACCTGCGTCTTGTTCCACACATCCGCCAGCGTCAGCACATACGGCCCCTGCATCCGCCGCGAGATGCGCACGTAGAGTTGATTGGGCCAGCCCTCGGTATCGGCGTGCATCGTCTTGTCCAAGCCGAGCGCCGCTGTCTCGGCGCGGAACTTCTCCGGCACTCGCGGGTCCGTGCTCAAAAAGTGATGCAGCCCACTGAGGTAGTCCTTGTGCTGCCGCCACACGCGCGACTTCACCTCCCAATTCCCATCCTGATAGTAGCGGCTCACTCCCAGCGGCGCGATGGTGACCAACGATTCGCGCTTGTAGTTATGATCGCCGCTGTTGAGCCAGCCAGGAAAGATGTCGCGCAACCGCTTGAGCAACTTCTCCTCGCCCTCCGTGGTGCGCACGAGGTGCTCCACAAAGCGCCCGACCACTTCAAAATCCTTCGCGTCGTAGCCTGCCGGTGCCTCAAGCGCGATCCTCTTCTCCGCATCACGCGTCACGTAGAAGCGATAGTTGTACGCCTGCGTGTAATCATCCGCCGAGCCCTTCGGCAGACCGTGATCTGCATCCACCAGCGGCAGCAGGCCGCTCTTCGCATCGCCCGGCACCACGTAGGGATCGATGGGCGTCCAGTTCGTCGTGGGTCCCACGCCTGCGAGCTCTTCTTTGAATGCATCCGCTGCTTCGCGCCCCACGGCGTAAGGCACCGCAGCCTTTGCCATGACATCGCCCTCATAGCTGGCATCGATGAAGACCCTGGCCTCGACCATCGCTGCGTCCGCCTGCGTGGCCTTCGGTGCGGGCACTCCGTTCTTGTCTGGCGGCGCGAACTCCAGAAGGAGCTTCGTGATCGCAGTTCCGGACTTCTCCACCTTTTGAACGCGATGCTCAAAGAGCACGGGAATCTTCTCCTCCTCCAGCCACGTGGCGAAGGCCTTGCGAATCGCATCTGGTTGTTTTCCGAGTTTGAACACGCTGCTGGTGGTCAGCCCGCCGACCGCCTGCGGTGCCGCGCAGTCCTGCATCGGCTTGATCCCCGCGCCGAGAATGCCACCCACCCAGCGGCCCGGCTCCACGATCATCACCGAGCAGCCTTCTTGCCGCGCCGCCACTGCGGCAACGATGCCCGCTGGCGTGGCCCCATAGACGCACACGTCCACTTTCCGGGGAGTCTCTTCCGCACGCACTGAAAAAACCGCCGCAAACGTGGCCGACAGGAAAAGGACAAAAATTCTCATGTTCCTAGGTGAGGGTGCTTCCTTCGATTCCTTTCAGTCGCAATTTGGAAAACCACGAGTTGACGACGGCCTCACCGAGATGCTTCCGCATCACTTCAAGGACAATTTCCCAAGCCTCCTCAAGAGGCGTCTTTTCAATCAGTTCAACCTTCGAGAAGTATGGCGATTTCCAAGGGACAACCCCTTGTTCTAGCTGGGTGATAATGCGGTCTGTGACCTGTTCATAGATGTCTTGTTTCATATTAGTTCCTCCTGTTTCGGTTTTGCGAAAAGCACTCGGGCGCGCGCAAAACATGCGTGACCAAAGCCGGAGGAACGGGCGGGCACGGCATCTACAAAGATGTGGTGAGGAAATACGCCCTTCAACTCGGTCTCGATCCAAGCGCGGTCTGTGTGCATGGGTTGCGGGCGACAGCCGCAACAAACGCACTCGACCATGAAGCGGACATTGCGAAGGTTCCCCACTCAGAAGTGGAAAAGCTGCTGAATGGCGCGGAGCGCTATCGTGGCGCTCCCTCGCATACCAAGCGGGTTGCCAAGAAAAAGGCGAAGAAGAAAACGCCTGGCTCGAAGGGAGCGAAGAAATGGACAGCGGCAATCAAACAGCGAAAGAAACACGCCCTGCCGCAGCAATCGAGTGCTCGTTCCGAAGATGTCAGGATCTGGGGCGATGAGCTTCATGGTGAGGTGAGAGTGTGATTATGGAATTTGTAATCATGTCTTCACGCCTGACAAGCTCAGTCGCACAATTCCTTGTCCACAACAGAAGTGAATCCAAACCAACCCCTCGGGCTGGCTGCTTTCTTCACCTCATCCACCAAACGCGTTGCACGGCACGCCCTGCGCCCCGGGGCGGCAGACGAAGAGGCGGCCAGCCAGAGGCTCCACGAACCCCGGTTTGTGGCCGGTGGTGATGTAGAGATCGCGCAGGTCGGGGCCGCCGAAGGCGCAGGCGGTGGTTTCGACGCAGGGAAGGTTGATCTGCATCTCCACCTGCTGCGTGGCAGGATTGAAGCACACCACCTTGGCGCCGTGACAGAAGGCTATCCAGAGACGGTCTTCGGTGTCGATGGTCATGCCATCAGGAGATGAGGGATCGGCGCTGGTGTCCCAGACCACGCGCTCGTTGCTGATGGCACTGGTGGCGCTGTCGAAGTCGAAGGCGCGGACTTTTTTGCTGGGCGTGTCGATGTAAAACATCGTGCGTGCGTCTCCGCTCCAGATGATGCCGTTGGAGTTGGTGACGGGGGAGAATTTCTTTTCCACACGGAGATCGGCGTGCAGGCAGTAGAGCGCGGCGTCGGCGCGTTTCTCCAGGCAGATGGTGCCGGCCCAAAAACGGCCTGCGGGATCGCACTTGCCATCATTGAAGCGGTTGTCTGGAAGGCCAGGCTCAGGATCGGCGATGGGCGTGCTAATTCCGGTGGCTTCGTCGAGGAAGAAGAAGCCATGGTCACCCGCCCAGACGAGCCCGCCGCTGGCACGTGGCACGACGGTGCCCACGCGCTGGCCGACGTCCCAGATCTGCTCTTTGCCGGTCGCGGGTGTGAGGGCGATGATCTTGTACGATTCGATATCGACATACAGCAGGCGGTCGCCATGCCAGATCGGGCCTTCGCCCCAGACAGAAACGTGGTTGGAGATGAGTTCGGGAGTCATGGAGTGGAGGTATGGACCGGGCGCTTGGGGAGCGTGATGAAAGCCTCGGCGAGGTAATGCGGAATGAGGGGCTGGGCGACGAGTGCCTCAAGTTCGTCGGTGCGCAAGGATTGAACGATTTTGGCGAGGTTCGCGGCATCCGGTCTGGCGGTGCGCAGACTGGTCAGCCCCAGCGGTGGTTTGGGATCGAACGTGAACCATTCCCGGTCATCGGAAATGCGTTCACGGGCCACCTCGGCGGAGACGATGTCGAGATCGGGCAGCAGCCTGCCATTCTCAACGCGGGCCAGGTAGAAGCTCTGGCGGCGTGCGTCGCCGATGACGTTGTAACTCGCAGGTGCCGCCACATCCGGCGCGGTGAGGGATGACCAACCCACGCACCAGACATTCCGCGAAAGTGCGATGCCCTGCGCGGCGGCGATGGCAATGCGCACGCCCGTGTAGGAGCCGGGACCGTTGCCGATGACAATGCCGGTGAGTTCGCTGCCAGCGGCGGCCAGAGCCTCACGCAACGGGGCGAAGACCTGGGCATTGTGGGAACGTTCGGACTGGAAGGTGGAGCGGAAGAGCACGTCATCGCCCCGCACGACGGCGATGCTGCCGTGGGCGGTGGAGAGGTCGAGTGCGAGGAGTGTGGATGGCATGAGGGATTGGCCGAAAAAGGGGGAAAAGGGAAAAAACTCAGAAGTTCAACCACTGCGGCCTCCGAGCTGCACAGACTCTGGGCTCAGAGCCCTTGGGGTATCTCTGTGATTCCGGTGGTGAAATCCATGCCTCTCTGATCTTCATTTTTTCATCTCTTTCCATTTTTTCGGCTATCCCAATGTCCGGGTGTTTTCCGTTACATTCCGTGAACCATCAGGCTGCGGCTCAATGTGAAACCAGCGAGTCCCCGGTGGCAGGAGGTCGGGAAACATGTCGGCCCATTCGACGATGATGACGCCGGGTTCGGTGAGGAACTCGTCCCAGCCGATGCCGATGACCTCGGCGGCGGAGTCCATGCGGTAGAAGTCAAAATGGAAAACCGGCAGCCGACCATCGAGATACTCATGCACCAGCGTGAAGGTGGGGCTGGTCACGGCAGCCTGCGAATCCATGCCAGCGACGATGCCACGCGTGATCTGCGTCTTGCCTGCGCCGAGCGTCCCGCACAGAGCGATGACATCCCCAGCGGCGAGAGTCGGCGCGAGTTGGGTGCCCCAGGCGAGGGCATCATCGGCTGTCTGCAGAATCGTCATACGTCCGCACTCAACGCAAAGTGATCCCAGCCAGTGCTCTCAAAGTCCGGCGGGCGGCCTTCGCCGGGGGGGACGAGTTTGCCGATGATGGTGAGCGGGAGCTTGGGGAAGGCGGCGTGCCATTTGGGCAGCAGCGACTTCACGCTGCGCGGATTGACGGCGAGCAGGAGCTCGTAGTCTTCGCCATCGCCCCAGGCCTGATCAAAGGTGCAGCCGGGGTTGCAGGGCAGTGAGGCCACGTTGACCTGATAATGCGTACCGCTGGCGAGCGCGAGACGGGGGAGGTCTTTGGCGAGGCCGTCGCTGATGTCCATGATGGCGTGCGGATGGGCGTTTTCGGACAACCAGCGCCCTTCTGCGAGGCGCGGCTGAAATTTGAGATGCTTGCCCTTGATCGAACCGCCGAGTCGGCCGGTGACGAGCAGGACATCCCCCGCCTTGCCCTCGCTGCGGGAGAGCCAGCGCTTGGAGGGGACGGTGCCGCTCATGGAAATGGACAGCATGAGCACCAGCCCGCGCGAGGTCTCGCCACCGACGATGTTGATGCCGTACTCCTTGGCGATGGCACGCATGCCGCGATAGATCTCGGAGAGAAACTCGACCTGCATGCTCGGCGGTGCCACGAGGGTGATCATGGCATGGCGTGGGGTGCCGCCCATGGCGGCGAAGTCGCTGACCACGCGGGCGATGGCCTTGCGCCCGATGAGTTTCGGCGGTGTATCGAGCGTGAAATGGACGTCCTGCACGAGAGCGTCGGTTTTGAGCAGTGTGTGTTCGTCCTTGGTGCTGCGCACGACGGCGCAGTCATCTCCCGCCCCGGCGATGACATCGCTGTCGAGCTTCACCCCGCGCATGAGTTTGCGGATGAGATTGTCTTCTCCGATGTCGGCTAAAGTGGGCATTAGGGGGAAATGACGAATGTCGAATGACGAATGTCGAATGAATGACCGGAAGCCTCCAAAGCGAATGGATGCGCATGGCCACAAACCCACGCGAAAGACACTTCGGTCATATGTATTTCATTCGTCATTCTGCATTCGTCATTCGTCATTGTTTCACCACTGCATTCGTCATTGTTTTACGACGACATTCGCACCATCAAAATGCAGCAGTCGATTCTTGAGTCCGCGCATGGCCTGGCGATGAATGTACACCTCGGTGCCGCCGATCTGGTGGCGGTGCTCGGTGGCGGCCTGGGCACCACTGATCCAAGTGAGCTGGCACCATTCCTGACCGCTGAGCTCGCCCTGGGCGCAGCGCACGTAGTCAATGTGCAGGACATCCCCCGGATGACCGATGGACTCCTCACTGTGCTTCGAGTCCAGATACTCCGCGAAGTCCTGCGAATAGATCAGGCCGTTGCGGAGGCGATGGAGAACCATGGACATGGGGGGGAGGACGAAATCAGAATGACGGAAGACTGAGAGGAGGCAGAGGGACGCTAGTGAATCAGTGAGGGAGGCGAATGGTTATCTGATTTGGCAAAGGAATGGTAAGCAAGGGAATGGGGGGAACAGAAATGATGAAATCAGAAGGACTGAAAGGGGAGATGATTTCAACGCGAATGGCCACGAATGATCGCGAATTTAAATGAATGGCGCTGGGTGGGGTTCTGATTCGTGGTTATTCGCGGGTATTCGTGGCCATTCGCGTTGGTTTCATTTGGAGCTGAAAGCGACAAAGCGCGGGACGGGCTGGGCCGTTCCGCGCTTTGTGGGAAGACGAGTGTGTCAGCCAGCGGGAATCAGCCGAGGGCGGCGGTGTAGCGGGCTGCGACTTCGGTCCAGTTCACCACGTTCCACCAAGCACCGATGTAGTCAGGGCGCTTGTTCTGATACTTGAGGTAATAGGCGTGCTCCCAGACATCCAGCCCGAGGATTGGCGTGCCGCTGCCGTCCATGAGCGGGTTGTCTTGGTTCGGGGTAGAGGTGATGGCGAGCTTGCCATCCTTCACGATGAGCCAGGCCCAGCCAGAGCCGAAGCGGGTGATGCCAGCCTTGCCGAAAGCTTCCTTGAAAGCGTCGAAGCTGCCGAAGGTCGCGGTGATGGCCTCACCGAGAGCCCCGGTCGGAGCGCCACCGGCGTTCGGACCCATGATGTTCCAGAACAGGGTGTGGTTGAAGTGACCGCCGCCGTTGTTGCGGATCGGCCCCTGCACGTCGGCAGGCAGCTTGGAGATGTTTTTGCAAAGGTCTTCGATGGAAAGAGCTTCCAGGTCGGCCTTGCCAGCGATGGCGTTGTTCAGATTGGTGACGTAAGCGTTGTGATGCTTGCCGTGATGGATCTCCATCGTCTGCTGGTCGATGGTGGGTTCAAGCGCGTTCGTGGGATAAGGCAGCGGGGGGAGGGTAAAGGCCATGGTAGGGTGGGTGGGTTTGACGGTTCTGGGGTAATTATCGCGAATATTCACCGGAGCAAGTGGGAGAATACCCCATGATGAACGAAAAAGACGTGGCGATGGCGGCGTTCCTACTCCACTTCACAACCATGAAACGCGCCTTCCTCCTCCGCCTTGCCCTTGGCCTGATTTTGACCTCCAGCCTGCCCTCTTGCAGCTCAGGATTTCGCTCCGCATGGAAAGCTGGCGGCTATGTCATTGCTCCAAACTCCATTATCACGACCCAGGAGTCCATCCAAAACCAACTGCCTCCAAGCAGGTGGGAGGGCACCTGGCATAGTGACGCCAGTGGTCACCATGGAGCACTGCGCTGCGTCACCTCCAGCGCCATCAATATCCAAGGCGACCACGAATTCTTCTACCACGCCACCTGGAAGAAGATCCTCAGCGGCAGCTACAAGGCCGTACATACCGTGAAGATGCAAAAGGACGGCACCTACGTCTTCAAAGGCGCGCACAAGATGCCCAAATCGCTCGGCGGCCTCTACTATTACGAAGGCACCATCAAGGGCGATGAGTTCAAGGCCAACTACCGCTGCTCCATGGACAACGGCACCTACACGATGAAACGCGTGCGCTGAGCAACCTCCCGCCGAGCTAGGGGTTCATTCCACGTCACGTTCGTGACAATCTGCATGAAGTGGTTCCACAGCTTTCGCGCCAAGCTCATCCTCACCGTATTTCCCGTCGTCGCGGGCATCACCATCGCCACGCTGGTGCTGGCGGAGGTGAAGTTCATGCAGTCCTACCGCAAGCTGTTTGAGGAGCAGTTTGACTCCCAGATCGGCAACTACTCCTCGGCGAAAAAGAAGCGCATGGACGGGCTGTCCAACGTGCTCGACAAGATCGCCAAGCAGCCGGAGCTGCTGACGGCCATTTCGAAGAAAGACTTCTCCGCCGCCGGGCAACTGCTGCGCTCGCAGCTGGAGTCCTTGTCCGGTGACCGTCTGCTGAGCGAACTACCGGGCGGTCTCCTGCGACTGGGGGGCAGCGGCCCGGCGCCGAATCTCTCCCAGATGCTTGCGGGACACCTGACCGGCAGTGACAAGGACAAAGAGAAGGACAAGGATAAAACCAGGAACCAACCGGGGATACGCCTGCCGCTCTCCCAGATGCCCTACATCGCCCTCATCGACCCCGAGGGCAATTTCCTCGTGTCACCGAAAAAAAACGTCTCCGGCGGGCGGGACATTTTACCGCCGATAGTGCCCAAAGAAAGCGCCACCAGCGCCGAATTTCGCCGCAAGTCCGGCAAGCTGCAGTGGCTGGGAGGCCGCAAGCTGGAGGACATTCTCAAGGAGCAGGAGGTCGGCTATCTGCGTGTCGAGTACGGTGAGGACAACCGCAGTGAGCAAGTGCGCGAGGTTTACATCACCCCTCTGCGAGAGCCAGAATCCGGCAAATTCCTTGGAGCATTTCTGTTTGGCCTCCCGCTGCAGGTGCTGGCTGAAAAAGTGCTCTATGAACAGACCAAGCATTCCGATCTCGGCGAGATCATGAGCGGCGTGTGGGTCGAAGAGGGGCTGGTCAGCACCACCATTCCCAAGAACGAGCGGGAAATCGTCGCCGCCCACATCGCCGACTCGATCCACCACACGCACAAAACGCAGCGCGGCATGGCCGTACCGATCCATGGCCAGCGCCATCAGATTTACTACCGGGTGCTGAACCCCGGCTCCCCCTTCCCGCTCGCTGCGCAGGTGAACCTGTATCCGCTCGCGGCCATGGACAATGAACTGGCCGACCTGCGGTGGGATGTGGGTGTGCTGGGGGTGGTGTCGTTGCTCATCGCGTTGATGGCGGTGCTGTATATTTCACGCGGGCTGTCAGGACCGATCAGCGAGATCGTCAGCGGCACTCACCAGATCGAGCATGGCAACTTCGATGTGCGAGTGCCGGTGCGCAGTCAGAACGAGCTGGGCAAACTGGCAGCCTCCTTCAACGAAATGGCCGCCGGGCTGGCGCTGCAGGAGAAGTACCGCAGCGTGCTCAATGCCGTGGCCGACCGTTCTGTGGCGGAACAGTTGATCACGCAAAGCGGCACTCTCGGCGGTGAAATCCGGCACGTCACCATGCTGTTCTGCGACATTCGCGGTTTTACCGCCATCACGGAGAACATGCCGCCCGCAGACGTCATCGAACTGCTCAATGAGCACATGACCGCCCTCACCGACATCGCCTACCAGCATGGCGGCATCGTGGACAAGTTTGTGGGTGACTTGATCATGGTGCTCTTTGGTGCGCCGCAGAGCACCGGTGAAGACGCGGTGCGTGGAGTGCAGTGCGCGCTGAGCATGCTCCAAGTACGGCGGAAATTGAACGAGGTAACCAAGCACTCGCTGGAGGTGGGCATCGGCCTCGCCACCGGATCCGTCGTGGCGGGGTGCATGGGCTCGGACCAGCGCCTGAGCTACACGGTGCTGGGCCACCGCGTGAATCTGGCCTCACGCCTGTGCAGCATCGCGCAGGCGGGGGAGATCGTCATGGACGAGGAGACCTATGAAGATGCCACGTCCTTTATCAACGCGGAGCCGATGCCACCGATGCAACTGAAGGGGATTTCCGAGGCGGTGCATCCGTGGCGTGTAATGCCTTCGTGAGATAGATGCATTTGCACCAATGCCGCCGCTGAGGCACGTATGAAACAAGGATGTCCACCGCCCGCCAGAAACCTGATCTCCTCGCCAAGCTGCGTGATGTGCCGCATGTGCCGGGCGTGTACATCATGCGGGACCGGCTGAACAATGTAATCTACGTGGGCAAGGCGCGGGATCTGCGCAAGCGACTGGCAAATTACTTCACCCCGGCGCGCTCGAAGCTGGCGGACAGGAAGACACGGGCGCTCATCGCCAGCATCTGGGATTTTGACCTGCACGAGGTGCGTAACGACACCGAGGCGCTGGTGCTGGAAGGGCGGCTCATCAAGGAATTCCGCCCGCGCTACAACGTCAGCTTTCGCGACGACAAACGCTACTTCCTCGTGCGCGTACACATGGGCGATGCCATGCCCCGGCTGTCCACCACCCGGCTCAAGAAAGAGGATGGCGCACGTTACTTCGGTCCCTTTCCGCACGGCATGGCGCTGCGCACCACGCTGAACTGGCTAAACAAGAAATTCGGCCTGCGCGTCTGCCGCCCGCTGAAGCCCGGCGAGGCAGACTACAAGCACTGCTCCAACGACATCATCAAGAACTGCTCCGCGCCCTGCATCCTGCGCATTTCGCAGGAGGACTACAAGAAACGCGTCGAGCAGGCCTGCGAGTTCCTGGATGGGAAGTCGAAGGATCTCGTCACTGCTCTTGAGGGCGAGATGCAGCATGCCGCTGCAAAGCTCGACTTTGAAAAAGCCGCCGAGTTGCGCGACATGATCGAAGACTTCAAAAAGACCCTCATTCCCACCCGCACCTTCGAGCGTGGTGCCCGGGCGCGCGTCATCCGCAGCATCGACCCGATGGCAGATGTGCAGGAGCTCAAGGAACTGCTGCACCTGGAAAAAGCACCGCTCGTCATGGAGTGCTTTGACATCGCGAACATCGGCACCGCGCACTGCGTGGCCAGCATGGTGCGCTTTAAAAACGGCGTGCCGGACAACTCCAACTACCGCCGCTACCGCATCAAATCGGTCACAGGTCAGAACGACTTCATCAGCATGGCCGAAGTCATTCGTCGGCGTTTTTCGCGCATCCTGCTCGAAGGCCGCAAGGTGGCAGGTGACGACGCCGAGTTTTCCCAGGAAGCTCCCGCAGAAGCGCTGGAACGCGTTGCGGCAACCAGCAACAGATTCGTCACGCTACCCGATCTCGTGATCGTGGATGGTGGCAAAGGCCAACTCGGCGTCGCGGTGGCTGAGTTGCAGAAACTCGGGCTGCATGAGCTGCCGATCATCGGCCTCGCGAAAGAGCACGAAGAAGTCTATCGCCCCGGTGAAAGCCATCCCGTCATCATTCCCCATGAACGCGGTGCCTTAAAGCTGCTCCAGCGCATCCGCGATGAAGCCCACCGCTGGGCCAACGGCTACCACCAACTGCTCCTCGGACGCCGCGTAGCAGAGAGCATCCTGGATGACTGCCCAGGCATCAGCAAGACACGCAAGGCCGCGCTGCTAAAGGCCTTTGGTTCAGTGACACGCCTGCGCAAAGCCACCGTGGAGCAAATCGCCGAAGTGCAAGGTATCAGCAAAGTCCTAGCCCAGCAGGTGCTAGAGTTTTTGGCGAGTCGGTGAGGAGGGCACTGCGTTTACAGCGGCGCGAGAGCGTTTTGGAACCGGAGCGCAGCGGGTCGAAGACCGCCGCAGGCAAATAGTCAGCCGCAGGCTGCCCGAAGGGTGAGCGCAGTGAATCAATGCGCCGGTCCTCCGGCGCTTTCGAGAGTCCACCGGCCTGCGAAAAGCTCCAGAGGACTGGAGCACTCCAAAACGCTGGCGCGACTTACCATTCCAAAATGCGACGAATCTTGTTCCTCGCCCACTGCGGCCACCTGTGGTATCAGGCACTCATGCAAATCCTCGAACAAATGGGGCTCGCGCTGGGACTCGCTTCGCTAGCGGGGCTGAACCTTTACCTCACGGTTTTCCTCACCGGTCTGCTGGTGCGCTTTGACGCGCTGCATCTCGCGGCGAAGTACCAAAACCTCGAAGTCCTCGGCCATGACTGGGTGCTGATCGCTGCGGGCATACTGTATGCCATCGAGTTCGTCGCAGACAAAGTGCCCTGGCTGGATTCGTTGTGGGACAGCATCCACACACTGATTCGCCCCATTGGCGGCACCATCCTCGCCGCGCAGGCGCTGGGAAATCTGCCGCCACATATCGAGATGATCGGAGCGCTGCTCGCGGGCGGTGCCGCCCTGACCACCCACAGTGCCAAAGCGGGCACGCGCCTGCTGGCCAATCATTCACCGGAACCAGCTTCCAACATCGTGCTGAGCCTCGCCGAAGACATCACCGTGGTAGCGGGCACGCTGCTGATGCTGCTGAAGCCCGTGCTGGCACTCTGCATTTTCTCGGCGGCGCTCATCATACTCTGGCTCATTCTGCCACGCATATTCCGCGTGGTCCGGCGCTCGTTTGAGATCGTGCGGAACAAATGGCGGGCTGTGTTCCAGCGCGCCACGCCAGCAACGAATGCGCACGCGTGACGCAGCGCTGTATTGTAGTACCGGCTTTAGCCGGAATCTGGCCTGACCGCCTAAGGGGGTGTAAAGTCTGTTCTGTAAAAGGCTTTAGCCTTGCAATGCACGCCCCATTGGGGGCTGCGGAGTGA
>CAINGK010000224.1 GCA_903848465.1 uncultured Verrucomicrobiota bacterium
ACCCCTCGCCACCGCTCGCGGCACGCCCCATTGGGGGCTGCTGCGTTCGGCATCGCTACGCTCGCCTCACTCCGCAGCCCCCAATGGGGCGTGCATTGCAAGGCTAAAGCCTTTTACAGAACAGACTTTACACCCCCAAGCTGACAATGGGGCAAGCACCAATACCACTATCACCTTGGTGGAAGTCAGCACCACCGGTGCTTCGCAGCCGGTTCAATCCATCTCACTGCCGGGCGCGACGACTCCCAACGCACTTCGCATCAACGGATCAGGCGGAACGTCCGGGTATCTTTCGACAACCAACGACGGCTCCCTGCTCAGCGTGATGGCGGCTAATGCACAGAATTCGACCGACCTTGGCCAGGCCGCAGCGGCCAGCATCACCACACGCTCTGTCGTAACCCTCAACTCGGACGGGGTGTACGCCTTGCCGACCGCTGGCTACATCGGCACCAGTGGAAATCAAACCCGCACGTCTACGAGCTTGGACAACACGAACTGGATCATCGGAGACAACGCTGGCATCTATCTTGCCAATGCCGAGACCACGCCTTCGACTGCTGCGGGTACGGGGACAAATATCCTCGGTGTGAGCAGCTTTGGGGGTGCGGTTTATGCCTTGAGCGCTTCTGGCGTTTTCTCGGTCAACACCAGCACTGGTGCCGTGACCGCCCTTCCTGGCGTCACCGGTCTCACCAAATTGACCGGTTTTTATCTGGTTAAGTCTGGAAACAGCGGCAGCACTTACGACGTCCTTTATATTGTCGGCAACACCAGCGCTACGGCTGGCACGGTTTATAAATATTACTGGAGCGGATCTACCTGGACCGCAAAATCGACCTATACAACGACTTTCGGCGGCCTGGGTATTGCAGCCAAATCCAACAGCTCGGGTGCCACTGCCACTCTTTATGTGACCAGCGGTAACGGTGCCACCGTCGCCAACAAGGTGATTCAATTGACCGACACCGCCTCTTACAATAGCAACATTTCGGTCACCACGGCAAACAATACCACCCTCTATACATTTACGGGAAACAACCTCGGCAAAGGCATTGCCTTCACACCTAACGGCCCCTCTATTTCCACAGTCGGCGCGGTTTCGGCGGTCAGCACGGTCAGTGGTACTGCATCCGCAGCCACCAGTTTCTCCGTTATTGCCTCGGGATTGACTGGCAATCTCACGGTGACGGCTCCTACTGGCTTCGAAGTTTCTTCGACCTCCGGCGGTGCTTCCGGTTACGCTTCCACGGCCACCCTCACCCCGTCCAGTGGCACAGTCGCTGCCACGACGATCTATGTGCGCCTGACTGCTGCGGATGCCGCAGCAAGCTACTCTGGCAACATTACCTGCTCCAGTTCTGGTGCGTCCACCGTCACTCTGGCCATGCCCTCCAGCCAGGTAGCCGCAGCCACCATCACTCTTACTGGCACAATGAGCGCTCTCAGCACCACTTATGGTACCGCCTCGTCAGCCACTACTTTCTCAGTATCGGGTTCTGGTCTGAGCGGCAATCTCACAGTCACGCCGCCCACAGGATTTGAAGTTTCTGCGACTGCCGGGGGCGCTTCTGGTTACGCATCCACAGCCATTCTTTCTCCATCAGGCGGCACGGTGTCTGCCACGACGATTTACGTGCGCCTCACCGCCAGCGCGACGGTGAGCGGTTCGCCCTACTCCGGCAGCGTCAGCGTCTCCGGTGGCGGCGCGGTCACCCAGACGAACTCGGTCCCTTCTAGCACCGTTAGCCAGAAGGCCCTGACGATCAGCCCGGTTTCGGTGACCACCAAACCTTATGACGGCACCAATGCCGCTACTATCACCGGCACTCTCGTAGGCGTGCTCAGTGGTGATACCGCTAACGTCGCGCTGACTGGCACCGGCACTTTCGCCAGCACCAACGATGGCAGCGGCATCGCTGTGACCTCCACCAGCACGATTACAGGCACTGCTGCTGGCAATTACACCCTCACTCAGCCCACCGGGTTGACTGGAACGATTCTGGCCAGCGCGAATCTGGGCGGTCTCACCTTGGGCACCGGCGTTTTGTCTCCGGCGTTTGCCGCTGGCACCACCTCCTACTCTGCCACCGTGTCAAGCACCCAGACCAGCGTCAGCCTGGTTCCAACCCAGGATACGGGAGCCACGGTGACCGTGAATGGCGTGGCTTCCACCGGCACCGTGAGCCTTTCTCCGGGCACCAACACCTTCACCGTAGTGGTGACGAACGGCAGCGCGACGCCAACCACCCAGACTTACACCGTCGTCATCACCGTGCCGACCGCCTTCATGCTGGGCAATCTTGCGGTTGAGACCATCGGCAGCAGCACCGCAACACCGATCACGATTCTGGAGCTGAGCCCCTCCACGGCGAACCAGTCGCCCGTCAATTCCTATCCGGTTCCATCAACCGGGACCAGCGCGCTGCGTCAGAGCAACGCTGGCACCACCGGCAGGATCAGCACCACCAACGACGGTACCTTGCTGGCCTTCACCGGCTTCCAGGACTCCACCGGCATCCTGAGTGGTGCCACGGTCACGGATGAAACCGCCATCGCCCTCCGCGGTGTGGCCACTCTCGACAAGAATTTCAACTACACCCTGCAGGCCTCCTATGATGTGTCCTCGCATGCCACTGCGCTGGGAGATCAGATCCGCACTGCCACCAGTCTGGACAACACCAACTGGATCATGGACGACAAAGTCGGGATGTTCAAAAACAACAGCACCACCGCATCCAGCGCCACCTATGGCAACACCACCAACTGCCTGGTGGTGAAGAGCTTCGGTGGCACCATCTATGTGCTGTCAGCGAAAACCACCAACGCTCTTTCCACCCTGTCCTCGGATGCCGTCACCCTCACGGGTCTGACCGGCCTGCCCACAGATGCCAATGCATCGGACTTCTACCTGCTTTCCTCTGGGGTCCATGGCAGCACCTTTGACGTGCTGTATATTCTTGATGGTGCAACCATCAGCAAATTCTCCCTGGTGGGCAGTTCCTGGGTGCAGAATGGCAGTGCTACCAGCATCGGTGGAGCCACCGGTGTGGGCCTGACCGCCGCAAGTAACGGCGCCGGTGCCAATCTCTTTGTCACGACCGGAGCTAGCCTCACAGTCCTCCAGATCACGGACACCGCTGGCTATGACGCTGCGCCTGCCATCAACACCAGCAACAACGTCACGCTTTACACCGCCCCCACCGGGCAGTTCATCAAGGGCGTGGCTTTGGCCCCGACGAGCACGGCACTGCCTGACCTGACCGTCGCCGTCTCCGGCTCTTCCTCGCCAGTTGTTCCAGGCACCCCCACATTCGTGAGCCACGGAGCATCTGCGACCTACTACCTCACGGTCGCCAACTCCGGGACTGTGAGCGCCAGCGGCGTCACCACCACCTTCACCCTCCCCACCGGAATGTCGGGCATCACGACCACGACGGCAGGCGGATTCAGCGCTTCAGTGAGCGGCAGTGTAGTCACCTTCACTGGTGGATCGGTGGCTGCTAACAGCGCGGTCAACCTTACTGTCACCGCTTCGACTGTCAGCGATGGCGGCTATACCGTTGATGCAGGCCCCACTCCGGTGACTGCCGGCCACGGTACCGCAGTTGTGAGCACTTCCGGAACGGAGTCCAACACTGCCAACAACAGCGCCAACGTTTCCCTCCAGGTCATTGTCGGCCACGTGCCTTACATCAATGTGAGCGCCAGCGGCCCTTCAACTGCCGCTCTGACCACCACCGCCGGTGTCACCAATACTACCCTCGCTTACACGCTGACGGTGCAAAACACCGGCACGGCGGCTGTTTCTGGTGCCTCAGTGAACTTTACGCTTCCAGCCGGTACTACCTACGTTTCGTCCAGCGACAATGGCAGCGCCGGGTTTACCGGTGCCTACAGCGGCGGCGTGGTGACCTTTATAGGTGGCACCATTGCTTCCGGTGCGACTGAGACATTGACCGTCAATCTTACCAGCACGACTTCAGCTTACCGCGTTTACACTGTCAATCTGCCAGCCGGTGGCGTCACCGTCAGTGGTGGCAATGCTGCAGGAAATCTTACCTCGGTGGCTTCGGTCAGCACGGCTGTCAGCCTGCCAGCCGGACCGGATCTGACTGTGTCCAGCACGCCTAACGGACCCTTCGTGGCCGGTGATTTAGCCGACACTTACACGGTCTATGTGAGCAACGGCGGCGACAACGTCACCGACGGCTCAACGGTCACGGTTTCCACCACCTTCCCGAGCGGACTGACCCCAACCGCTGCCAGTGGCACCGGATGGGCGACGACGGTCAGCGGTCAGACCGTGACGGCAACTCGCACCGATGTGCTTTCCCCAGGCGCCATCGGCACCAATCAGGGCACCAGCACTCCGGTCTATCCAGACTATCCGGTGGACGTGACCACCAGCTACCCGGCTTTGACCTTCACCGTCTCGGTGGGCAGCGGTGTGACCTCTGGCACACAGCTTGCGAACACGGTGACCGTGTCCGGTGGCGGTGACGCCTTCCCGGCCAATGGAACGATCACCAATACCGTCACCGTTGGTCCTCCAACGGCCCTTTCCACCTCCGGTAAACTCCTCGTCACCCGTTCTCACTACACCGGTAATTCTTCGACACTCACCGTTGGGCAATTGCTTCCGAATGGTGCCTTGGCCACTGCGGACGGCACCTACCCTTACATGTGGACCAACGATGCTCCAGACGTGAGCTTCGGTGTCACATCTCCCATTTACATGGATGTGATCGATAAGTACACCGGCAGCCCGGTCAGCAGCTCTACCCTGACGGCCAATGATTTGACCGCCTTGATCAAGACCCAGTTGGGAGTTGATGTCACCACCAGCGCCTCTTCCAAGTCCGAGCTGGGAGTCACCCTGACTTATGATTCGAAAGGAATCACTTTCATGGGCTACATGGCCCCGGCCAACACGCTGGATGTCTCCAACGCAGAAACCCCCTATCACTACGATCCAACCAGCCCCTTGAGCAACCATGGCAACTATCAGCACGTCGTGGTGCAGATGGATTATCAGGGCAATTTCAAGGTGACCCCGATTGACGCCTACAGCGGTGACAACACCCGTGCAGTCACCCTGGCTCCTTCCAGCGACGGCAACTCCTACTACTACATTGCTGGCAGCGCTGGCAACGGTGCAGGAATCAACGGCGCCACGATGGCGATGTATGCCCAGTCCACCGGCATTCAGATGATTCTTCCAGGTGCAGGCGGTCTGACCACTCCTGTGGGCCAGCCCTTCTACAATGGCTCGGCCATCTCCGGCACTGCCTTGAGCTCCTTCCTCTCCGGTGGTGGCAGCACTAAGGGCTATCAGCTCGGTTATGCCGGCCTGTCCACCGACAAGACTGGTAAGGACATGAACTTGCGCGCCCTGACCCTCAATCCCTTCAACAACACTTTCTATGCAGCCAAGGGCAGCGGCGGCAGCGGTGTTGACACGATTTATCAAATCGGTTCCGGTGGTGCGCCAACGGCGGCAAATGCCAATACCCAAGTCTTCACGATTCTCAACGGCTTCCCAACGACGAGCGACGGGCATTACCCCTTTGGCATGTGGTTTGCCAATGCCACGACGCTCTATGTGGCGGATGAAGGTCAGGCCAACGTTCCTAGTCCTGCTGATTTCTCTGCTGGAAAATTCACCCAGGCTCTTCCCGCCAACAACCCTTACGCTGGTCTGCAAAAGTGGACGTTTGATGGCACCAAGTGGAAACTGCAATACATCCTCACCAACGGCTTGAATCTCGGTGTACCTTACACTTATACCATCGCCAACTATCCGACGGGCACCAATGCAGCCACCGGCGTCCCATGGCAGCCCGCCAACAACGGCCTGCGTAACATCACGGGTCAGGTCAATGGCGACGGCACCGTGACCATCTATGCTGTGACCGCGACTGTCAGCGGCGAAACCGACCAGGGGGCTGATCCAAACCAGCTCGTTGCCATCACCGACAATCTGGCCGCCACCACCCTGCCAGCCAGCGAGTCCTTCATCGTGCTCGAAAGAGCGGACGGCCCGGATGCCATTCGCGGTGTGGCGCTGGCTCCTGCCTCTGCCACCACGCCTGATCTTTGGGCTGCTTTGACTCACAGCGGCACGTTCTCCCAAGGCGATGCCATTGGCGACACGGTCACGATCAATGTGTATAACTCTGGCAATGCCGCCAGCAGCGGCACCGTGTCGGCTGTTGCGACACTGCCAACCGGGATCAGCCCTTCCGCGTCCAACGTCGGCACCATCAATGGCTGGACGGTGGCTGTGTCAGGTCAGACGGTTACCGCCACCCGCAGCGACTCCCTCGCACAGGGCAGCGGCTTTACCTCCCTGCCTCTCGCAGTCACCGTGACCAGCGGTGCCGCGACGACCGGCCTCACCAACACGGTCACCGTCAGCGGCGGCGGTGAAGTCTATACTGGAAACGACACTGCCACCGACATCATCACCGTGGTTGTTCCTCCGGTGAACTCGCTGGCAGCAAACGGTGTCACCTCATCCGGAGCGAACTTGAACGGCAGTGTGAATCCCGGCGGCACGGATACGACGGTGTATTTCCAATATGGCACAAGCACGGCCTACACCTCGCAGTCCTCTCCCTCTGACATCGGTAGCGGCAGTTCTGCTGTTGGGTTCTCGGCCAACCTGACCGGTTTGACCTCCGGCACGACCTATCATTACCGCTTGGTGACCGTTGCGAATGGTGTGACCACGGTTTACGCGGACCAAACCTTCCAACCCGGCTCCGCAGTTCCTGCAATGCCGCTCTGGGCACTGCTGGCCCTTGCTGGCGCACTCCTCGGAATAGCTGCTATGTCGATTGCGCGCGAGGAGAGGAGAGCCGCTTAATGGCGGTTGCCCGTGCCAAGAAGCCCGTGTCTCGCAAAATTGCCGGAGACGCGGGTGGAAGTGGCAGCCGCAATGCGGTGCGGGGGTTCATGCTTCGATTTGCGGTGTTATCCCTGGTCTTCGCTTTGGTACCTCTTATCCCAGGATGGGACGGATTGGAGAGCCGTTATCTCTCCGTGCAGGCCGTTCTAGTGAACGGCCTGCTTCATTTACTCGGACAACCCACACAGTTGGAAGGCACCACCGTTTTCTCCCCGGCCTTTCGGATGACGATTGCGCCCAATTGCTCCGCACTTGGCATCATCCTCTTTTTCAGCGCCACGGTGTTGGCCTATCCAGCCCGGGCGAAGCGTAAAATCGTCGGAATCATGGCCGGTTTCATGGCCATTTACGCGCTGAACATCGTGCGCATCGTAACTATTTACTTCACCGGTGCCCGCTGGCCGGAGCGGCTGCATGGAGTACATGAAGAATTGTGGCCCTCTCTGCTGATCATGGGTACCTTGTTCATCAGCGGTGTCTGGGTTTATTATGCAAGCAACCAACGTACAACGTAAGGCTGTCGTCCGCTTTCTCCTGATCACAATCGGGATCTACGGCCTGCTGACATACGGCTGGTCTGGATCCAGTGATCTTTATGCACGGGGTTTTCGCGCTGCACTACGCACCACGCTGGTGAGCCCCACCGGCTTACGCGAGGTGGACGTTCCAGAGGCACAGCCCGTGGCTGGCACCACCGGCATCGTCATCGCTAACCGCAAGCTGCTGGCCACCGACGGCTCTGGTCCGATCCGCAATGTGAATTTGCCGAATGCCACCTTCTGGCATGCCACCGCGCTGCTATTGGCGCTCTCTCTGGCCACTCCCTACCGCTGGTCGCAGCGCATGACCGTCGCGCTGGTGGGCCTCCTCCTGCTACACGCTTTCATTGCAGGCACCATCTCCTTTGCCCTGTGGAACGAAGGCCGACACGTCGGGTTAAGCGCCCTCTCTCCGACTTGGGCATCAACCACTGATCGGCTGGAAACTATCCTGGTCGAACAGGCCACGCTTGTCATTCCCTTCCTCGCTTGGTTCGGGGGGCTGTGGCCGAGGTGGAAGTGTCTTTAGCTGACTATGCTCACCAGCGGGTGAAGGCTCGCGGCAGCGTCCTGGAGTGCGCCGGTCCTCCGGCGCTTTCGCACGTTCCCAGGCCAGCGCAAAGCTCCAGAGGGCTGGAGCACTCCAAGACGCTGTCGCGCACTTAGGATCCCTATTGCGTGGTTACGACCTCAAGGCGTGCGCGTAACTTGCAGCCGCATGAAGCGTCGTGGGCCGGGGGACTCCGGCACGCTGTCGCGGAAGGTTAGCGATTGTGTGCCGTCGCCATTGCTCACCGTAGAACCCAACTGCACGGGGGCACCGTTCCAGGTTTGTAGATCGGCCCCGGATTGCGGCGTGTAGGTCAGATCGGTGGCGGTGGGCTGAGTGCGATAGGTGAGCGTGAGGTAGTTGACGCCGCCGACGTTTTGCGTGGCAGTGCTGAAGCCGCGCGTGCTGTTGGAGATTTTCGGATAAAGCCAAAGGCGTATTCCAGCACGTTCGGAATGCCATCGCCATCGGGGTCTGCATTGTCTCCACTGCGGGTCGCATTGGACAGATCTGCGAGGCTGAAGTGAGCCTGCTCCCAGATGCCGAAGGGTGTGGTGGAAACCGTCACCGTGGCTGTGCCGGGTGCGCCGGAAACGACGCCGCCGATGGGCACTCCCAGATTCAGCGTGAATGTCTGGCTGGGTTCTGTGATGCCGTCATTGATGAGCGACACGGTGAAGGTCTTGCTGGCTGCATCGCCATCTGCCCATGACAGCGTGCCTGCCGCAGGCGTGTAGCGCGTGCTGGCTGCGGTGCCGGTCTGCGTGCCGTAGTTCATGGAGGCCGCGCCGTAGCTGCCGCCCACGCGGGTGGCGGTGACTGTGAGCGTGTTTCCTTCATTGCCGCTCAAAGTGCTGGCGGCCAGTTGGACGGTCCCAGGCACGCCTGGCATACCAGAAAATACCCGAGCCACGGTGATGTTTACCACGCCCTGGATGGTGGCGAAGTCGCCACCCAGAAACACCCGGCCATCCGCCTCCATGGCAAAATCATACACCGAGCCCGTGGAGCCCGACCCCGCACCGAAGACCGTGTCCAGAGTGCCGTCCGTATTGAGTCTCCCGAAGTGCGCTTGGGCGGTGCTGTTGAGATTGGCAAAGCTGCCGCCCACGAGGATCTTGCCATCGGCCTGTACTAAGGTGGTGCTGACATTGCCATCCGCGCTGGGAGTGAAGGTGCCGTCCACCGCGCCGGTCGTTGTCACGCGCACTAGATGATTGTGAGTCACCCCATTGAATCCGGTGAAGTCGCCGCCCAACACCACGTTGCCATCTCGCTGCACCGAAATCGTCTTCACCCGCACGAGCGTTCCACTGCTCCCCGCTACATGTGCGCCATCGCCGACGTCAAAGGTTGTATCGACGGTGCCGCTGCTGGTCGTGCGGACGATGCCTGCGCGAAACTTAGAACCCGAAAACGGCCCCCCGGAAAAGTAGAATACGCCACCTGCCAGGATTTTGCCATCCGGCTGCAGCGCCAGGGAATAGACATGCCAGTTGTTGGTTTCAGCAAAATTGGGGCCGACAAAGCTGGTGTCCACCGTGCCATCGGGATTCAGTCGTACTAAGTACTCGCTAGCCACTCCGCCAAAGGTGATGAAATCTCCGCCCACCAAGATCTTGCCGTCCGGCTGTACCACCAGCGCCCGCACCGTGCTGGCGGAGCCGCTGCCGGGATCAAAGGTGGTGTCCAGGCTACCATCCGTGTTCAGCCGCGCCACCGCATTGCGCGTGGTGCCATGCACACTGGTGAACGTACCGCCAATCAGCACCTTGCCGTCCGGTTGCAGCGCCATGGCGATCACTGGCGATATGTTGGCACCCGCACCGTTGCCAAACGTGGTGTCAACGCTGCCATCTGCATTCAGCCGAGCAAATCCATTGCGCGTGTAGGTCGTGAAACTGGTATCCTGAAGTGTCGAAAAATACCCGGCAATCAAGATTTTGCCATCGGTCTGCACGAGAGTCTGCAGCACGGTGGAGTTCACAAAGTTGGCGCTAAATCCTGGGTCCGTTGTGCCTGCGGAGGCGATGTTCACCGTGGCCGTCGTGCTGTTGGCAATGACGCCGCCGGTGATGCCGCTCAGACTCACGGTGAAGTTCAGCAGGCCGTTGAATGCGGCGGCGGTGGTGATGGGGATGGCGATCATTTTCGAGCTGCTGTCGCCGTCCGCCCAGGAAATCGTGCCGGATCTCGCCGTGTAGTTGGCCGCTGCCGTTGCGGTGCCATCAGCCGTGGCATAGTTCACACTCACGGCACCGGCACTATTGGCGCTGCGTGTCAGCACCACGGACACGGTGCCCAGTTTTTCATCCACGTAGTAGGTGCCCGTCTGCCACGCGATGTTCGGGGAAAGGCTTACCTGCACGTCCAGGTACTCATTGGGCGTGGTGCCGCCTTTGGTCAGGGGCTTGATGGTGATGCCAGACACGGCATCGGTAAACGTGGCTCCGGTGGCCAGGGCGGCGTCCTGCGCACTCACTCCTGGCGTCGTCATGTCGAGTAAATTGCCCTGCACCACCGAGTTGTACCCCCACAGGATATACGCACCGTTCATCAGCGACGTGTTGGTGGTGAAGAGCTGCCTCAGGCCGATCCAGTAGTCCTGCGAGGCATTGCGCACGATTTTCAGCCCCAGCGGATTGGCCGTGTTCGCGCTGGCGTGGTCAAAGCGGTACACGCGGTACGTTCCCGGCGCGCTGATGGTCGTCACGCTGCTGTCCGGGATCCAGTGCAGGATGCTCTTCTGCCACATGTCAAAGTGGTAGGTGATGTCCGTCGTGCCGGAGCCCATCACGCCAAAGGGGTCGCCATATTCTGTGCTAGTCCCAGAGGCGGAGATTGGATTGCCGTCCGAGACTTGCCATAGATTGCAATGCTGTAGCCCGAAGGTGTGGCCGATCTCGTGCGCGCAGTCGCGGAAGTCGAAGTAGCCGTTGATCCAAAACTTCGGTCCATAGACATCTCCCAGTCCGCCATAGGTGATCTTGGAGCCGGAGATGCTGCTGAGCTTGTTAAACACCACTCCGATGCGGTCGTAGTTTGCCAGATTGAAGCCCGCATTCGTCGCCGCCGTCTCTGCATCTGAGTGCAGCGTGGTGTTGAAGTTGCCCTGGGCATAGTAGGCTGCCGTTTGCGGCATGCGCAGCACCGCCGTCACGTCTGACGTGCTGATGGACAGCGCCGCCTGACCATAGGAAGCCTGGGCGTAGTAATCGCAGATGCCGTTCGTTTGGGTGAAGGTGTTGATCACATACGCTGCATCAATGACGTTGCTCGTGCCGGGGTAAACTGGAGCGCCTGTCAGGTCGGAGAAATCCACGCGGATGACGATGACCTTTTTCGTACCTGTGCTCCACGCCGCCGTTGGCCGACCACTCACGCCGGAGGTGCCGGGCTGGCCGTTTGCCGCCGTCAATTCAGAGGTCAGCGCGCCGGGCAGTGGGCCTGCGGCGTTCTCCGCATTGATCAACTGCCGCTCAAAATCTGCCAGATGCACCATGTGGCACAGGTGGTAGATCTTGCCACCCACCTCCACCACGTTGGTCTCCTCCGTGTTCTGCGGTGCCGTGGCGTTCGTGGGCGTGGGGTCTTTGGAAATCGGGCATATGGGGCTGACCACGGCATTGGCGGGTGGTACTTCGCCGGGGTCCAGGGCGCGCACCGGACTCTCTGAAAGTGCTAGCGCACCGCCAATCGCCACGCCTGTAATGCTGATTTCAGTCTTTGTTGTTTGATCCACGCGACGGCCATAGACGTAGGTCTCGTACTCCTGACCGTTCACGAGGGTGGAACGAAACAGCGACTGCACTACCGTGCCGCCTGGCTCTGCCAAGCTCCCCAGCAGGTTCACCTGGCCCACGCCAGCCACCCGCTGCTCCAGTTGTCCCACCACTTCGGGCGGCAGTTGCGTCCGCACCGCCATGGGCACTGTGGACGCGATGACCTGCCGCGGGTCCGTCTTGATCAGGTCCTTGAGTAAAGACATGCGCCCGGCCACTAGGGCGAGTCCCTCCGGTAGGAGCTTGGCCTTGTCAGCCGGCGCTGCTGCTAGGTAACGCTTGGCCCACTCATCAAAGGCCGCCAGTTCCGGTTTCGGCTCATGCACCCAGTCGCTGCCAAAGAGCCGGTAAGCAGGCGTGCCACCGCCCGGTGCCTCATGGGAGGGGTGATCCGGCTCAGCCTCAGGTGGTGGCTCAGCCGCAGGAGGAGTGATGAGCATTGATGGCTCGGTCACCGCCCCTAGAGCGTGAGGTGCCGCGTGATGCTCTGCTAGGGCAGGTGCCTGCTCCTTGCGCGCTGATGTCCCTGTGAACCACCACACCATCCCTCCCAGCAAACCAGCCGCAACGATGAAGGCAACCTGACGAAGCCGAAAAGGGGAGACGGGAGTCATGACAAGGCGAGGGTTAGATGGGGGAAATCATTCGACCCAAACAGCGGGCCAAACCTGCGTGCTCAACACATGCGCTGAATAGATGCCACAAATCATGCCGTCCTGCACGAATTCAAATGAATGCATGCAGCTACTTCACCAACAGGTGAGTCGGAGTCTGAATCGTGCCCAGTCTTCGACGGCACCGTTAAGCCTTAGATATTGATGTGCCCCGCACCCTTCCCGGCCTCTTGTCCCAGCGCGCTGCGGATGGCATTGAGGTTGTCATTCAGGCCACGGCGGAAGAGAGTGAAGTCCGTGCGGTGCATAATGAAGTTCATGCCTTCACGGCTCCAGCGAATCTCCTGCTCCACGCGTGGCAGATTGTGAATGCCCGCACCGATATTCTTCGCCCGCGCCTTGGTCACGATCTGCGCCACTGCTGCTTCAAACGCCGGGTGGTCATACTGCTCCGGGTGCCCGACGCTGCAGGAGAGATCATGCGGGCCGATGAGCACCGCATCCAACCCCGGCACGGCGAGGATTTCATCCAGCGCGTTGATGGCCGCCACGCTCTCGATGTTCACAATGAGCAGGTTGCTCGCATTGCGTGCGTGAACGTACTCTGCCAGCTCGCCTTCCAGCGGTGTGTGGCCTTGCAGGATGTCCTCCAGTTTGCGGCCCTTGAGCGGGCGCAGTTTGGTGGCACCGCGCAGTTGCTGCACCTCGGCTGCACTTTCGATGTATGCTGCCACGATGCCGCCCGCGCCCATGTCCAGTGCGCGACAGGCCTCGAAGGGATCTGCGCGCGGGATGCGCACCAGCGGCACGATGCCCATACTGCGGTACGTGCGGCACAGCCAGCCCAGGTCATCCCACAGCATGGGGATGTGCTCCGTGTCCAGCATCACACAGTCCAGGTCCAGCCCCACTAGACCCTCAATGGACTTCGGCGAAGTGGAGGCAATCACAGTGCCATAAACCTGACGACCCGCATGCAAGGCCTCGATCATCTCTTGTTCTTTCGTGCGCGTCGTCATTCAGGTGTAGGGGCGGTTGGGGTAGGGGGCAGTCGTTCGCAACGGATGGAATACAAACCAAGGTTTCAATCACTGTTTATCGCGAAATTCACCGCAGAGGTGTGGACTGGCAGGGGGGAGAACTTGCGGCAGCGTCGAGGAGCCACATCGTTATTCGCGAGTCCTAGAACCTGAAGCAAGCCCTTTCAGTTCATTGAGCAGGCGGATGAGTTGCGTGTTTTCCGATGACAACATCGAGTCGAGATGCCGGATGATTTTCGTGCCCGGCTCCAGATCTTCCAGCATGTCGCGATAGTTCTTGGCGATCTGCGGCTGACCAAGGAGGATTTTGACCCGAGTACAGATGTAGCACCAATTGCGGATTTCTGAGATGTGGAAGACCTTGCGGTCAGGGTAAAGCTCACTGAGTTCACAGCCTTTCCCAAAGATCAATGCGTTGGCTTTCTCCACATTATTTTCGTCGAGCCAAAGGTCGGCGAGAGTGGTTCTGGAGAAGAAATAATCTGGCATTTGGCGAAACAATTCCTGGCCGCGTTCCATCGCCTCCTGGCGCTCCGCCGTGGTGCCAAAGCGGAGGCAGTTGATGAGCCAGCTCGTGAGGCATGGAACTTTGGGGTAAAGGGCGACCAGACCGCGCAGTTCCTGGATCAGACTTTGAGGTTTCGTATGAACTAAAGGGCAGATATCATCCATGCGATCCTTATCGGCTTGAGTCATCTCCGCCACCGCCGGGTCGGGCATATATCCCCAACTCACCTCGAAATCCATGATCGTGAATAGTTCCTGCGGCTCGCCCAGAGTTGCCTCAGAATTCGAGCGTTGATTTGCAAGGCGCTTGATCAGACCCTTGCCGTGATCTGGGTTGCGGATGGGTTTGCGACGTTTGGCCATGCGTGCAGTTACTGGGGCAGGGCAGAGCGTCAAGCTTTTGAGGGAGTTTGCCCGTTCAACGCTCCTGCAATAATTCGCCAAGGGAAGTCGTAGCAGTGGGGCGCAAATGAAACAACGCGCCTATCTGAAACTGCTCTTTATGTGGCCGCCTGTCTTATCGCTCCTGGTTTTTTTCGTACAGGTCTTGCCAGCGTGGTCGGCTGATCCTGCGGTGCCAGCCCGCGAGTTCGAGAACTCGCTTGGCATGAAACTGGTGCTGATTCCGGCGGGCGAGTTCCTGATGGGCAGTGATGAAACACCCGAGGTGCTCGCCAAGGCTTATCCGCAGTATGATCCCGCTCGCTTCAAGCAGCTCGGCGATGAAGCGCCGGTACATAAGGTACGCATCTCTCGGCCCTTTTTCCTGGGGCGGCATGAAGTGACGGTGGGCCAGTTTACGAAGTATCTGCAAGCCTCCGGCAACGTGCCGGAGTCGATCTCCGATGGCACGGGCGGCTATGGTTACAACCCCGCTTACGATCCAAAAAAGACGGCGCGCGGAGATGCCTTTGAAGGGCGTGACCCGAAGTATTCCTGGCGCAATCCCGGCTTCAAACAGGGCGATGATCATCCGGTGCTGAACGTGACGTGGCACGATGCAGTGAAGCTGTGCGAGTGGCTGAGCCGCACGGAAGGCAAAAAATACCGCCTGCCTACCGAGGCCGAATGGGAATACGCCTGCCGCGCTGGCACGCGCACGCGCTACCACAACGGCGACGCGCCTGAGGCTCTGCTGCAGGTCGCCAACGTTTTTGATGCGGACTCGAAACAGAACTGGCCGCAGTGGCAGAAGTTTGCCCTCACGGGGAAGGATGGTTTTGCCTTCACCGCGCCGGTGGGCAGCTTTGCCCCGAATGCCTTCGGCCTTTATGACATGCACGGCAACGCCTGGGAGTGGTGCGCGGACTGGCACAGCGAGACCTACTACGCCGAGTCTCCCGTCAACGATCCGCAAGGTCCGGCAGCAGGCGAGGTGCGGGTGCGCCGTGGCGGTTCGTGGCACACCTGGCCCTTCTACGCCCGTGCCTCCTACCGCAACTGGAATGCTCCCACCACCCGCTACACCCTGTTGGGCATGCGGTTGCTGTGTGAAGCGCCTTGAGCGGTGGCGAAGATGGCAAAGCAAACTGGCGCGTGAGACGAGATCGAGTGGCTGTTGCGAAAGAGGGAGGGGGAGTAGCAGAAATATCCAATCCATCTCACTGCCGCCGACGCATGAGCAGGCTCAGTCCCGCTAGGGCGATCAAAAGTGCTCCCGAAGGCTCCGGAACCGCCACCGGAGTACCAAAGCCACTGAGGGTGGGATTTGAACTCAAGTCTCCATCCAGACCGGTGTAAACGGCATTGGGGAATCCTGAACTGGCGCTGGTGTTTGACCGGAAGCTGAGGGTGACGGCGCTGGTGTCTGCATAGGTCAGCACAAAGGCTCCAGTCGGGTCATTTTCATTGGTATTGAAGCCTGGACCGGTGAACAACACGCTGCTAGCAGACCGGACTGCGCTGACATGATTGGTGGAGCTTCCGATCTGGTAGGATTGCAGACCATCGGCATTGAAGGCTGTAACCGTTTCGGTCTGTACGGACTCTCCATCCAGATCATTGAGGATCCAATGCAGTTGCGGAACGATCTCCGTATGGGCGAAGGTTCCGCCGCCTTGATAAAACGTCATCGTGTAATCAACACCGCCAAATCCTGCACTCGTGGCTTCGTGGAGAAACCCCAAGTCACCGGAAATGGTGGAACCAATGGACACATTGGGCATCAAACCGATGAAACTGTACGGCCCGACTGGAGTGCTGGGGGGGTGTAAAGTCTGTTCTGTAAAAGGCTTTAGCCTTGCAATGCACGCCCCATTGGGGGCTGCGGAGTGAGGCGAGCGTAGCG
>CAINGK010000225.1 GCA_903848465.1 uncultured Verrucomicrobiota bacterium
CAACCTGGAAGAGGCCCGGAAACTGGAACTCATGAGTCTGCGTGCAGCAGCCAACTTCTGACTGGAAAGCCGGATGCGGGAAACCCGCCAGTCCGGTTTGGAGGGAGGGGCGGCGTTCATCGCGCCGTCCCTACCCCTATCTCCGCGCTGGAGGTGCTCTGGCTATGGGTGAAGCCCGGCTTACTTCGCCTTCTTTTTTGCTTTTGGCTGCGCGGCAGGCGTGGGCTTGCGAAGGACGACAGGGACGGCGTTTTGTTGAGGTGCACCAGGTGTGCTGCGGCCGCTGGTGATGATTCGTTCCAGTTCGACGTTCATCTTCGTGACGATCTCGGGGTTCGTGCCCTGGAGGTTGTCTTTCTCGGCGATGTCCGTTTTCAAATTGTAGAGCTGGGTGTCGGGCAGACCTTTTTCGCCTGGGCTGCCTGGGCGGGGGGCACTCCAACCGCCGGAACCAGCGCAGAGTTCGAGCTTCCAGTCGCCTTCACGCAGGGCGAAGGAACCATTAATCGAATGATGGATCACGCTCTGGCGCACAGGTTTGCCGGATTCTCCCAGCAGCGCGGGTAGGATGCTGAAGCTGTCCTCAGCGGCGTTCTCGGGCAGTTTCACACCGACGGCTTCGGCAGCGGTGGCCATGAAATCCGTGAGGCACACGATCTGCGCAGAAGTCTGACCGCCTTTCACTTTGGCAGGCCAGCGCACAATGAAGGGCACGCGATGACCACCGTCAAAAATGTCCGCTTTGTGGCCGCGCATGTTGTAGCTGGGGTTGTGACCTGCGGCGAGCAGCTTGGGGAAGTCGGCGCTCGGGGAGCAGCCGTTGTCGCTGGTGACGATGATGAGCGTGTCTTTGGCGATTCCAGTTTCTTCCGTGGCGCGCATGATCTGGCCGATGGCATCATCGGTTTCCATGACGAAGTCCGCGTAGAGGCTGATGCCGCTTTTGCCCTGCCACTTTTCGCTGGGCAGGATGGGGGTGTGGGGGGAGTTCAGCGGCAGGTAGAGGAAAAACGGCGCGCCCTGCTGCGCTTTCGCCTCGATGATTTTCTTCGCCTCCCGCGTGAAGGTGGGCAGCACGTCTTCACCACGAAAGCCGGGAGAGCCGGGGCCTTCACGGGTGTAGCTCACGGCACCGCCCGAGTTCATGAGGAGCTTGATCTTTTCCGTGGGATTGGCCGCCACATGATCATTTTCGATAAAGCAATACGGCACCATGTCCAGCGAGGCACTGATGCCAAAGTAGGTGTCAAAGCCGACGCTATTCGGGCCGTTGGTGATCGGCTTGGTGTAGTCCACATTGTTCACCTGATCGGCCTTTTCGATGTTCAGTTCCTCCGTAGGGCCATTGCGCACCCAGTCCATGCCCAGATGCCATTTGCCAACGCAGTGCGTGGAGTAGCCCTGGGTCTTGAGCATGCTGGGTACGGTCAGACGCCCTGGCTCAATCAAGCGCGGACTGAGGCCACCAAGCACACCGCTTTGCAGCTTGGAACGCCAGGCATAGCGACCCGTCATCACACCATAGCGTGTGGGCGTGCAGACGCTGGAACCGGAATGTGCATCCGTGAAAATCATGCCTTCTTTGGCAAGGCGGTCAAAGCTCGGCGTGGCGATCTTGCCGTCGGGATTGAGGCATTTCACATCGCCATAGCCAAGATCATCGCAGAGGATGAAGATGATGTTGGGTTTATCGCCAGCAACAGCCGTGACGGCAAAAGCGATGCACAGGAAGGTCGAGAGAAGGAAGCGGTTCATGGTTGAACCGACTTCAACGCGCTCAGCCCTCGGAGCTATCGAGATATTCCAAGGCCTTCGAGAAGCTGGCCTGGGTGAGGAAATGATTCAGCCGTGGCGGCAGTTGCCCGCGCAGTCGGAGATGCTCGGCTCCAAGCTCCTCGGAGACCTGCTTTAACGCCTCCAGATGCGCCGCCGCATCACGATCCCGAAAGGCATGGTCGGCGATGAGGTCGAGGCGGCGCTGCAGGAGAGTGCGCAGTGGATTCAAGGAAGTCATGCCTACAAGGTCTTGCGGCGGAAGTAATTCACCACCAGTTTTTCGCCCGGCTCCACCTGAAAGGAGTACTGCTTGAGCAGGTCCGTGAGAGTTTCGAGCATCCATGGGTACGTGAATGTCGCCCCGTTTTTGGTGTAATAGATGTCATCCGCCAGATAGACTGCCGAGTGAACCACCCCGCCGCCAGGCTTGGAGAAAAAGGCAATATCCCCGTAGCGTGGATCGCCCGGCGCAGGGATGTAGTCCTCCTTGAGTTTTTGCATGAAGTAGGCCGGATCACTCATCTGCGGATCTGCCACATCTTTAAAAAAGTTAAACGAAGTCCAGTGGCAGTCGCGCACCGGAGCGGAGCCATTCAACGGATTGTCCGGCTTGGGGTAAAAGAACATCTGGGAGGAGGGCAGCGGTGGCAGCACATTGATGATCCCCAGAGTGCCGCCGCTGGGTGTGGCGGCGATGGATTCAAAAATGGTCCGCACATCAGTGGCTTTGATGCCCCTGCCCCAGTAGTTTGCCAAGGCTGCGGCATCCGCCTCCGGTCTGATGCGGACGCGCAGCGTCAGAGTGCGCTGACTCGTCAGCCCGCGCATGAAGTCCCGCTTTTCCTCATAGGTTTGTAGTTGTGCCAGCACCACCGAAAGGCCGCTGAAGACCAGGTAGTCGCCATGTTCGCAGCACAACTGCTTGAAGAGCATCAGCGTATGTTCGCCGTTGTGCGCACCGCCAAAGCGATCCCCCAGTGTATCCTTATGGATGAAGGTGATCTGCCCGCGATTCTCGGGGTAGTGTAGCAACGCCTGATATAATTTCCTGCGTGGTTCGGCGGGCAGTGCGAGTAGCGTTTTGGCCGCAGGACGTATTTCCATGCCAGCAGGGGTTTGCATCAGCACCTCAGGTGCCATCAATTCCGCCTTCAAGTTGGAAGGCATCCCGGTGGTTTCCAATAGTCGCGTCACATCGCCGTAATGTGAGTTGGGGATGACCCAGGTCGTGCCGTTTTCTTCAAATTTGCGCACAGGCAGCAGTTCCTCCGGTGCCGCAATGGTGAATGGCGTGGAGTAAAGCTCCCCCCAAGGGCCAGAAGGCAAGGGCTGACCGAAAGCAGCGGCAATAATGTTAGCCTCCCCCTCCGTAGAATCGTACCATTTCATCAGTACACCGCCGATCAGAACCCCCGCTATGATGAGGCTCGCACGTGTTAGGATTTTGTGGGAAAAAATGGATGATTTGCCCGGCTCTGCTTCCATTCTCTGCATTCGGTTGGTTGGGATGGGAGGCAAGCAGCATAACACAAAGATAGGTTCTTCAAACCTTAATCACCTTCATTTTTGGCACTCGGAGTCAAGAATACCCCACCGACATACGCCTTAATCCCTTATCGAGGCGACAGTGACTCACTTGTCATGGAATGATGGACAAGAAAGCTTGCATGGATAGAACACAACGTTGGCTGAATGCAACCGTCACAAAGGGTTCCCCGCATCCTGTTTCGCGGGCTGAAAGGGTTCAAAAAGCTCAATACCGAGCCTCTGAGTTCGGGCTTGTTTCACCGTGGGCTCTGGCTAACATGAGGCTGCTTATTTCACCCCCTTCTCATCTCCAATTGAAATCCGGTTTCGTTCTCGCATGCGTACTCGTTGGCGCGGGGCTTGCCCTGTCGGCCCCGAAGGCGGAGAAGCGCACGGATGATCCGGGGGCGAGTTCTGACATCGCGCTCCTGCGCCTGGGCTATGAACGCGAATTGATCGAAGCCAGCCTCTCGCCGGTGAAGGAGCAGATCACCACACTGGGCACCTTGGAAAAGCAGTTCGCCGCCGAGCGTGATTACGACGCGGCCATCACCGCACGCGATGAACGCAAGCGTTTGCAGGATGAACTGGCCCGACTCGACAAAGAACTGCTGCTGCTGCAAACCCGCGAGCAGACGCTCAGAACCTCGCTGCTGCCAGACCGCATCAAGCTCCCTCTGGACGCCGCCACCCTGAGCGGCCTGCGACTCGAAGGCGGAGCCATCACCGGATGGTCCAAGGTGGGGGCTGCTGCCGCCTGGAAGCTGCCCGCGCTGCCGCCCGGGGGGTATGAGGTGATGTTGCGTTACCGCTGTGGTGCTGCGGAGGGAGGCAAGCTGCTGATCAAAGAAGCGCGCTTCACCCTGACTACGACCATCGAAACCACACTCAAAGGACCGGAGGAGCGCAGTGCGGGCACGCTGAAGATCAGCGATGGCAGCAGCACCCTGGCCCTCTCCGCGCAAGCGCTAATCACAGACAATCTCATGCAATTGCTAGCCGTGGAACTGGTGCCAGCCGCCCGATGAAACGCCACCTACCAGTCCTAATTTGCATGCTGCAGGCCTGCACGGCGCTGCTGGCGCAAACACCTGCGCAGGAGCCGGCTGCGCTCACCACCGCACGCTCGGTATTTCTGCGCCAGGTGATGGCAGATTCCCAGTTGCTCACCCAGCAGTACGAACGTGCGCTGGCCAAGGTAGAGCTAGAGGTCGCCGCCGCTGGTGACTATGAAGAAGCGCGCGCCATTCGTCAGCGGCGCGAACAATTGCAGGCGCTGTATGCAGGCACCGTATCCAGCCTCGCCACTCCCCTGCCCCTGACCCAGGCAAGAATGATGGGATCAGCCCAGGCGTCAGGTGAAACGCTTGGCAGTTGGCGCTCAAACGGCAGCGGCACAGAGTGGCAGAATTTCCGCATCATGCCTGGCAGCTACCACCTCGAATTCGAAGCCAACATGAGCGATGCCCCTGTGGCTGGCAGTGTTTATGCGTCGTCGAAGCTCCAACCGCAGCAGACCGCCATGTTTGAATTCGATGAAGTCACCTTGCTGGGTCTCGACGAAGACAACCACCGCAGCTTTGAAATCACGCATAGCCCGGATGAAATCACTTTCACCACCGTGCGTGTCGGACCGCTGAATTTTAAACGCAGTCCAGCGACCCTGCGCTTCGCTGCGCCAGACGGCTATCCAGCCAACATCATCCGCATTCGCAATCTGCGGCTGGTACCCGTCACGGACGCTGCCGCCGCTAGCACCACGGCGCTCCCGCCGACCAGTTCCACCACCGCGATGCAGCAAGCCAGTGCGGCTCTGAAAACCGCCGTAGATGCCGCCAGGAATGGGGTCACAACCAAGTATCTCGACGAATTGAATGATCTCGCGGTGACCAAGCCCGCCCTGAAAGAGCAGATCGTGGTAGAAACCCGCCGGATCGAGCGGCAGGGAAAACAAAAAACAGGTCAGGCAGGCATACGCACCGCCACCACCAGCGGCGGGTTAAGCGGCTTCGAAGATATTATGGATGCTCACCTCGCTGATGAGGAACCCATTTCCGGCGAACGTTTCAAGGTGGTTTACGAAGGTCGTACGCTGCTGGTGCGTTTGTTGTGGATTGATTGCGCACCGGTGGAGGAGGCGGATGAAGCCGGGGTAAACCGCTTCGCCAAACATTTCAACATCGAAGCTGAAGATGTGATAGCGGTGGGTCGTACGGCGCGCGAATTCACCGCCAGCTACCTGCGCGATAAACCGCTTCGTCTGCTCATCCGCCCGGATCGTGACAAGGACGGCACCATGGCCGCGCTGCTGTTTTTACCCAATGTGGGCCTGTATCAAAATGTGCTCGTCAATCATGGACTGGCCGCCGTGGTGCCACCCGCACGTGAGAAACAGCACAACGCCATGGAGCGGGCGTTCCTCGCCACGCTGAGTGCCATCGAAAATGCCGCCAGAAACCGCCGCCCATCACCGGGAGCCTGGGCGCTTTCGGCTGAGGCAAACCGAGGGAAACTACCATGAAGCGAACACCCTTGACCGCCGCATGGCTGGTGGGTCTGGCTGCTGGTGCCGCTGCCCAACAGCCAACACCACCAGTAGCGCCACCTCCGACGACGATTGCGCGCCTCCACCAGATGGAAAGCATCTACCAGAAAGGCCTGAGCGCGCGGCATATCCCTCTGCTCGGCAAATATCTCATCGAGTTGCAACGTCAGGCGGCCACCGCAACTGACAAGTCCGCCTACAACGCTGAAATCGCCCGCATTCAGCAGATCATCAGTGCTGGTGGAGTTCTGGATCTGATCGCCACCCAGCAGGCTCAGACTGGCAGTATGCCCATGCCTTCGCCGATGCCTGTCCCGGTGCCAGTCGAACAAAAACAGGCGCTCATCGCTCTCGCCCCCGCACTGGCACAAGAGGTGGCCCCCAAACCGCCGACGGATGCGCAAACCGCCACCATCGGCGAAATCGCGTGGCGCATCGAATTCATCGCCGCAGGTAATTATGACATCCTGCTGCATTACGCCTGTGCAGAGCTGGATGAACCGTTGAAGATCGTGATCAAATGTAACGGCCAGATCCTCGAAAAAGAGCTGGATGTGGAGCATGCCACCAAAGATGCACAGACTTTCCGCATCCTGCGTATTGGCAGCCTTGCCTTGACCAGTGACCTGCGTGGCGAGACACTGCGCCTCGTCGCCGGTGACAAAGACAGTCCTAAACTCATCGTCAAAAGCCTGCTCATCACCCGGCCAAGACCTCCCGCCCCTAATCCCTAACGCCATGCGTTTTGTCTTTCCGCTCATTCTTGTTGTCCTCGCTCTAGGCACCTTGCCTTCCTGCAAGCGTATCGAGGCCAAACTGCGCCGCCTGGCGGAGCAGAGCGGTGTCACTCCCAAACCACCACCACCGCCCAAGCCCGAGGAACCGGCGCTGACTCCAGAAGAATTGGCTATCGAAAAGAAACTGCAGGAGACCGCCCTGCTGGAAGCAGCCGCACCGGCTCCAGAGGTTCCGGCCGCTCCCGCCTTCGAACTTAACAAATCGTCCGTCGTGGCGATCCTCGGCTACCATGATTTTCGTGATCGCGGCGGCAGCCCCATGCTGATCGCCGCGCCAAAGTTTCGTGAGCAGATGCAGGCCATCAAGGACTCCAAGATTCCCGTCATCTCATTGAGCGAAATGATGGCTTGGAAGCGTGGCGAAAAAAACATCCCTGAAGAGGCCATTGTGATCACCATGGATGATGGCTGGGAGGGCGTGTACACCTATGCCTATCCGGTGCTGCGCGAGTTTGGCTTCCCCTTCACCATCTACATCTACAAGAAGTATGTCGGGGGAGCGGGCCGTTCGATGAGCTGGGAGCAGATCAAGGAAATGATGGAGCACGGCTGCGAAGTCGGCAGCCACAGTGTCTCCCATGAGAGCCTCAAAAAGCGCCCCAAAAACGCGAAGACTGACGCAGACGTGCATCAGTGGGTCGTGAGCGAACTCAAGGACTCGCGCGATTTCTTGGAGCAAAACCTGCACGTCAAGTGTCCCTCCTTTGCCTACCCTTACGGCAACTTCGATGACGCCATCATGGAGACCGGGCTGCAGATCGGTTACGAGTCTCTCGTCACCGTCAATGGCCAGAAAGTCGCCTGGGACACCCCCAACGGCAAGCTGGGCCGTTACATCATTCATGGTGACAACGACATCAATTTCAAGCTCGCCACCAGCTTCCGTGGGCGGGGTGATGTCGGCTCCAATAAATTCCTCGTCGCAGACGCCAAGAACGACAAAGGCGAGCAGTTGATCCAGCTCAAGCCCAAGCCGGACGCCGTCATCACCGAACGCCGTCCGCTCATCGAAGCCGATTTGAAAAAACTCGGCACCATCCTGCCCGAGAGCATCAAGCTTCGCATCGCGGGTCTCGGCACGGTGCCAGTGGACTATGACCCGGCAACCATGGTCGTGCGCTTCCAGTTCCCCTACAAACTGCGCCGTGAGGATTGCGCTCTGAGCCTCAGCTTTCAGCGAGAGGCATCCCAGCCTGCCGAAGTCGTGAGCTGGCGCTTCAAGATTGACCTCGCGGCAGCCTATCTACCCGCGCCTTAACCTCCCCTTTTCCAGCCTCTGATTCGTCCTGCCTTCGCAGTTGCCATGCAGGGGCTGCTGCCGACTATCCACCGCCCCTTACTTTCTCCCGATGTTCTCCGCCCTCTCTGACAAACTCGAAAGCGCCTTCAAAAAGCTGCGCGGCCAGGCCCGTATTAGTGAATCCAATGTCAGCGATGCCATGCAGGAAATTCGCATGGCCCTGCTGGAGGCGGATGTGGACTTCAAAGTCGCCAAAGAACTCGTCGATACCGTCAGCAAGCAATCGATAGGCGCGGAAGTGCTGCTCAAGGTTTCGCCAGGGCAGCAGATCGTCAAAATTTTCCACGATGAGCTGGTCAAACTGCTGGGCAGTGATGCAAGCGCGCTGAACCTTGACCCGCCGCAGCGCATTCTGATGACCGGCCTCAATGGTGCTGGTAAAACGACGACCTCCGCCAAGCTGGCGAACTGGCTCAAGAAGCAGGGCCGCCGACCACTGCTGCTCGCGCTCGATTTGTACCGCCCTGCTGCCATCAAACAATTGCAGGTGCTCGGCCAGCAGCTCAATGTGCCCGTGTTTGCCCCAGCCGAAGGTGAAACCGATCCGGTGAAGGCCGCCAAGGCTGCGATGGTCTGGCTCAAGGAACAAGGCAGTGGCGTCGCCATCTTCGACACCGCTGGTCGTCAGGATCTTGATGAAGACCTGCTCGCAGAACTCAAGCGCGTGCGTGCCGTGGTAGAGCCCAATGAAGTCCTGCTAGTGGCAGACGCAGCCACCGGTCAGCAAGCTGTGAGCGTGGCGCAGAAATTCAATGCAGCGGTTGGCATCACGGGTTTGATCATGACCAAGCTCGACGGCGACGCCCGTGGTGGTGCGCTGCTCTCGATGCGCCAGGTCACCGGCTGCGCGGTCAAATTCCTCGGTGTAGGTGAAAAGGTCGAGCAACTCGAAATTTTCCATCCCGACCGCATGGCACAGCGCATCCTCGGCATGGGCGATGTGGTGGGCCTGGTGGAGAAGGCCGCTGAAGAAATCGACGAGCAGGAGGCCATGAAGCTGGCCGCCCGCATGCAGTCGAACAAATTCGATTTCACCGACATGCTCGCCCAGTTGCGCATGATGAAGAAGCTCGGCCCCATTGGTGGCATCCTCGGCATGCTCCCCGGCATGGGCAAGATGAAGGACATGATCGGTGCAGATGGCGACAAACGCATGAAGCACGTCGAGGCACTCATTCTCTCCATGACGCCCAAAGAACGGCAGCGCCCTGAAATCATCAACGGGCAGCGCCGCAAGCGCATCTGCAACGGGGCAGGACGCCCGGTGATGGAAATGAACCAGCTTCTCAAGCAGTTCGAGATGATGAAAAAGCTCATGAGCAACAAAGGCATGATGGCCCAGATGATGGGCAGCATGATGGGAGGCGGCGGCAGTGGTGGCATGGGTGGACTTGGCGGACTCGGAGGTCTTGGCGGCATGCTCGGAGGTGGCGGCGGTGGCAAAATGCCCAAGCTTCCGCCCGGCATGAAGTTCCCCGGCAAATTCTAACCTTCCTTTTTCACATCTGAGTATGAGTTCCCCTTTCCGCATCGGAGTCGCCGGAGTCGGCGCTATTGGCAAGAATCACGCCCGCATCATGGCGGAGATCGCCGCGAAGAGTGAAGGTGCGATCACCTTCTCCGCCGTGTATGATGCCGACACTGCGCGCGCGGCAGAATTTGCCGCACAATTTGGCACGCATGCCGCCAGTGATCTGGCCGACTTTGCCCAGCGGGTGGATGCCGCCACAGTAGCTGTGCCGACGATCTTCCACCGCAAAGTGGCCGAGCCGCTGATGCAGGCGGGCATTCATGTGATGGTGGAAAAACCCATCAGCGAATCCTATGCGGAAGCGCAGGCGCTCATCGAACTCGCGAAGTCCAAGAGCGTCATTCTCCAGGTCGGCCACATCGAGCGCTTCAATCCGGTGCTGCTGCAGCTTGAAGAACGCATGGACAACCCCCGGTTCATCGAAGCGCATCGTCTTTCCCCATTCCCGAACCGCAGCATCGACATCGGTGTGGTGCTGGATCTGATGATTCACGACATCGAGATCGTGCTGCATCTGGTAAAATCAGAACTGATTCAAATCGATGCCGTCGGCATTCCGGTTTTGACCAAGCGGGAAGACATCGCCAACGCGCGCCTCAAGTTCGCCAACGGCTGCATCGCCAACATCACTGCCAGCCGTATCAGCCCAGAGAAGATGCGCAAAATCCGTGTGTTCCAGAGCGAGAGCTATCTCAGCCTCGACTACCAGGAGCAGAGCGGCTGGATCTATCGCAAAGACGGGATGCAGATCGTGCGTGAGGCTGTGGAAGTGGAGAAGGACGAACCGCTGAAACTTGAGATCGCCGCCTTCGTCGAGTGCGCGCGCCATGGCCGCCGCCCGGTCGTTACAGGGCAGGAAGGTGCCGAAGCGGTACGCATCGCGTTGGAAATCACCGATCAAATCGAGAAAAACGCCGCACTGGGCACCTCATGAACCGCATCTTCATCATCGCAGGCGAAGTCAGCGGCGACACCCATGCCGCTGGACTCCTGCGTGAATTGAAGACGTTGGAGCCCGACATGAAGGTCATTGGCCTGGGCGGCCCGAAGATGCGTGAAGTGGTCGGCGAAGGTGTTGAAGACTGGGTCGAAACCGCCGGAGTCGTCGGACTGTGGGAGGTGGTGAAGATGTACCGCTACTTCAAAGAGAAGATGGATGCCGTGCTGGACTCCATTCTCGATCAAAAGCCCGAAGCGGTGATCCTCGTGGATTATCCCGGCTTTAACCTGCGGCTGGCCAGTAACCTGCGCACCGCCGGGTACAAGGGACGCATTCTCTACTACATCAGCCCGCAGGTTTGGGCCTGGAAAAAGGGGCGTGTGAAGACCATGGCGAAGGTGCTCGATCTCATGATCTGCATTTTCCCCTTCGAGAAGGAGTTTTATGAAAAGAGCGGTCTGCGCACCGAATTCAGCGGGCACCCCATGGTGGACCGCGTGGTGACGCTGAAACGCGAATGGAAGCGGGAGCCTGGCCTCGTTGGCTGGTTTCCCGGCAGCCGCCTCAATGAAGTGCGCCGTTTGTTTCCCATCATGATGGACGCGGCCAAGATCATCAAGGAAGCCGTGCCCAACGCCCGCTTTGCCGTTTCCGCCGCCAATGAAACACTGGCCGGATTCATGCGCCACATGGCCGACGAACACGGCATGCCCGAGGCCAAGCGCTGGATTGAAACTGGCACCGTCTATGATCTGATGCAGCGCGCGGAAGCTGGAGCCGTGGCCTCAGGTACCGCCACGCTGGAAGCCGCCTGCTTTGGACTGCCCTACACGCTGATCTATAACGTGAGCTGGCCCACCTACGTCATTGGTAAACTGGTGGTGCGCATCAAGCACCTGGGCATCGTTAACATCCTCGCCAAGCGCGAAGTGGTGAAGGAACTCGTGCAGGGCAACCTCAACGCGCAAACGCTGGCCAAGACCACCCTCGAACTGCTCAGCAACGCCGCCAAACGCGAGCAACTGCAGCAGGAGCTTGCGGAGGTCGTCGCCACACTCGGCAGCGGCGGGGCTTACACCCGTGCCGCCAAGGCAGTGCATGAAGCTCTGACGGCAGCGTAACCGCATTGGCGGCTGTCAGTTCACAGCGCCTCCATCATCTGGATGCCAGCCGACTCGCGCAGCGCGTCGAGTCCGATGTCGATGCGCTTGTTGCGCTTTTCTTCTTCGAGTGGCCGCGCGGCGCGAAACTGTTCCAAGGACATGCCGTTGCGAGCGAGCTCGGCGATGAGGTTCTTTGCCATCAGGGGCAGCAGTTCGCGCAATGGCGTTTCCATCTCTGCCTCTTTGGACAGATCCATGCGGACCTCTGCCCACAGCAGCCGTGCGCGCAGCGTTTCCTTGCCTTCCGCGCCGAGCGCCTTGGTACGCGCCGCCACCAGCGCCTGTGCGGCAGCTTCCGCCGCATCAAACTTGGCATTCTTCTTCAGCGCCACGACGGCGCCATAGTCTTTTTGGCTCGTGTCGCCCGCTTCGTAGGCCGAACTAAAGCGAGGGAGGAAAGGAGCAGGAGACAGGCGAGAACCGGCTTCATGGCTGGGAATGGTTAGGCACATGAATTAAAGGAAGAACTGAAGGGGGTGGCAAGCTGCATTCCATAGGCTTAAAGCCTATGATGCGGGCGTGTGAGGGGTTGCCAGCCTGTCCGCGCAGTGAAATCTAATTCCTGTTACAATATTCTAGCGATTATATCATTGGAACAAATGTTTTTTAGTATCATTTAAGCGTTTAAATTAAACCCATCAATATGAGTAAAAAAATCACTAGTACTTCAAACCGAAACCAGAAAGCACTTCGGCAGAACATGAGTTTTGTTGAAGCGCTTGTCTGGATTCTTGCTATCCCCACTACTTACTTGGCAATTTCGATCAATGTACATTCCCGCAGCTTCAATATAAAAAAGTTACAACTGCCCCTATTCGGCGATTGCCAGATGATGGAGCTGTTGGTTTATGGTACCCTGATCCTTCCATTCGCATTGTTCGCAATCCACCTCTTATATTGGGAGTATCAACGCCATGCCAAAACTGAAAATGACGGAGTGCTTCGCTTGCCGTCATCTATGGGGCACCTGCAGGTTCCACCTGCGTATCGTAATCTGGTGTCCGTTGTCCTTGCAGTGACTGTGCTCGTCCTTCCACTCATCAGCTACGTTGACTTGACCTACCAGTTACAAAAATATTGCCGGATCGTTCCATCACGAGTTGTTGATAAAACTAACGACCAAATTGCCGAAAGCGATTCCCTCGGAGGTGCTGGGCTGTTTCTGTTCCCGTTGAAACGCCCCGGCAGGGAAACCGACTCCCAATTCTATTGGATCAACCATTACAAATACGAGAAAATAGAGGCTGGCGTATCGGGGAATGCTGGTCGTGCGAAGGTGAGTGCATTCTATGGCCAGCCGCTGCTCATTGCCTTGTTCGGGTTGGCTTCAGTTCTTTCCACAGGCCTGATCTTTTGGCGAGCGAAGGCCAGGGGCACTCGTCGCTGATAGTACAGTTTTAGACTAGGTGAAAAAATTTCAGCGGTATGCAAAGCAGGTTTTGAAAAAAGTTTCTCCCGCTACGCGGGTTTGATAGCTCCAGCATCGAAGCCTTCCGTCTCCGGCTCGTCCCTCGCCTGCGACTCCACACTTCATGCTTCCGCTCCTGGCTGGTTACCGGGATGGAACTAGGGCGGGGCGGAAGCCCAGGCAGCTGTCGCGGTGGCCAGGCTCATCCCTGAACCGGGAGGCCGCGCGGCAGAGGGCGGCGGAGTGGAACCACGAGCCGCCGCGTTCCACGCGGTAGGCAGCCCCACTATCATACCAATCAATGCACCATTCCCACACATTGCCATGCATATCGTAGAACCCCCAGTTGTTGGCCTTCTTAGTGGCTACATCATGAGTCCGTTCGTATCCGGTGTCCATGCCCCCGTGGCAATGGGCTTGATTTTGTCTGCCAAACTACATCGGCAGGACGGCTGATTGAGCCAATGCTTGGCGCAGTGCCGCCTGCTCTGCGGCCCAGGCCTTGGGCGTGAGCCGATGCACCG